>NZ_JAHAWC010000002.1:0-446362 GCF_018383635.1 Enterobacter sp. 120016 | reverse complement strand
ACGGTGAGCCGTTGTCCATCGTCATCCGGTCCGGCAGGCCGTAACGCTCAAACACGCTGACCAGCTGCTGCTGCACGGTCTCGCGCCGTTCATCGGTACAGTGCGCCAGGCACAGGGAAAAGCGGGAGTGGTCGTCCAGCAGGGTGAGCGGATGGCAGCGGCCGCCGCCAAAGGGAAAGTGGCCCTTAAAATCCATCTGCCAGAGGCGGTTCGGCGCGTCATGTTCGAACCGTCCCGTGGGGGGAATGCCCGGTGAAGCGCCCGGCAGCAGACCATGGCGGGCCATCAGGTTATGGATGGTGCTGAAGGCGGGCATGCGGTGCCCCTGGTCCTCGAGCCAGCGCTTTATCTTGCGGGCGCCCCAGCGCTCATGGCGGTCATGGGCCATGCGCAGCAGGGCTGTGATGTCGTCAGATGAGCGGTTCGGGGAATGGTGCGGTATGCGGGGCCGGTCCTGAAGGCCGGCGGCACCTTCCTCCGCCCAGCGGCGAAGCCACTTGTAGGCGGTGGCAGGTGAAATGCCGAAGCGACGGCAGAGGGAACGGATGTTCGCCCCGTCCTGCGAGGCGAACAAAACAAACTCGGTACGTAATGACATGGTATCTCTCGCATCCCAGGGCATAAGCGACTCCATAAACGGGTTCTTATGCCTTAGTTGTAAGTGTCTACCATGTCCCCGAACAAGTGTTCACTATGTCCCCGGACCGTACACTCCCACAGGGAGAGGGAGATGGAGGCGTCAGGCAATCGTGACTTTGCTATCCAGATAGACGTCCTGCACCGCATTGATCAGCTTCACGCCGTCGGCCATCGATTTCTTAAACGCCTTACGGCCAAGGATCAGCCCCATGCCGCCCGCGCGTTTGTTGATAACCGCCGTACGCACCGCGTCTGACAGGTCGGTATCACCGCCCGCTGCGCCGCCGGAGTTAATCAGCCCCGCACGGCCCATGTAGCAGTTCGCCAGCTGGTAGCGCACCAGGTCGATCGGGTTATCGCTGGTCAGCTTGCTGTAAACGCGATCGTCGGTATAGCCAAAGTTCACCGCCTTATAGCCGCCGTTATTCTCGGCCATTTTCTGCTTCACAATATCCGCGCCGATGGTCGCCGCCAGGTGGTTCGCCTGCCCGGTCAGGTCGGCCGACACGTGGTAATCCACGCCGTCTTTCTTGAACGCGTTATTGCGCAAATACGCCCACAGTACGGTGACCATACCCAGCTCGTGCGCGCGCTCAAACGCCGCGGAGATCTCTTCAATCTGACGACGAGACTGCTCAGAACCGAAATAGATGGTCGCCCCTACCGCCACCGCCCCCATGTTGAACGCCTGCTCGACGCTGGCGTAGAGGGTCTGGTCATATTCGGTAGGGTAGCTGAGGGTTTCGTTGTGGTTCAGCTTCACGAGGAACGGAATGCGGTGGGCATAGCGACGCGAAACCGAAGCCAGCACGCCGTAGGTGGAGGCGACACAGTTACAGCCCGCCTCAATCGCCAGCTCAACAATGTTCTTCGGATCGAAGTAGAGCGGATTCGCCGCGAAAGAGGCGCCCGCCGAGTGCTCAACGCCCTGGTCCACCGGCAGAATAGAGAGGTACCCGGTACCGCCGAGCCGCCCGGTGTTGTAGAGCGTCTGCATATTTCGCAGGACCGCAGGCGGACGGTTGTTATCGATCATCACGCGGTCAACGTAGTCATGACCAGGCAGATACAGCTGGTCGGCTGGAATGGTCATACAACGATGCTGTAAAAGGCTGTCGGCGTCTTTGCCAAGCAACTGCGCAATATCAGTCATGTGATACTCCCGTAAGTCCGACGTCGTGTCGGTGTGTGTTTATCCAGTCCCATCTTTTATGGGCAGACTAAGCCTGGTACCGACTTAACAGATTTTCCACCCTTTGCATTTTTTTTCAGCACAATCTGCTGGCTCGATTCGTGTACAACAAAACTGTTACATTGATCAAACAATCGCCACAAAGGTATTTAAAAGGTATTATTGAGTGGTATGTTAAAGGCGTACCCTCTCTGACATGCAGGATTAAAAAATGAAAACGAAAGTCCAACTGTCATTCATGATGTTTGTTGAATGGTTTATCTGGGGCGCTTGGTTTGTGCCGCTGTGGCTGTGGCTGAGCAAAAGCGGTTTTACCGCCGGGGAAATCGGCTGGTCTTACGCCTGTACCGCCATTGCCGCTATCCTTTCACCGATTCTGGTCGGCTCGCTGACGGACCGCTTCTTCGCCGCCCAGAAAGTGCTGGCGGTGCTGATGTTCGCCGGTGCGATTCTGATGTACTTCGCCGCCCAGCAAACCCAGTTCAGCACCTTCTTCCCGCTGCTGCTGGTTTACTCCCTGACCTATATGCCGACCATCGCGCTGACCAACAGCATTGCCTTCGCCAACGTGGACGACGTCGAGGCCGATTTCCCGCGCATCCGCGTGATGGGCACCATCGGCTGGATCGCCTCCGGGCTGGCGTGCGGCTTCCTGCCGCAGATGCTGGGCTACAGCGACATTTCCGATACCAATATCCCGCTGCTGATGACCGCAGCCAGCTCCGCCCTGCTCGGCGTCTTTGCCCTGTTCCTGCCGAACACCCCGCCGAAGAGCACCGGCAAGCTGGATATCAAAGTGATGCTGGGGCTGGACGCGCTGATCCTGCTGCGCGACAAAAACTTCCTGGTGTTCTTCTTCTGCTCGTTCCTGTTCGCCATGCCGCTGGCCTTCTACTACATCTTCGCCAACGGCTATCTCACCGAAGTGGGGATGAAAAACGCCACCGGTTGGATGACGCTCGGCCAGTTCTCCGAAATCTTCTTTATGCTGGCGCTGCCGTTCTTTACCAAACGCTTTGGTATTAAGAAGGTCTTACTGCTGGGTCTGATCACCGCCGCCATCCGCTACGGGTTCTTCGTGTACGGCGGAGCGGAACAGTACTTCACCTACGCCCTGCTGTTCCTCGGCATTCTGCTGCACGGCGTGAGCTACGACTTCTACTACGTCACCGCGTACATCTACGTGGATAAAAAAGCGCCGGTGCACATGCGCACCGCCGCGCAGGGCCTGATTACGCTGTGCTGCCAGGGCTTTGGGAGCCTGCTGGGCTACCGCCTGGGCGGCGTGATGATGGAAAAAATGTTCGCATACAAAGAGCCGGTGAATGGGCTGACCTTCAACTGGGCCGGAATGTGGGCGTTTGGTGCAATCATGATTGCCGTGATTGCCGTGCTGTTTATGCTGTTTTTCCGCGAATCGGATAAAGAGATCACCGCAATTGAGGTGGTTGATGGCGATGCCGCGCTGACACAAGGGGAAGTTAAATGAAACAAGAACGTGTTCTCGGTGCTCTTTACGGGCAGGCGTTAGGGGATGCGATGGGCATGCCGTCGGAGCTGTGGCCGAGAAAGCGCGTCAAAGCGCACTTCGGCTGGATCGACCGCTTTTTACCCGGCCCGGCAGAGAATAATGCGGCCTGCTATTTCAAACAGGCAGAGTTCACCGACGATACCTCAATGGCGCTGTGCCTGGCGGACGCGATTATTGAGTGTGAGGGAGACATCAACGCGGACGTTATCGGCAAGCATATTCTTAGCTGGGCGCTCGATTTCGATGCGTTTAATAAGAACGTGCTCGGCCCGACCTCCAAAATCGCGCTTAACGCGATTCGCGACGGGAAACCGGTCAGCGAACTGGAAAACAACGGCGTGACCAACGGGGCGGCTATGCGCGCCTCCCCGCTGGGCTGCCTGCTTCCGGCCACGCGTCTGGAGCACTTTGTTGAGCAGGTGGCGCTGGCCTCCAGCCCGACCCATAAATCCGATCTCGCCATTGCCGGCGCGGTCGTGATTGCCTGGGCGGTTTCCCGCGCCGTCGACGGCGAAAGCTGGCAGAACATCGTCGATGCGCTGCCGGGTATCGCCCGCTATGCACAGGAGGCGAAAACCACCACCTTCAGCGCGTCGCTGGCGGCACGTATTGAGCTGGCGCTTAAGACCGTGCGGGAAGCCAACGGGGTTGAGTCCGCCAGCGAGCAGGTGTACCAGCTCGTGGGGGCCGGAACCAGCACCGTTGAGTCCGTTCCGGCGGCCATTGCGATGGTCGAACTGGCGGGAACCGACCCAAACCGCTGCGCCATTTTATGCGCCAATCTGGGCGGCGATACCGACACCATTGGCGCAATGGCGACGGCCATCTGCGGCGCGCTCCACGGCGTGCAGGCGATTGACCCGACGCTAAAAGCCGAACTCGACGCCGTCAACCGGCTCGATTTCGGCCACTATTGCGAGAAACTGCTGCACTACCGGGAGCAAAGGGAGGGCGTATGAATTCATTTGCCCAACGTCTCGACACCCTGCACGCCACGCGTCCGGTAACGGTGCTGGGCGCAGCGGTGATTGACGTCATCGCCGACGCCTACGCCCTGCCCTGGCGCGGGTGCGATATCGAGCTCAAACAGCAGGGCGTGAATATTGGCGGCTGCGCGCTGAATATCGCCATCGCCCTGAAACGGCTCGGCATTACGGCGCAAAACGCTCTGCCCGTCGGCCACGGCGTGTGGGCGGATATCATCCGCAACGCCATGGCGAAGCAGGATCTGCACAGCGCCATCGAGGCCGAAACCGGCGATAACGGCTGGTGCCTGGCGCTGGTGGAGCCAGACGGCGAGCGCACCTTTATGTCCTTTAGCGGCGTGGAGAACCAGTGGCAGCAGCGCTGGCTTGATGTGCTTAACATCCCGTCGAACAGCCTGGTCTATTTATCCGGCTATCAGCTGGCCTCGCCGTGCGGCGAGCTGCTGACGCGCTGGCTGGAGGGGTTGCAGGACGTGACGGCCTTTATTGATTTCGGTCCCCGCATCGCGGATATCCCCGACGCGCTGATGGCGCGAATTATGACCTGCAGGCCGATTGTGTCGCTTAATCGTCAGGAAGCGGAGATCGCAGCCGAACGACTGGGTGTAGCGGCTGAAAATCTGGGTTCGGAGTGGCAGCATCGCTTTGGTGCCGGGCTGATTGTGCGGCATGATAAAGACGGAGCCGCGTGGTATGACGGTGACGTCTCGGGCGTTGTTCCGGCATTTCCGGCCACGGTGGTGGATACCATTGGCGCTGGCGATAGCCACGCGGGCGGCACGCTTGCCGGGCTGGCGGCGGGATGGTCGCTGGCAGACGCCGTTCTGCTGGGGAATGCCGTGGCGTCCTGGGTGGTCAGCCACCGCGGCGGGGACTGCGCCCCGACTCGCGACGAATTATTCCTCGCACACAAAGACGTATAGATCGCTGCGACAGTAGCTGATGCTGTACTCAATCGGCCGGTGCTGTTGGTCAAGCGCGACCTGCTTGATCACCAGCACCGGTATTTTTTCGTCCATCTTAATGTGCGCCTGAAACTCGCTGTCCGGCATGCGGGCGCTGACCCGTGAACGGGTACGCTGCGGAAAAATATTCTGACTGCGGAAGTAATCGTACAGCGAAATGCCAATCGCATCCGCATCGGGAATGAGCCCAACCGGCACCCAGGACTCTTCAATCGACACCGCATCGTCATCCACATAGCGAATGCGCTTGAGCAAAAAGACTTCGCTGTCCGGCGGGATCGACAGGTGGTTTGCGACCTCTTCCGGGCATTTCACCACCCGCTTGTTGACCCATAGCGTATTCGGCTTTTGACCGCGCAGCACCACCTGCTGGGAAAAGCCGCGCGCCTCTTTCAGCGAATATTCAAAGATGTTGTTGATTTGCGTGCCATAGCCACGGGAACGCGTCACCACGCCCTCTTCCTCCAGCGCCTGCATCGCTTTTCGCACGGTGATGCGCGACACCCCGGTTAACTGGCTCAGATCGCGCTCGCCGGGCAAAATATTCCCGTGCTCTAACATGCCGCTTCGCACCGCATTTTTTACCGTTTCGGCAAATTTCAGGTACAGCGGCGTGTTGTCAGGCGCGGCGATCCGTTCATTCAGTTGAGCGATTAACCGGGTATGCGCTTGTTCCATCTCTGTTTTCTCAGGCGTGGTGTTTCCTGCCAGTATACTGGGTTACCACCATGCATGAAAATGATGAACCGGCCCAATACCGTGACCCACTTCCAGAGTATCGGCTTTTGCCAGCGCCGCGGAGAGCCAGATTTTCGCTTCGCGCACCGTATCGGCCCAGCCGTCATGCCGTGGACGCAGCGCCGCCAGCGCGGCAGAGAGCGTACAGCCCGTACCGTGGGTGTTTTTGGTCTGCACGCGCGGCGCGGTAAAGCGTACTTCGCCGTCGCGGGTAAAGAGCCAGTCCGGACTTTCGGCATCATCCAGGTGTCCGCCTTTCATCAGCACCGCGCCGCAGCCCATTGCCAGCAGCGCGTTCCCCTGCGCTTTCATCTCGCGTTCAGTTTGCGCGTGCGATGTGCCCAGCAGCGCGGCGGCTTCCGGCAGATTGGGCGTAATGAGCGCCACCTGCGGCAACAGCTTATTGCGCAGCGTCTCGACGGCGGAGGCGGAGAGCAGCGGATCGCCGCTTTTTGCCAGCATGACGGTATCCAGCACCACGTTTTGTACCTGATAGCGCTTAAGCCGCTCGGCCACCGCTTCCACTATGTCGGTCTCGGCCAGCATGCCGATCTTGGTGGTATCGATGCGGACGTCGCTGAACACCGAATCCAGCTGTGCGGCAACAAAATCCGGCTCAATACGGTAGACCGACTGCACGCCGCGCGTGTTTTGCGCCACCAGCGCGGTAATGACCGAGCAGCCGTACGCGCCAAGGGCCGAGAAGGTTTTCAGGTCAGCCTGGATACCCGCGCCGCCGCTGGGATCGGTGCCGGCAATGGTCAGGGCGTTAATCCGCTTCATGCCTGCTCCTCCAGCATATAGAGCGCATCCAGGAACGCGCTGGCAAAACTGCCTGGCCCACGCGACTGCGCAACGGCGACCGTTCCGGCCCGCTTCATCCATCCGCAGGCGGCGGTGACGTTATCCATCCGATCGCCCGGCAGCGAGCAGCTCGCCGCCACAACGGCAGAGAGCGCGCATCCGGTGCCCACCACGCGCGTCATCAGCGGATCGCCGCCCGTGACCGTGCGGGTACGTTGCCCGTCAGTGATGTAATCCACCTCGCCGGTGACGACCACAACGGCATTGGTCTGGCGAGCCAGCGCCTGTGCGGCGGACACCGCGCTGGCGGCGGTATCGGTCGTATCAACGCCGCGCCCGCCCGCGCTCATTCCGACAAGGGCAAGAATTTCAGAGGCATTGCCGCGAATGGCGGCCGGTTTCAGGGCAAGAATTTGATGGCAAAAACGAGTGCGGAACGTCAGGGCGCCCACGGCAACCGGGTCCAGCGTCCAGGGCTTGCCTGCCGCCACCGCGCTCTCAATCGCCCGGCGCATCGACTGGGCGCGCGGTGAAGTCAGCGTGCCAACGTTAATCAGCAGCACATCGGCGATCGCGGCAAACTGTTCAGCCTCTTCGGCCTCAATCACCATCGCGGGTGATGCGCCAAGCGCGAGCAGAACGTTGGCCGTAAAGGTCTGTACGACATCGTTGGTCATACAATGGGTCAGCGGAGAACGGGTTCGGAAGTGGTGTAATACGTGTAAATCGAGCAGGTCAGGCTGCATGGGTTCGCTCCTGCCTTGCGTGAAGAAGCGATGACCGGGAAGGCATCTGACTTCCCTACGCTGGCATTATCCAGATCAGGTAATACGGGTATTTCTCAGCCTTCACAAAGAAGGGCACCCCGAGTCAAATAAAATAAAATCAAAAGCTTGCGATTAACGTCCCGTTAATCCCTGTTCTGGATCATGCCAGCGGGAAGCCAAAGACACAACCTTAAAAAATGCTCTGTGTCCCAGCTTGTGTCTCAAGTTGTGGCTCACAGTACCAAACACCGAACACAAAAAAGGCCGGGTTTCCCCAGCCTCAACAGCACAGTTGAATATGCCTTCACAAACCTATTTACCTAGATGTGCTCTTACCTTAGCGGTGCCATTACCAACAGCTCTAACAGCAGCCCTAAGCTGAGATTCAGTAACACCCAACGCTTGGGTCCAATATGCTACTTCCCAAGATTCACTCAAGCTGATGAAACGTTTATCTTCTGGCTGCCGACGCTGTAAGTTATCTGCCATTTGGTTTGTCCTGAGTATTACAAGCTTATGCCTGCATACTACCTATATGACTTCTCTACCGCTTCGTAAACGGTCAGTTATCAAACAATTGACACTGGTCATAAAACCAGTAAAAACTTTTTTCCGAGCTTGCTAATCTTGCCGCTTCGTTTCTATCATAACCACTACATATTGTGTTTATTGATATAACAAATACAATATATCCAAAAATCCATCCTGTGAATAGGTGTTGAAATGGCGAACAATGATAAGCAATCCTCGAAAGATGTAGCACATCTGGCAGCAGAGACTCTAAACAACCCAAACGCCTCTGCGATTCAGAAAAGTTTAGCGGGTTCGGTGCTATCACAAGTAGGAACAAAAAATCAGACTGGCGCAAACATGGAAGCCAAAGCATCCGCAGCACTGAAAAACCCACGCTCAAGCGAGGTTACTAAAACCTTAGCTGGTTCGGTTGTTTCCCAATCGAATAAAAAGCGCTAAAAAAAAAGCCGGGATTAACCCGGCTCTCATGTTTTCAGTTTTCGTTGTCGCTGTTCGCTCAAGTAGTACCTGATAGCGCTGTCGAATCCATGCGTATGGATGCGGTCAAGAAGGCTGGAACGACTACACTCAAGCCTGCGTGCTAACGCTGACATGTTGATGATCGCATCATCGCCTTTACCGTCCAGAATCCACTGCATCAGCGGCATGTTGCCAGTACCGATCAAAGCTAATTTCATATGTATCTCCTCTTCTTTGCCTCGCCAGCAGCGGGGGCAATGCGCCCCCAAAATCCGCTGTCTTACGCTGCGTCGTCCATAGTGACCTTCAGAACGAAGTCCGGACGCATTGGGATCTGAATCTGTGATAACTCACTGACCACCTCATAGTTCATGAACTTATCACGCAGAACGTAATGGTAAGACGGATAAACCGGACCATTAGCAACTTCAGCATGACGGCTCGCCGGAGTCTGATAAGTCATATAAGGTGAAAGGTCGCCTTCAACAACATTGGAGAACGTCGCCAGCATGTAGCCTTCACCATCTGCAATGCCGTATAGCGGATCGTCAACCTGCACTACAGTTACGCGCCCAATGTTGTATCGATCATATGCGCCCAAAGTGTCAGGGAAAATGATGTCACGGGACGTAGCACCAAACAGAGCCGCCTGATATGCGGTTGGGTTGCCTTGAATGGCGGTGAAAAGACTCGGACTCGCCAGCAGATAAACCTGCTTGATGCTGGAAGACCAGCCACCCAGATTTTTCTTCAGTAGCGTGACAGCATTCTGCATCTCAGTAATGACGTTGGCACTGATGCCAGTTTTCACCACAGCAGACGGCTGGTTAATACCCCAGAACTGGTCCCAGTGAATGGTTGGGCCTTCGCGTAAATGCGTTGCTTCAGTCACGTTATGCAAAAGACTCTGCGCCATCTGGAATTCTACGTCACGGCGGGTTTGCAGGTAGTGCTTCAGGGTATGACTAGCAACTACATCTTCAGCGGTCATCTGGCGATTTGTTCCCGGCTGACGTTTCCCCTGCCAATCCTGGCTAGTGATGGTTGAGCTGTAGACATGCAGTGGAGCCTGAACGGTCACGTTAGCCGCTTTAGGGAAGTTTAGACCCGACATTTCAGAACCATAACGGGCAACTGATTTAGTCACTTCACGCTGCACATCTTCCAGTGTGTCGAGCGCGATGATTTGTGTGTCACTTGGACGGCTGGTAAAGATCCCCAGGCTGGACAGAAGGAACCCCTCGCCGCTTGGCTTCACGAACTGACCGGAAAGGTTAGTAAAATCACTTAATTTCATATTGTTATCTCTCCTTGATTAGATTGCGGTGTTTGCGTCAGCAATGCGGTTGCCTTGCTTAACGAGGGCAGCGTAAGCAGCATCTTTCGCAGCACCCGCTACAACCAGACCTGATGGATTGAACACGCATTGGGTATCACTGATAACAAGGCTACGGGCATCGCCAGCGACTTGATTTTGCAGAGCTACAGCACAGTTATCAGCATCGGCTGCAACGTATGCCGCGCCAGTGGTCGGGTTAATCACATCACCACAAGTCACGTCAGCAGCCAGATCAAGGATTACGGTGCGCTTATGAAAGATCGGTGAATCGGTATAAACCAATACATCCTGTGGGGTTTTGCTTTCGTATTCGAATGCCATATTTTGTATCTCCATACAGTTTTTATAATCCGGCGAATATGCCGGGTAGAGTTGAAAAAATGCCGTCCATCGGACGGCATTTTTTTATTCGTGTTCCATGCAGAAAAAGAGCCGGAGGCAGGAAAACGCCTGCCCCGGTTGGTAGATCATCGGAGATGATGAAATTCACCCGTTTACGGGTTAGCAACATGCATTGCTAATCGCTTCACGATGGTGTCTTCTGATGGAGAGATTTGAAAGCATGATCGATAGGTCACGCTTCAGGAATGAGGGAGCACAGCAGCGGGAGACCTCATATCTTCGCTGCCGCACTCAATGCCAGTTTTCGTCTGGCAAGACGGCCTTCCGAGGATGAAAGGGCTTTGGCAAATCCCCGTCCAAGGTCGGAGAAATTCTTTTCTGATACAGCCAGCGGCAATGGCCTAACCTTACCGTGAGAGGATGCGGATATTGGCTGTATGAGAAAAGGCCCGCACGGTGTTCACACAGGCACTTTAAGTAAGGAGAAAGAATGACAACGGCTGTTGTACGCACATACAATTAAAATCATCACCCTATGCAATCATTTTAACACGAATGATTATCATTTGCAACAAAAAAAACAATAACATGGCGAATTTAACGGCCCTCTCTCGTGTGGGCCAATTTACTGCGTCATTTTTGACGGGACGATGATTTTAGTCTGCAATCCCAAGGATGAGGTTATTCTGCGCCTGGTTGTTTTCCCTTATCTTGGTATCAACCAGCCCTGCGATCTTATCGTCATGGACAAACACATCCATCTGCTGATTAATGTTCGCTTGCCCGGTAACACTGACAGGGATCGGCTGTCGCTGCGTCATGCTGTCAATTGTCGGAACCGTAAACGTTGGTTGCTGAGGTTGTAGTGTCAGATAGTTCAGGCCAGGAACGTTTAATGCTAGCGCTGGATCGTTATACGCCGTGCCTGTGCCGATATTGCTCGGAGCGGAACTATCCAGCCATGGGTAAATCTGTTTCAGAGTCTGACCGATGCTACGTGGATCAAAGCCGGTCTTTTCCTTAATCCAATCGGCAGCACCGTTTGCGGAGTCATCTACCACGCTCGTATAAACCGCATCCGGCAATGTCGCGCCTTTCTTGAGTTCTTCACCGACTCGACCAGCGAAGGAGAGAATGTTGGTGGTTAGCTCACCAAGTGCAACGCCGAGGGCATCGGAAATTGGGATCAATCCAGTCATATTCTGACGTAGAGTGTCAGTATTGGCAGCGTACTGCCCCAAGCCTTCAACAAACGAGGCTGAGAAATGATCTGCAAGGCTGGTTTGCACTCGGTTGTACTCAGCACCCAATGACGCCAGCTTATCGAGGTTGGCTTGCTGTGCATCAGATAGGGTCCATCCTTCAGAAGCGAGTTGATGCATACGCTGGATAAGTCCCTGCCCCTCATCATTGAACACTTCGAGGAAGACCGAACCATCATTCACAGCCTCAGCCAGGTGCCGGGTCTGGTTGTCCGTCCATTTGAAAGTTTTCTGCAACTGTTTCAGGTAAGTGATGAAGGTCGGAAAATCCAGCTTTTGCAGTTCTCCGATCACCTTCTGTGCTACCTTCTGGTTGCCGTTGGTGGAGGTCAGCACATTGTTGATGATATCTGCGAACTCGCCACCGCCGCTGAAATTCACCTGTCCAGTTTTCTTGTTACGTTTGAAAGAGCCGGTGTTCAACAATTCCCCGGCCTTTTCGGTTGTGTCCTTGTTGAGGTCAGCCAGCTTGTCAGCACTCAGTGAGTAACCAACACGGCTCATCGAGAGATCCTGAAGTGCAGCGAACTCAAGGTTGCTGATCCCGTACTGCTGGAGTTTTTTCACATCGCGAGAACGCTCAAGGCTTCCCTGGAGGGTCTGACCGACACGAGAAACGCCCATACTACCCACTAACGACGCACCACCGATAACACCAGCGGCTGCAAGACCTGCCCCCCCACCACGACCATCTGTGCGTACACGACCAGCACGAACACCTGCGGCTTTCTGCTCACGGGTAATACGCTGTTGCAGACGAGCCTGCTTGCGTAATTCTGTGGTGATACGAGCCATTTCGAAGCGGGTTTCTTCAACCGTATAGCGCTCTTCTTTCTGGGCTTTAAGTGCCTCTTTTGCTGCACTGATGGCTTTGTACCTGGTAGCAACGTCAGCGCCGTTCACGTTTGCCAGAGTCAGAGCCGACTTTCTCAAGCTGTTGTAGTAGGTTACTTCACGTTTGAGTGCTGCTTCTTTCTCACGCTGGAGCTTCTCTTCCAGGGCCATCGCCTTTTTGGTGGCTGCGATGTCAGCAGCAACAGCGCCGTGACCACGGTTCATTGCTTCAGTCTGACGTGCCACCAGAGATGGATCGGAGTGAACTCCAGGCATGTTGGGATTGTAGGTCATCGCTCGTGATCTGGCTGCGGCCTGCACTTTTGCAGATATCGCCGCTAGTCTGGCAGATTGACGAGCTGCCTGCTCCTGCTGAGATAACTGGCGAGCCTGTAATGAGGTCATTTTATTGGCGTGGGCGATTGCGTCCCGCTCCATTTTGGCTTGTATCTGAGCTTGTTTCTGTTGCTGTTTTGACAATTGTTCAGCCTGGCGTAGCTTCGCTGTCTGGGCTTTCGCTGCGGCTAGTGCTGCTTTGCCTTCGCTCTGAACGGTCCGCTTCTGGGCCTTCTCAAGCGCTTTAGCTGGTTTCTCATGAGCAGCCTTAAGCGAAATAATCTTCTTTTTGGCTTTTTGATATGAGGCATCGTCTGTGATCCACGAGATTTCATTAACGGTGCTGGTAACAATCTTATTTGTGCCAGACATCACACCCCCTGATTGATATCGTAACCCAGACGGTCAAGCGCGGCGCGTTGTTCAGGTGTTAGCTCATCAAGACTTGCCTTCATCATGAGACTTACCGGACGCAGATTAGCGCTATAACCTTGGGCCTGGTGGCACAGAGCGATCCCTTTTTCCTTTATGGTCTTTGCTTTCGGGGTTGACTTGCTGACTGTTGCAGTCGAAGCGGCCAGATATCCCTCGATAGCATCAGCCAGAACCTGATCGGCGCTTTTATTCAGATCTCCGCTCTCCGGTTCGGCAGCGGCCTGCATTGCAGCGAGAATATCGGCGCGGATGTCGTTTACGTTTTTCATTTTTTTGGTGTCTCCAAAGTAGGATTTTTGTCGCAAGGCGATGACGGGCAACGTCACTGCTTCGCAGCAAGAGGATCAGCCCATCACGGGCACAGCGATACGCCAGCCAGACAACGGGCAGGTAAGAAAAGATTGCTTCAAAGTTCATTGGCTCCCGATGTGGGATTATTTGGATTTACGCTTAGTGCGCTTCTTCTTCACTGTCGGCAGCTTGCAAATATTGGCGAAAACGTCTGGGTAGTACCCCAACATTTCAGCGTCGGTGATCCCTGCATTGTGAAGGTAATATCGAAGGCTGACGTATGACAGACCATCGCAACGCTTGCGGATCTGTTCCGGGTGCATCCGATGTGACCACATTTCACGGACAAATTCTGTCCGGGTTGTCGGTGTCATCATCGCCCAGGTCACCGCTTGTTTTTGACGTGCGAGCCGCCAGACTTCAGCGAACGGAAGATCTAGTGTATTAGCGACAATTTGCGGTGAAAACCCACGATTCAATAGCAAACGAGCTTTTCTTTGCGTTTCCGGATCAGATGGTTGAGACCGGGATTTGTATGTCGGGTTCTCCAGGATGGAGAACAGGCGAGAAAGCTGATTTTCTTCTTCGGCGCTTAGGCCGTTGGCAACATCACACAATATTCCTCCAAATGTTAAAACGGATAATCTGCTGATTCTTCCTCTTCTTCGTCAGCGGCTGTTGAAGGGTCAGATGGTTGTGGTTGTGGTTGTGGTTCTGATTGTGGTTTGGATTGACTATCCAAGAGTGGGTTTATAATCTCCAGCGCTCTCCATATCTCATGTTTCTCCTCTTCTTCAGACGTTGCACCTCGTAAACGCGCCCATGCTTTCGCCTCAGGAACTAAGTCACCATTACCTTTAAACGCAGCACGGAACCAAGCAGGCCTGCCATTATCATTACTGCCTTTTTCAGGCTGATCATTCATCACTGAATGATTACTACCGGATAAATCAGCATTGTTGCCAGCATCCACAACAGGTAAAGGTTCTCCGACTCCAGCAACAGGCGCGGCAGTCTCAGGGGCATCAGTAACGGGTTGCTGTTCGTCTTGATCATTTCTCTCCTCAATGAGTGTTTCAATATTCCACCCAAGCGCGGCTAATTTCTCAGTCGCAATCTGAAAAGCAAATTGCATCGCCTCTTCATCAGAGAGATCACGATTTGCGATAGTTTTTGCCATCACCTTGATCCCACGGTTAACTGCACGGGGATCAACTTGTCCGGACTTCTTCAGCAAGGAATTGAGCTGTGATTTTTTCAGCGGCTTAACTTGTGGTGTCACTGGTGCATCAGTCATGCTAGACACGATGATATCAATCGGCGTACAGGTGTACGTATTGCGCCAACCGTCCTTGTACGGCTCTTTACCCACATCCAGAAGGCCCAGCGCTTGCAGTTTATCGATCCTCTCCTGTGCTACTGAGACGGCTCGGCCCATCTCCTTAGCTATTGTTTTAATGCTCTGGTAACACTTCTTGCCCTGCGCCTCGAAGGTGTAAAAGTGATTGAACCACTGTAGATCAACAGCAGCGACACGCATCACAACTCCGGAAGGTGTAATGATGTTTTTGATACCTTTTAACGGGCTGGCGGCTTGGTCAAAATTAGGCTTAGCTTCTACTGTCTCGGTCATGTTGTTCTCCCTGTGGGTTCGTCAGTGGTTGTTCGTTGCGTTTCTGAATGTGTTTCGCCAGGTTCTGGCACATGTTCCGGATCATCCTGGGAACAGGCATCCCCAAACGGTCAGACTCTTCGCGTAAAATTGCATATGTTTCATCGTCTAATGACAGTTTCAAAATTCCCTCCGAATGCATAAAAGTGATCGCCCCTGCGATCGTGGCATTGATCAGGGGTGAGGAGCCGTTTTACGGCGATTTCGTTTGATGGCTAGTGCCAGCGGGTCTTAAAAACGAGGGTTAGCGGTGTTTCTCGGGATCAACACCATACTTCTTAAGATCTTCGCGAGCCTCGGTGAGAATAAGCGCTAATACCTGTTTCTCATGCAGGGCAATTCCCACGCGATCACGGTACAGGCAGATATACCCATTGATGACATCTGAGAAGATATCAGTTACCTCTTCCCCTGCGGCTATACGGGGATTTACAGGCTTGAGAATGGTTTTTATTGCCTGGCGGTAACGAGCGTTACGCTTCTGCTCCAATTTGTACTGACGGAGCATTTCAAGGGCTTTCTTGGTGTTTCGCTTATTCGTACCAACACGGTTTTGGAAGCTATAAAGCGCAGAGGTAGTGGTGATGTTATGGACTAAGGCGTTAAAGATTTCTTCGGCAGTTGCGACTTTAAAGTCGATGGCGGCTGTTCTCAAATGTTCTCCTATATTCGGATTAATGTTTATTCATTCAGTATGTACATATTAACAGTTAAAACGAGTTTTGTCAAGTTTTGTTTTTATGTTTACTGATAAGTCAAGGATATTTTTGTAAATACTGTATTCGAGGCGGTCTTATACTATAAATTTAGATCTATTGTCAAGAGATTTGTTTGTGTGGCGTTCTCAGACACCCTAGATTCAACGCAGCAAGTGAAGCAGTACAAAGTCACCAACAATAAGAGAAAGGCGCTCAGAACGCGATACAGAGCCGCTGTGCGGTATAAAGGAATGCTCGCGCCGCCCCGGAGTGAACCGGACAGATGCGAGGCAGTCCTCTACGCCGTGCTCCGATCCACATATGGCGAACAAGTTCGCATACCCACACAGAGCAGCGTTACACGCTGTTGCCGTAGGCTGTCGAGTTACCCGAGTCGCAGAGCGTAGCGATGGGTTAACGAGGGTTAGAAGGTCACGAGATGACGGGTCTGTTCACGTCATCGAAGAGAGCTTCTTACCACACACATATCTGAAGTGGCACAGCCCTTCAGAGCGCGATAAGACATCACTCCTTTAACACCACCAACAAAATAGACGCATGTCTATTCCTGCCTTTGACCTTAAGGTCTAAGGTCTTAGGTTGGATCTTGTCAAAGATTTTGTAAGGATCTTGTATGGGTCTTGTTGTTACTGGTAATAACCGGTAATGCTTCCACTGTAATAACCGGTATACCCCCTCGGTAATAACCGGTATACCCCCTCGGTAATAACCGGTATACCCCCCCCCTCTCTGGCAGAAGACACCGTGCAACAATACCCCGCCCACCGTCTGGCAGTACATGAAAATAAATGCCGGAAATTCAACTTTAATCACTGCCATTTCGCCGTAAATGCGTCGTGTTGTCACTGTCTCACCTGTGAGATGTGGTAACCGTTATGGTGTAAGGTATACAACGAAGCCAGTAATGGCGCACCCTCGGCAGATCCGTCATCTGTGGCGCAGCTAAACAGAACCACCGATCCGCTCTCCAGACCTAAAAATAATAATTTCTCGTGCAAAATCAACTGAAAACCCTCCATTTCTTGGCCTGTGGGAGCCTCTCAGCGGGGCGCTGTGCTATCGGTCTGTCAGTTTACAATTGTGTGGAGATGACGCGCTGTAGCGCTTCTGGTGGAGCATACGGGGCTATTGGTGGGTTGGCTGTTTACATTGTTGTGGGAAATGGTACGAAACAGTGGCGGCCTGGCTCGGTGAATATCACCAGGTGATGGCAGACCTTCAGCCCGTTGTGGTAACGTCGCCGTAGTAGCCCTGTATCTGCTGCGAATAGAAAAATGTGCTTTTATGGCATTTGATGCACTGGCAACTTCAAAGGCCTGAAACCTGAAATTGTGTGGTGACCAGCCAAACTCATCCAAAATCCTTGAACAAGAGAACTCACCTCAAATCCTCCCGATTGCTTTCCTTCTGTTGATGAGATCGCTGTCGTGTACCCCGCTTCGCATCAACTCTCCGAAAAGCAATACCTGACCATTTTAGTCAAGTACTTATAAGAACCATTATGTTAAATAGACCAGAAAACGAACAGTAAAATGCTCAGTTGTGGCAAGTTTTCCCTGTTGTGATGGCCTATGGGATGAAGTGGTTAAGTGCATTGCTGGGAGTGTCGGCTGTAGGATATTTTGTGAACATTCTAGTTTTTTTCTGAGGGCCTGGGCTGGCGGTCTAACAGATCACCAACTGTTACGGGTACATTTTCCATAGGGGGATGTAAACTGAAGAACAGGACTCGACCGGACAGGTAAGTAAATGTATCCAATCAGCGATTTTGCGTACGGCATGCTTTCGATTGTCATTTTGTACGTTACAGTTGGCTTAATCTTCCAAGCGATCAAAAAACCCTTACTCGCATTAAGGATGGTCTTAATGATTATGATCCCTTTGATTACAACCTGGATCTCTATCATTTTCGTGGACCGTAGCTTTAGTTCGATAGACGGGGATAGGACTGCACAGACATTAGTTTCCATCTTGGCGGGGATACTGATTTTTTTTCTCAGCAGGCACATCATTAGCAAGTTGCTAGGTTTTAAAAAGGACTGAAGCTGCTGAAGGTCTTTACATGAGCACGGCCCATATGAGGTACATTTCTGGTCCCATCCTTACGCTTATCTAGATATTAACTATATGTTGCACGCAAATATCAAAACGACTGACAACATCTATTATTTTTATAAAGATTGCGCGACTTCATGTTGCGAAATTCTGACTCCCCGTTGAAGAAATCAGCACTCGATCAAATTTTGAATTTTTTTTCTTAATTATTGACATGTCTTCCAGGCCTTACGGTATGAGGACTTAGCCTTTTTTATCCTTTCACAACCTCAATTTAACGTCAAAATCAACCCTTGTGCTGAAAAGATTCGATACTAGAATACTCACCATGTAGTGTAAGTTTTTTGATTCAAGCACTACATATTGTATTCATGCTTAGATTATATGCATAAAAAAACCGGGAGCACGTATGTGAACCCGGTCTATGAAGCACGACCACCATGAGTCTGCAAACTCATAACGATTGTTAGCCTCGACATCATTCTTGACAGTCTGATTGTGCCCGGCTTGGTTGGTTGTGTAAACCTTAAAATGAACGCTCATAAGGAGCATTGCATGACCATTTGTAAACAGTCACACCGTTACAATACTCTTTTCATCAGCTTACCTCACGATCAAGGTGGTGAAGGTCGCCATAAATGTTGCGGCTGCGCTTACGATCAGGGTTACCGCGCTGGCTTGGCTCGCACGGGACAGGTTTGGGTAGACTTAGCCGCCTTACCTGATAGCCAGGCGGGAACCGTTCGCCACAAAAGTCCTCAAGCAGCGTTCGCTGATGGTTATCGTGATGGTGTGCGTGAATCCTACCGTCACGCTGGTTAATGTTGAATGAAGGGGCTCATGCCCCTTCCTCTTTTAAGGGATAAAAATGGATAAACGTTACCAGGTATTCGTAAGTTCAACTTTTACGGATTTAGAAGAAGAACGGAAACACGTCATACAAACTCTGATGGAAATGGATTGCATTCCAGCAGGCATGGAGTTGTTCCCAGCAATCGATGATGGCCAATGGGAATTCATAAAAAAAGTAATTGATGACTGTGATTATTATCTGCTGATCATTGGTGGTCGTTATGGCTCTGTCGCAGAAGATGGTTTAAGTTACACCGAAAAGGAATTCGATTACGCAGTTTCAAAAGGTTTACGCGTCGTTGTTTTGGTACATGAGAATCCGGAAAATCTACCTTTAGCCAAATCTGAAAAAGATTCTCAACTCAGAGAGAAGCTAGCTGCATTCATAGAGAAGGCCTCCACCAATCGTCTCAGGAAAACATGGGCAACAGCCAAAGATTTACCCGGGTTGGTTGCTTTAAGCATGAGTAAAACGATGAAAACTTATCCAGCAATCGGATGGGTAAGAGCCAACCTAACTTCATCTGAAACTGATTTACGGGCTATCGTTGATTTACAAAAAGAGAATGAATGGTTAAAAAGTGAACTAGCAAAAGCAGCTTCAACTCGTAGCCAAAGCCTTGATTTAGATTTAGCGGATTTCGATGACGTTTTCGATTTTAATTGCCAGTCGAATTTTCCTAGAGGGCAATATACTACTGGCGGTACAAAAATATGGTCGGTCAGCATGAAATGGAAAGACATTTTTCATGCTATATCCCCATACCTCACACGGTATTTTTCCGAAGCAAACGTCTCGTCTATTATCGCCCAGAGAGCTCAACAGGTTGCTGATAAAGGTGGTACATCAGCAAAAGTGTCCTCTCAAGATCTTAAGACCATAGGTGTACAGTTGAAAGCTTATGGCCTAATAAAAATAGAATTTTTGAAAACAACCGATGGGAGCATGAACACTTTTTGGTCATTAACAGAATCCGGAGAAACTGAAATGCTAAAAACCAGAACGATAAAAAAACAAAGTCAAGTGTCTTCCGAATAGCTTGTTTTGATTTCGCCCCATTACGGGGCGAATGATGCCCAAAACTTACTAAAGCAAATATTTCTAGTGCTTTTCTTTTATTAGTAACCAGCTATTCCCAACCCAACCCATCAATCACATAACAGATCGTTGATAAAGGGAACGTGTGTAGGTAGCGTCTAGTGATCCCTGAGCCGCTTTTCTCATGGCCTACCACCTGTTGCAGGTGTGCTAGATTACCAACCCAACCAGCTAAACAGGTTGAAATCATGGTATGCCGGAAACTGTGAACTAGCCGCCGCTGCCCATAATCATCAAGGTACGGAATACCAAGCTGATCGCGAACATCGGCTAAAACTTTGCCGATCTTCGGCATATTCTTACCCGACACAGGCGAGAAAATCTTCTTTTTCCATTGGCGGTTTACAAAATCGAGGAACCCCCACTCGATCAGTTTGGGATGGATCACTACCTGCCTTGTAGCGTTCTCAGTTTTACCCTGCCCTCCTTCCGCGATCAGGAGATAGTGCCGCTGGCTATCTTCATCAAATTTGATCTGTGATTTCTCCAGCTTGGCGATCTCCCCTCTTCTGGCTCCCGTGTACGCCAACAGCAAGGTGATCCATTTCTGCCAGCCATCAGGCTGCTTGAGCGCCCACCCTACAAACTTTCTCATTTCTGCTGCACTGTAAGCTCCAAACCTCGCTTTCGACGGTGCGGCGACAACTCCATCAGTCGGAGACTTCTCCAGAATATCTTTATTGTCAGTCAGGAAGGTTTTGAACAACGATTTGTAAATCTTTAAATGCTTGTGGATAGACTCAGCGCCAACCAAATCTTCAGGTGGCACATCATCACACTCGATCAATTGCTGAACCGTCATTGACCGATAAGGCTGCACTACACGCTTAGGCAAGTTTTCAACAACTTCCATCACCTGCTTGATGTCCTGCTTGGTGATCGTCATTACATCTGTTGATGCACCAAGGACAATGAACATGACTTCCATAAAGCGCTCATTGGCCTGTGAAATTGCCTTCGTCCAGTTTTGGGCTTTCTCCTTTTTGTACATATTCCACGCGCCAGCCAGTGTTAACCAGTGTCCTGGTTGTGCTTCAGTGTGTTCTTCCTCATCTACCAAAGAAGTGACAACCTCGCGGTCTACCTGAGCAACCATCGGCTGAATATTGCGCCGCACATCATTCAGAAATTGGTGCGCCAGCCATTGTTCATTCTGCTGCTTCAGGCTATTGCCATACTCGGAAAGACGCTTACCAAAGTGATCCGGTTGGATGGTTCCACGTTGAACCAGAGGGATTACAGGAGAAGCAAAAGACATGAGCAACTGCGCCTGGGTGTGGCTGTCAGTCTCCAGCGACTTGCGAAAATATTTATTACCGGGCAGGCGGAAACGAACGTAATAAATCCCGTTGCGTGTGATGGTGTGACGTATGGTTCTGTGGCCCATTCTGAAAGCCTCATTGAGTAATGAACTATCAAAACAGGACGTTAAAGCTAGAAATTTCTTTTTATTTTCAATGAATAAACGCCAGACTACGCTGGCATTATCCAGATCAGGTAATACGGGTATTTCTCAGCCTTCACAAAGAAGGGCACCCCGAGTCAAAATACTTTTAAAACAGAGAGTTATAAAAACTCATTAACAATATGTAGTGTAACCGCGGCCATAGGCCAGGCGCAAGGAGTTTTGATTTATCGCCGGGCTTGTCATAGCTGAAATCTCCAGACGTACTTTCCAGTCATTTGCCTATATTTATTACGCTTTAGTTAATTCTGGTTCAATAATTGTTAACGCCTTATTGAAAACCTTTATTACGCACGTTTACTGAGGCTATTATTTTTATTTTTTATTACGTGCCCCTTCATCTTTTATAAGATATAGAAACTTCTTTCGCATGAAAGAAAAAGGAAATATTAATTTATTTAAACCCATTGAACATTCGTATTTTCATCAATGGCTTAACGTTTCCCCTGGCTTACCACACAATCCATAAGTCAATGTATACATTAAATAAATCACCACGGCGTCGTATCCTGACCATGTATTTATTCATATCATTTATGATTTAGATCAAAATAATCAGTTTGGGTTTAATTGATAGTTTATTCACGCAACTAAAAAAGATCTAAGCAATGAATAACCTGTATTGATATATGGGAATACAGATACCTTCATGCTCTATAAAGCCAAAACCGTTTTGCTTAAATTTGTTTTTCAACACGTTAATGATGTGAGTCCTTCGAATGAAAGCTTTTAAGAAATCTGTTATTTCTGTTTTTGTATTAGGGGTGGTAGCAGGTAGCGCCATGAATATTACCGATGCTGCTGCAGCCTGGGACGATGCATCAATCACAAATATTGTGATTGACCATCAAGACCAAATTACGCAAAACAATGCTGATAGTATTGCTCGCGATCTCTCAACTGACAATCGCTTAACTCAGGTTGATAGCGACCTTCAATCGACTAAATTAGGTGTTTTGATCGTTGATCAAGCCACAAATGAGGCTAAGCAAAAAGCATTACTTGCTGGTGCGCTCGCAGATACTGCGAATCAAAAAAGTGAGGCTGCTTTACAGGGCGTCATGACGAACGGCACTGAAATTATCAGTATGGAAAACGTTAACAAAGTGCAGGATAACCGTCTTGATAGCCTGGAAAGTGCCCCTAAACCCACTAACGGCGTAGATGGAAAAGATGGCGTGACGACTACCGTGACGCGCGTGCAGGTTGACGCAGCAACGCAAACGAAAGTGGCTAACAACAGCCAGGCTGTTACCGCCACCGCTCAGGAACTTCAGGCAACAAAGCAGACGTTACAGGCAATGAATAACAACACCCGCCAGCAGTTCAAATCATTGCACGACGAAGTGGATAATAATAAGAAACAGGCCAACGCCGGTATCTCGGGCGCCATGGCGATGGCAGGTTTACCGCAGGTACAAACGAATCAGCATGTTATGTTCTCTGCTGGCGGTGCAACGTACAATAGTGAAAGCGCCCTTGCCGTTGGGGCATCCGTTAACGTCAATCCACATACGATCGCCAAAGTCAGTTTCTCTGATGACACCGCAAATAACATGGGGGCCTCCATTGGCGTAGGGGTCGGCTTTTAATAGAAAAGCAGCATGGCAAAATATATTTTTATCTCTTTAATATTATACATGGCACTTATCCTTATTGGCATATGGTTAGGTTGTATGTATCACTCTTATTATATTTGCGGATATTGAACATTCTCCTGCTGCATATTTTTAACTTAAGGTCTTTGCGTAATGAAAAAAACTCTCTTAGCGGTAGTCATGGCGGGGGCTACTGCTCTGCTTTCTGCATGTACGTCGCCTGCTCAGCGCATGGCTGAATGTGAACGCCAGGGGATTAGCAAAGATACGTGCTACCTGGCTGAGCAAAACCGCCAGAATGCCTACAATGAATCCGCACAAAATGCAGCATGGGCGAACGCGCGTGATGCCGCTGCGGGTACGGGAATCTGGGCTAAGAAAGACGCGAAACAACATGCTCAGGCAGCTAAAGCAGCGCACACCTTTAAATGGGAAGGGATGAAAATTACGATTAGAGGTGAGATATTAGATGTTGACGGCGTATTAGGCGCGCTGGATGAAAACGAGCCTCAGGCAAAGGTTTATTCGCAAGGGTTATACACCTTCATTTACTATCCTGCTAAAGGCAAATTAGCGGTGAGTAAAGAAGGTCAGTTTCAGGGCTACGCCAGAAAGATTAAATAATAATAAAGGCGACACCTGTCGCCTTTATTATTTGCGGACCTTACTGAATTTTTCTGATGTAACTCATTTACTCTAACTGCCACGCCCCGGCATCAATGAGCGACGCACTTCCCGTCCAGGCAAACAACGCCAGTTCGCGAGCCCCCGCGTCAGGATAAATGCGGCTACTGAGGCACGCTTCCCCCTCATTGACAAACACCTCCACCGACGAGTTGTCAAAGAACAGGCGCAGGTTTAGCGTGTCGTTCAGGTTAAGCGCGACGCTTCGGGTACCGCACAAGCCATACTGCGGATAGTGACGTTCCAGCACCAGGCGCTGCATCTGCGCATCGACATAGATACGTAACCCGTCTCCGAGACGAATACCGTACTGCTCCGCGCTGCTGTTGACGCAATCCCACCGCAAAATGACCTCCAGCGCGTCGCAGCTTTCCACCTGAGCGATCTGCTGATTGTTAAGCGCGCTCACCGGCCAGGGGAACCACGCCCTGCGCAGGCTTTCGACTTCTCTGGCCGGGCGCATTTGCAGACGGTTATCCGCACTCAGCGTCAGCTCGCGCGGTAAGGAGAGCATACCCGCCCAGCCGTCCTGCTGTTCCGGCAGGGGCGATTCCCACATGTCCAGCCAGCCGATAACGATGCGGCGGCCGTCGGGAGTCAGGAAGCTTTGTGGCGCATAGAAATCATGCCCGCGATCCATCTCCACAAATTCCCCTTCACGCACGAAAGGTTGGCCGGGCTGCCACTCGCCCAGCAGGTAGCCGCTCTGGAAAAGATTGCGATTTTCGAATCCGTCCGTCGCCACCCCCTGAGGCGAAAACATCAGCACGCGTTTGCCGTTGAGGGTGAAAAAGTCCGGGCATTCCCACATATAGCCCATCTCTTTTTCAGCC
This sequence comes from Enterobacter sp. 120016, assembly GCF_018383635.1. NCBI lineage: Bacteria > Pseudomonadati > Pseudomonadota > Gammaproteobacteria > Enterobacterales > Enterobacteriaceae > Enterobacter > Enterobacter sp. 120016. The sequence goes on along the minus strand of NZ_JAHAWC010000002.1, from coordinate 421,931 downwards.
ACCGCAAGCACGCCCATATCCTGCCACGCGTGCAGATCGGCAGAACGGTATACGCGCACCTGGCCCATCTCACCGTCTCGCGCGCCGACAACCATGTACCAGCTCTCCCCTTCACGCCACACTTTCGGGTCGCGGAAGTGATGCAGGCCTGGCGGCGTGTCAACAATCATTCCCTGCCGGGCAAAATGAACGCCGTCACGGCTGGTCGCCAGGCACTGCACCTGGTAGAGATTAGCCTCATCATCAGGGTCGCCGTGGAATTTATGTCCGGTGTAAATCAGCGCCAGCGTATCGCCATCGACTACCGCCGAGCCGGAAAAACAGCCGTCCTTGTCTTCTGGTTCTTCCGGCGCCAGTGCTACCGGAAGGTGTTCCCAGTGAACTAAATCCCTGCTGCGCGCATGGCCCCAGTGCATCGGCCCCCACTGAGTCGAGTATGGATGATGCTGGTAAAACGCGTGATACCAGCCGTCAAACCACACCAGGCCATTCGGGTCGTTCATCCAGCCGGCACGTGCGGCGAGGTGGTAACGCGGATACCAGCGCAGGTTAAGACGGCCTTGTCTGGCCTGCAGTTCCTGTTCAGCTTTGGCAATGGAATACGTCATGTGTCTACTCTTTTCAGTCAGATAGTGGAAGGTTGCGGCATTAACGGGTCAGAAGAGGACTTACCCGAGCGCAACAGGAAGATGGAGATGAGCGTGGTGCTGAAAACTAACAGCCCCATAATGAGATAGGACTGGGCAAAGCCGTATTTCTCATAGCTGTAACCGGCCAGCGGCGACAGAACCGAGGCGATCACCGAGCTTGTACAGGCAAAGCCCACCAGATAGAGGGTGGAAGAGAGCCGCTTGTCAAAATGCAGGCTGTTGTATTTAAAGATTGAGACCAGCAAAACGGGCAGCTCAACCGCGTGCAATAGCTTGGTAATGGAGATCAGTATCGGCCCCTCAACCAGACCCGATGCCACCATACGCATCGCCATCACCATTCCCGCGAAAATCAGGCCGTTTTTCGCACCGAGGCGATTCACCAGCCACGGGGCGCAAAACATACCGGCCGCCTCAAGGAAAACCTGGAAGGAGTTGAGATAGCCGTACATGGCGTTTCCTTCCTGTAACGTCGGGAACTGGGAGGAGAAATAGACCGGGAACTGCTGGTCATAAACGCCATAAATACAGGTGCCGATAACGAAAAACACCAGCGCCCAGAAACGCGGCAGCGTCAGCAGGCGCAAGGCATCTTCCAGCGTGACCTTACCGCCGGACACCGCTTCCTGCATGGCGTGCGGTGCGGAAGAGACCCTGAGACGCGCCAGCAAAATAAAAAACACCAGCCCTGCGCAGCTCGCGACGGCAAAGTTCAGCTTCGGATTAATGTTAAACAGCAGCCCCGCGAAAAAGGTTGCCGCCGCCCAGCCAAGCGATCCCCACATCCTCGCCTTGCCGAACTCAAACTGGCTCTGGCGGGCCACGCGCTCGGTATAGGACTCGAGCACTCCTATCCCGCCGTTAAACGTCAGGCCAATAAAAATCCCGCCGAAAATGCTGCCGAGCAACACGTTAATCTTCAGCAGATAGCCAAACAGCAAAAAAGCCGGACCTGAAAGAACGAGCAGGCTGGTCAGAAACCAGAGCAGGTTTTTGCGCAGGCCGAGTTTGTCCTGAATAAACCCGTAGCAGATTTGTGCAAAAAGCGCGGAGACGGAAAGCACGGCATAGATAACGCCGGTATCCCCCGCTTTTAAGCCCACTTCCTGATGAAGCCAGATGGAAAGTAACGAGCCGGAAGATGACCAGGTGACAAAAAAGAAAAACAGTAATGCGCTCAGTAAAGGGTAGCTGTGAGAGCGATGCGTTTTCATCATGACATTCTCATGTTGGAGTAATGACGCAATGGTAACGTTAACATTATCTCTTTCTCATGCTGTTTGGCTAAAAGTTAAGATGTTAATCACGAAAGTTAACGTTAACATTGAGGAAATGAGATCGCGATCAAAAATTCATCACTGAGGTCAGCATGACCTAACCAGGGCATCAGCCTTCCTTTTACATCAGCGACTTAGTTGTATACCCTCTCACACAGAGCATTAACGGAGTAATAAAATGGCTTCCCTGAAGGACGTCGCAAAGCTGGCTAACGTATCGCTGATGACGGTTTCCCGCGCGCTTAACAGCCCGGAGCGCCTTAAACCGGAAACGCTGGCGCGCGTTCAGCTGGCTATTGAGCAGACCAGCTACGTTCCTGACCTGTCCGCCAAGAAAATACGCGGCGCGCACGCCTCGCCGAAAACCATAGGCGTACTGGCACTCGATACGGTGACGACACCTTTCTCGGTGGACATCACGCTGTCTATTGAAGAGACGGCCAGAATGCACGGCTGGAACAGCTTCGTGATGAATATGTTTACCGATGACAACCCGGACGCCATTGTCGACCTTCTCCTCTCTCATCGGCCTGACGGGATTATCTACACCACCATGGGGTTACGTCAGGTTCCTCTCCCGGCCAAACTCCTCACCCTTCCCTGCGTGCTGGCCAACTGCGAAAGTGACGGCGAAAAGGTCGCCAGCTATATTCCTGATGATGAACAGGGGCAGTATACCGCCGTGCGGGCGTTGCTCGCACAGGGTTATCGACGGCCTCTCTGCCTGCATTTACCTGCGGGACATTTGGCCACAACCCGACGCCGTCAGGGGCTGGAACGCGCATGCCGTGAAGCGGGGCTCGACCCACAAAGCCTGGCGCATAGCTATATGGCGTTAGGGGACGAGCACTATCGTGATATCCCGTCAGTGCTGCTGGCGCACATGCAGAATGGCATTCCGGGGTTCGACTCCGTTATCTGCGGCAACGACCGTATCGCGTTTATGGTCTACCAGACGCTGCTGGCGCAAGGGCTTCGCATACCGGAAGACGTCGCGGTAATCGGCTATGACAATATGGTGGGTATCGGGGAGTTGTTCCTGCCTCCTCTCACTACGGTTCAACTGCCACACTATGAAATTGGCCGCCTGAGCGCCTTGCATATTATTAACGGCGAAGAGCATCAGAACACCACGCGCGTTGAAAGTCCTTTTTTAATGCGTGATTCCGTTGTGCATGCATCATGAGCACCGCTTTTTGCGCATGACGCAGGAATAGAGACAGCCAGCCTCCTTTTTTGCTATTCGATGGCACGTTTTGTCACACTCTTTTCTGCGACTTTACACGCCGGACAAACAGCCTGTAACAGGCTGTTTTTATTTGGCATAAAATGCAATTTTCATTTTAAAAATGGGGATATTTTCTCCCCGCAGCCCCGTGTCACAAAACAGTAAACAAATTAACCATTGAGCCCCGTGGCAAAAGGCTCTATATTGGCGGCGTTTTTTTCAGGCCCCCATCTGTTTTTTAACTTTTTATTCAATCGTGGCTCATAACGAAGCGGCGGTTGTAGGAGTGATATGATGACGGATAAAGTCCGTATTGACACCGTAGATGCCCACAAAAGCAACGAAACCTATCTGGCCCGTCAGGCCGAGTTTGAATCTAACGTCAGGAGTTATCCGCGCAAACTGCCTTTAGCAATTACTAAAGCAGAAGGCGTGTGGATCACCGATGCAGACAATAAAGAATACCTTGACTGTTTAGCAGGTGCGGGGACCCTTGCGCTTGGCCATAACCATCCTGATGTGCTGAAAAGCATCCAAAATGTCATTACCAGCGGCTTGCCGTTACATACCCTGGATCTGACTACGCCTCTGAAAGACGCGTTTTCTGAATACCTCCTCTCTCTGCTGCCTGGTCAGGGCAAAGAGTACTGCCTGCAGTTCACCGGTCCATCCGGTGCGGACGCCGTTGAAGCGGCGCTGAAGCTGGCGAAAAAAGTGACCGGTCGTAGCGGTATCATCAGCTTCTCTGGTGGTTACCACGGTATGACCCACGGCGCGCTGTCCGTGACCGGCAACCTGTCTCCGAAAGAAGCGGTTGACGGTATGATGCCAGAAGTACAGTTCATGCCTTACCCGCACGAGTACCGTTGCCCGCTGGGTATCGGTGGTGAAGCGGGCGTGAAAGCGCTGACTTACTACTTCGATAACCTGATCAACGACGTTGAAAGCGGCGTGCGTAAACCTGCAGCGGTGATTCTGGAAGCCGTTCAGGGCGAAGGCGGCGTGAACCCGGCTCCGGCTGAGTGGCTGCAGCGCATCCGTAAAGTGACTCAGGAACACGGCATTCTGCTGATCCTCGACGAAGTTCAGGCTGGCTTTGCCCGTACCGGTAAATTCTTCGCCTTCGAACACGCTGGCATTGAGCCAGACATCATCGTGATGTCTAAAGCAGTGGGTGGCGGTCTGCCGCTGGCCGTGCTCGGTATCAAAAAGCAGTTCGATGCATGGGCGCCAGGTCACCACACCGGTACCTTCCGCGGCAACCAGCTGGCGATGGCAACTGGTCTGACGACGCTGAAAATCCTGAAAGACCAGAACATCGCAGGCAAAGTGGCTGCACAGGGCGAATGGCTGAAAGGCCAGCTGAAAGAGATGGCGAAACGCTATCCGGTGATCGGCCACGTGCGCGGTCTGGGCATGATGATCGGTATTGAGATCGTTAAGCCAGACGAAGCCGCTGACCACATGGGCTGCTTCCCGGGCGACGGCGAGCTGTCTGCACTGATTCAGAAGAAGTGCTTCGAAGCCGGTCTGATTCTGGAGCGCGGTGGCCGTAACGGTATCGTTCTGCGTCTGCTGCCGTCTCTGCTGATCAGCGACGAAGAGCTGAAAATCTTCCTGGATAAATTTGAGCAGGCACTGCTTGCTGCGGGCGTTCGCCCGGCGTAACCGGAGTTATTGATTACGATGTCTGATTCAAACCCAATTTTGTTCTCCTCTGCGCAGAGCATTGAAGCTTACCAGCAGGCGATTGAACAAAGCACTCAGGCTGTGATGCAGTGGCTGAAACAGCCTGAGATGTACCAGGGCAAAACGGTCGCGGAACTGCGCGACCGTATTAAGCTGGATTTCAACCCAAAGGGGCTGGGCAACGAAGCGGCGATTGAACGCGCCGTGGAGTTCTTCCTGAAAGACAGCTTGTCCGTTCATCACCCGCAGTGTGTGGCGCACCTGCACTGCCCAAGCCTGGTGGTAAGCCAGGCGGCGGAAGTGCTGATCAACGCCACTAACCAGAGTATGGACTCCTGGGATCAAAGCCCGTCCGCAACCATTATCGAGATCAAACTGATCGAGTGGCTGCGTACCCGCGTGGGTTATCAGGCCGGCGACGCAGGTGTCTTCACCAGCGGCGGCACCCAGAGCAACCTGATGGGCCTGATGCTGGCTCGCGATGCGTTCTTCGCGCGTCAGGGTCACTCCGTTCAGCAGGACGGTCTGGTGGGCGATCTGCGCAAAATTCGCGTGCTGTGCTCCGAAAACGCGCACTTCTCCGTGCAGAAAAACATGGCGCTGATGGGTCTGGGCTACCAGTCCGTGGTGCAGGTGAAAACGGACGAATTCTCCCGCATGGATCTGACCGATCTGGCGGCGAAAATTGAACAGTGCAATGCGAACGGCGAGCAGATTCTGGCGATCGTCGCGACGGCAGGTACCACCGATGCCGGTGCTATCGACCCGCTGCGTGCGATTGCAGAACTGGCCGCGAAGCAGAACATCTGGGTACACGTTGATGCGGCCTGGGGCGGCGCGCTGCTGATGTCTGAGCAGTATCGTCACTACCTGGACGGCATCGAGCTGGTGGATTCCGTCACCCTGGACTTCCACAAGCAGTTCTTCCAGACCATCAGCTGCGGCGCGTTCCTGCTGAAAGAAGCGCGTCACTATGAGCTGATGCGCTATCAGGCGGCCTACCTGAACTCTGAGTTCGACGAAGAAGCGGGCGTGCCTAACCTGGTGTCCAAATCTCTGCAGACCACCCGTCGTTTCGACGCGCTGAAGCTGTGGATGAGCCTGGAAGCGCTGGGTCAGGAGCAATACGCGGCGATCATCGATTGCGGCGTAACGCTGGCGCAGCAGGTTGCGGCCTACGTGAAGGAGCAGCCTGCTCTGGAACTGGTTATGCAGCCACAGCTGGCAAGCGTCCTGTTCCGCTTCCGCGGACAGGTGAAGACGGATGACGCGGGCATCGCCCTGTTGAACCAGAAAATTGGTGATGCGCTGCTGGAATCCGGCCGTGCGAACGTCGGTGTGACCGAGCATAACGGCGTCACCTGCCTGAAGCTGACGCTGCTGAACCCAACCGTGACGCTGGAAGATATTAAAATCCTGCTGTCTCTGGTTGAGCGCACCGCGCAGGAAGTTCTGGCTAAGTAATACAACACCCCTCTTCCGCCGGGAGAGGGGTTATTTTAAAGCCCTGCCCACCACATCCTGGTTTTTAATCCCCAGTAGCTCGTCCAGCCCGTCGTGGTACTGACCACATTACCCTTCGACACAATCACCAGCGTCGGCGTTACGCTCACCTGCCACAGCTGCGATAACGCACCGTTTTCATCATTTATCACCGGCATTTTCAGCTGTTTCTTTTCAACCCAGCGCGCAAGCTTTGCGTTATCACCGGAACGCATGGCAATACTCAACACGTTCCCGCCCTCTTCTGCCAGCTGATTAACGAAAGGCGTCGTGTAACGGCATATGCTGCACCAGGTGGCCCAGACGTAAATCAGCAGCGGACGCTCCTGGCTGAGCGCCGCGATATCGTGAATGTTGCCGTCGATGCTCTGCATCGGTGTTGCACTAAAGCTGGCGGGGAGTGCCGGTTTACGATACCGATCAACACCCCACACTACGGCCAGCGTCAGCAGAACGAGTATGATCCCTTCCCGCGCCCAGCGGCGCAGTCGACTGATTTTGCGGTTATCCATTGTGACCTCATGTTTCAACGAAGGTCATCTTAACGGGCAATACGCCATCACGCTGTAAAGAAGTGTCGCGCCAGGTTTACTCCTGGGTATAGCCGTAGTCGTAATGGCTATATCCCGAGTTGTAATAGAGCGCTGCCGATTTCACGATATCATTGAGGATCGCGCCATTCACCCGCACACCCATTTGCTGCAGACGCTTCAGGCAGTGCTCGATCTCCTTGACGCTGGTTTTACCAAACCTGGCAACCAGCAGCGTCGTAGCCGCTGCTCTGGCTATCAGCAAGGCATCCGTCACGGCAAGCACAGGCGGGGTGTCGACAATCACGATGTCATAATGGTTGTCTATCTGCGACACCATAGTCTGGAAGCGTTCGCTCATCAGCAGCTCAACGGGATGCGAAGGTTGGGGTCCGCAGGTCAATACATCAAAACCGCCTTTCTCAACGCGTTGAATTGCCTCCTGCCACTCAACGGCGCCTCCAAGCACGCTGGATAGTCCACGATGATTGCTCAGTTTGAAAACGTTATGGACATATCCCTTGCGCATATCCGCATCAATAAACAGCACTCGCTGTCCGGCCTGAGCGGCAATCGACGCCAGTGACGTACTGACCAGCGTCTTTCCGCAGTCCTGCGTGGGGCCAGACACCACGACGATCCGGTTTGAGGCATCCATCATGGTAAAATGCAGGCTGGTGCGCAGCCCGCGCACCGCCTCGACAAACATATCTGCCGGACGGTCAACGGGCAGAAAAGGGATGTTCGACGTCCTGTGCTTCCAGTGGGAAGCAAACAGGTTTCTCCTGCGCAGGTGCGTTTTTTTCCAGAGCCACACCGAGCGCGGGAGCGTCGCCAGAAGCGGTATCCCCTGCACTTCCAGCTGTTCTGACGAGGTAATGCCTCGCTTAAAGGCTGAGCGCACTAAAACCGTTCCAGCAGAGAGCATCAAGCCCATCAGCATACCCAGCACGATAATGAGCGCTTTGCGCGGCTTGATTGGGGCCGGCTGCGTCACGGCCGGATCGATAATCCGCACGTTGCCGATAGCGCTGGAGCGCGAGATACTCAGCTCTTGCTGACGCGTCAGCAGCTGCAGGTATATGGTACGCCCGGATTCAACGTCACGACTCAGGCGTAAGATTTCCTGCTGCGTGGAAGGCATGGATGAGACGCGGCTATTCAGACGCGCGCGCTCACGCTCAAGCGTTTGTTTCTTCTCCCGCAAAGCGCGGTAGGTGGGATGGTCCTTTTTGAAAAGCTGGGAAACCTCTGCTTCGCGAAACGTCAGCTCGTTAAGCTGGTTTTCCACGTTAACCACCTGATCGAGAACCGATTTTGCCTCCAGAGACAAGTCGACAGAATCACGCTGCTCTCTGTAGGCATTCAGTCGCGCTTCGGCTTCATCCAGCTCCCGGCTTATCTTAGGTAATTGATCCTGTAAGAACGTGAGGCTGCGCGAGTCTTTCGCTTCCTGGCGCGCAATATTCTGACTGAGAAAATTTTCAGCAATCGTATTGAGCACCGTGGCGATCTTGCCGGGGTCTTCACCCGTTAACGTTAATGCGATCATACCGCTCTGTTTCGCCGACTCTACAACCGTGAGCCTGTTCTGAATGGCGTTGATCGCGTCAAGCCGTGTGACGGATTCGAGGGTAAACTGGGTGCCGGGTTCCGCGCCGAGGGATGTCACCAGAAGCGATATTCCATCTTTAACCAGCGTTCTCCCCACAACGCCGTCTGCCTCAAGCGTATTTCCCTCAAGACGATACCGCCCTTCCTCCTGTACGGTGAGTAAAAGCGTTTGTGGCTTCCCTTCCAGAAGAGGAATAGTCAGCGCGCCAATCGTTATTTTGTCGGATTTACGTCCCTGCACCTGTTCCCACAAAGACCCGATAACAGGCAATACGCGCCGCTTAACGCTGTACGTCAGCCCTAACCGATCGACGGTTTCTCCCAGGATCATTCGTGATTTAAGGAGTAAAAGTTCTGGCGCGACGTCGGGCGAGAGATCTGACCCGAACGGGGCCAGGGTCTTGAGCAGCGAGTTGTCCTGCTTCGCTTCAACCTGTACCAGGGCATCAGCCTGATAAACTGGCGTGGTGCTGAACGCGTAGATCCCCGCACATACCGTAAGCAGGAGCGTGACGCACGCGATCGTCACGCGGTTATCAAACATCTCAGCAAGCAGCTGAAGAAGATCGATCTCATTATTCTGCGACGTTGCAGCACTATATTTTTCTGATTTTGAAGACGACATTACTGCTTGATTCCTTGTTGACTCAAACGACGAGCCCATTCCTGACTGGCTTTTCCTAATTGCTCGAAAACATATTCATAGGCTTCACGACTTTTGTGATACGGGTCGGGAATGTCCCTGGTTTCCAGCCATTGTCCAAAGAGCAGCGATTTTCCCCGGTTCTCCGGGGCCATTGTGGCTATGAACCGGAGGTGTTCCGGCTCCATCACCAGAATCAAATCGGATTTTTGCAACAGGCTGCGCGTCACCTTGCGCGCAACATGCCCCTCCAGCGAAACGCCATGACGCCGGGCCACAGCCTGCGCAGTCGCATCTGCCGGATGCCCTTCAAGCCCCAAAATCCCTGCCGAGGTCACCTGCTTGCCGGGTAATTGCTGACGCAACAGCCGCTCACCTATCGGTGAACGGCAAATATTGCCGGTGCAGACCACTAAGATTGACTGGAACATTACTGCGGCCACGATCTGATGTAACGAACGGTTTCGGTCAGGTCATGAACGCCGCTGATGGTAGGCACCAGTTGGGTGATCACGCGATTCCAGCGTGATAACGGTGCGGTGGTAACGTAGACAATGTCATACGGTTCCAGCTGGAATTCCGTACCCAGCACCATGGCTGACGCATCTTCCGCATTCAGCTGATAGATGTTGGCAATTTTGCCCGTGTCGCCTTTTTTCGCTACCTGCCGAATAACAAAAATACCGGTTGCATCGGCCATATTTTGGTTAAGCCCCCCGGCATTCCCCAGGGCTTCGGCCAGCGTCATGCCGCTACGATCCATCTTAAGCGTGCTCTGCTTAACCACCTCGCCCATCACGAACACCTTCAGCGCGTCGTTGCGTGGAATAAACAGGATATCGCCAGGATAAAGCAGCTTATTTTGAGTCAAATCGCCATGCTGCATCAGCGCATAGAGCGAAAGACGGGAGTCCTGGCCATCATGCGTGAGCACGACGTTACGCCAGTCGGCATCCGCAGAAAGACCGCCAGCGGCGTTGACCGCATCCATCACCGTCAGCGGAATATTGGTTATGGGCTGCTGGCCCGATTTTTCGACCTCTCCGGTGACGTAGGCTTTTTGCGAACGGAAGGCGGCAATGCTGACGTCCACCTGCGGGCTCTCAATGACCTTATCCAGTCGAGTTGTAATCTCTTCACGTACCTGTGAAACTGTTTTTCCCGCCACCCGCAGCTTACCGACGTAGGGATAAAAGAGCGTACCATCGGCGTTGACCCAGTTGCCGGCATCGCTCGCACTTCGATATTGCCCTGCGGGCGTCGTTAATTCCGGGTGATCCCAGACGGTGACCGTCAGGATGTCGCCTGTGCCAATGCGGTATTCCCAGTTTTTGATCTGCTCATCCAGATTAGGATTTGCCTGAGATTTCGATACGGCCGGACGCAGTTTTTCAATCAATCCCGGCGTCAGAGGAAAAATTTCCACGCGCTTATCAAGCTGATAATTGGCGTCTTCCGCAGCAATGACTTTTTTCCCGGATACACTCAAGTTCTGCCCGGGGGAAAATACACACCCTGTTAATTGACTAACAGTAAGAAATAACAGCGAAAATGCAGTTGTAGCTTTCATTATATAAATATTTCTTTTTAACGTTGCGTTTATCGTCAAGCTTGCAAAGAGACTTTAGCTAAGATTATGAAATTTAATTATTTATTCTTATGCAATATGAAATTCTGGCATTGTAAAACGTGACCGAACCGCTCTCTAAAAAACAAAAGCAATACTCAAACCTGTAAAAAAAACGGAAGTAATCCCGCTTCATCCGAAGACAATATTAAATCTTCTTCAGTGGGAAAGCATTCGCATAGCAGTCCAATTTTGACGCGAAAAGTTATTTTCAGAATTAATTAATGAAATAATAAATATTAACAATATAAAGCGCAGACAATATTCATCGCAATGATGAGCATCCTTCAATTCGACTACACAAAACCGTCCACTTTTGTTACATTTTTTTTCAAACATACCCTGCGTTGATACTTAAAATGGACCGTCTGCTCCGCTTTGCACAACCCGCAGACGAAAAGTATCTGAAACGATATCACTGGAGAAAAAATGGCTAAGCGTAAATTGCTGCTTCTGGGTGTATTACTGTCTCTGGCGGGATCCGCATTCGCTGCCCCGCAAACGGCCGCTGCGCCATCTGGCATCAAGGCCTATGAAGAACAAGAGTTCATCGCTGACTTTACGAAATTCAAGATTGGCGACACGGCACCGGCGCAGTATCAAACGCCGGAGTACACCATCAAACAGTACCAGCTGCGTAACCTGCCGGCTCCGGATGCCGGAACCCACTGGACCTACATGGGTGAGAACTACGTGCTGATTGGCGATACTGATGGCAAGATCTACAAAGCCTACAATGGAGATATTTTCTATCACCGCTAACGCAATCCTGATTCGCCCCTGGCAGGAAAGTGACCGCCCTTTCCTGCGCACGCTCTACCTCCACGCCCGACGCGAAGCCTGGCCATGGCTGGAGAGTGCAGACTGGCAGCTGGAAGACTTTGACGCGGCAACCCGTGACGAAGTGATTTGGGTTGCTGTTCAGAACGGGCATCGCCTGGGTTTTGCCTCCGTCTGGACGAACGATAATTTCCTGCACAACCTGTTTGTTGACCCGCAGTATCAAAGTCTCGGGGTCGGGAAGTTGCTCCTGGAGCAGGTTCAGAAGACGTTTACCAGTACGGGTTCGCTTAAGTGCCTGGTGAAGAATGCGCGGGCTATTGCGTTTTACCAGCGACACGGCTGGCACATTGAGGCGACGGGTAATTCTCCGGACGGAGAGTACTATCTGATGCATTTTCGGCTTGGGTAAAGTCAGGTGGCGCTTCGCTTACCTGACCTACAAAACCGTATTTCGTAGGCCGGGTAAGGCGAAGCCGCCACCCGGCACTAAGCGAAGAGAAATTACACCGCGCGGAACGCGATTTCCCCTGGGATGATTTCGCCCTGCCAGTAGAGCTGCGCTGCGACGCGTCCCGCCAGCTGGCGATACATTTCTGCAAATTCACTATCCGGACGGCTGACCACCGTCGGCTTTCCGCTGTCCAGATCTTCACGCAGGGTAATGTGCAGCGGCATCTGTCCCAGCAGTTGGGTATGATACTTCGCGGCCAGTTTTTCTGCGCCACCGGTACCGAAGATAGGTTCGTGGTGACCGCAGTTGCTGCAGATGTGCATGCTCATGTTCTCGACGATACCGAGCACCGGCACTTCCACCTTCTCAAACATCACGATGCCTTTTTTGGCGTCGATAAGCGCGATATCCTGCGGCGTAGTCACAACAACCGCCCCCGTAACCGGAATGTTCTGCGCCAGCGTGAGCTGGATGTCACCGGTGCCCGGCGGCATGTCCAGCACCAGATAATCCAGGTCCGGCCACATCGTCTCCTGCAGCATCTGCAGCAGCGCCTTGCTGGCCATCGGACCGCGCCAGACCATGGCGTTATCGTCGGTCACCAGATAACCGATGGAGTTGGTTGCCAGACCGTGCGCCATGATTGGCGCCATGTGGGTGCCGTCCGGCGAGGATGGGCGCTGGTTTTCCGCGCCCAGCATGTTCGGAATAGACGGGCCGTAGATATCCGCATCCAGAATACCGACCTTTGCCCCTTCCGCCGCCAGCGCCAGCGCCAGGTTAACGGCGGTAGAAGATTTCCCCACCCCGCCCTTGCCCGAACTGACGGCAATGATGTTTTTCACGCCGTTCACGCCAGGCTGGTTTTTCACGCGCTTCAGCGTGGCGATGCTGTGGCTCAGCTTCCAGTCAATGGCTTTTGCGCCGGTAATGCGCAGCAGCTCAGAGCTGGTTTGCTCTTTCAGCGCGTCAAAGGCGCTGGTCCAGACGAACGGCATCTGCAGTTCAATGTGCAGCGTGTCGTCCAGCCAGGCAACGTGGTGTAACGCTTTCAGCGTAGTGAGATTGTGCTTCAGGGTTGGATGCTGAAAGTTAGCCAGCGTCCCGGCGACCATTGCTCGTAAGGCTTCCGGTGATTTGGCCTGGGATTGAGAACTCATCCCGACTCCTTTGTTCTTGTGAATAAGACCTTAGATGAACAAGTTTACCTGAAAGGCCGTGGTTTGTGCTTACTTAATAATGCCCCTTTTGGTAATATCAAAAACCCTTTTCACAGTTAAAAGAAGTAATGCCTACTATGACTCAAGTCGCGAAGAAAATTCTGGTAACGTGCGCACTGCCGTACGCCAACGGCTCAATCCACCTCGGCCACATGCTGGAGCATATCCAGGCTGATGTCTGGGTCCGTTACCAGCGAATGCGCGGCCACGAGGTTAATTTCATCTGTGCGGACGATGCTCACGGCACGCCGATCATGCTGAAAGCGCAGCAGCTGGGGATTTCCCCGGAACAGATGATTGCCGAAATGAGTCAGGAGCATCAGACTGATTTTGCTGGCTTTGACATCAGCTATGACAACTATCACTCCACGCACAGCGACGAAAACCGCGAGCTGTCGGAGCTGATCTACACCCGTCTGAAAGAGAACGGTTTTATTAAAAACCGCACCATCTCTCAGCTGTACGATCCGGAAAAAGGCATGTTCCTGCCGGACCGTTTCGTCAAAGGAACCTGTCCGAAATGTAAATCCCCGGACCAGTACGGCGATAACTGCGAAGTGTGCGGCGCGACCTACAGCCCAACCGAGCTTATCGAGCCGAAATCCGTGGTTTCCGGCGCCACGCCTGTGATGCGTGATTCCGAGCACTTCTTCTTCGACCTGCCGTCCTTCAGCGAAATGCTGCAGGCGTGGACCCGCAGCGGCGCGCTGCAGGAGCAGGTGGCGAATAAAATGCAGGAGTGGTTCGAATCCGGCCTGCAGCAGTGGGATATCTCCCGCGATGCGCCGTACTTCGGCTTTGAAATCCCGAACGCGCCGGGCAAATACTTCTACGTTTGGCTGGACGCGCCAATCGGCTACATGGGCTCCTTCAAGAACCTGTGCGACAAGCGTGGCGACACCGTCAGCTTCGACGAATACTGGAAGAAAGATTCCACTGCCGAGCTGTATCACTTCATCGGTAAAGACATCGTTTACTTCCACAGCCTGTTCTGGCCGGCGATGCTGGAAGGCAGCAACTTCCGCAAGCCAACCAACCTGTTCGTGCACGGCTACGTGACGGTGAACGGCGCGAAGATGTCCAAGTCCCGCGGGACGTTCATCAAAGCCAGCACCTGGCTGAACCACTTCGACGCGGACAGCCTGCGCTACTACTACACCGCGAAGCTCTCTTCCCGCATCGACGATATCGACCTGAACCTGGAAGATTTCGTGCAGCGCGTGAACGCGGACATCGTCAACAAGGTGGTGAACCTGGCGTCCCGCAACGCGGGCTTTATCGCCAAGCGTTTTGACGGCGTGATGGCGGCCGAACTGGCTGACCCTGCCCTGTACCAAACCTTTACCGACGCGGCGGCAACCATTGGCGAAGCCTGGGAAGCGCGCGAGTTCGGCAAAGCGGTACGTGAAATCATGGCCCTGGCTGACCTGGCGAACCGCTATGTCGACGAGCAGGCGCCGTGGGTGGTAGCGAAACAGGAAGGCCGCGATGCCGACCTGCAGGCCATCTGCTCAATGGGCATCAACCTGTTCCGCGTGCTGATGACCTACCTGAAGCCGGTTCTGCCGCAGCTCGCAGCCCGTGCTGAAGCGTTCCTGAACACTGAACTGACCTGGGATGCAATGGCTCAGCCGCTGCTCGGCCACAAGGTGAACACCTTCAAGGCGCTGTACAACCGCATCGAGATGAAGCAGGTTGAAGCCCTGGTGGAAGCGTCTAAAGAAGAGGTGAAGGCGGCTGCGGCACCGGTTACCGGCCCGCTGGCGGACGATCCGATTCAGGAAACCATTACCTTTGACGATTTCGCCAAAGTCGATCTGCGCGTGGCGCTGATTGAAAACGCGGAGTTCGTGGAAGGTTCTGACAAGCTGCTGCGTCTGACGCTGGATCTGGGCGGCGAGAAGCGCAACGTCTTCTCCGGCATCCGCTCAGCGTATCCGGACCCGCAGGTGCTGATCGGTCGTCAGACCGTGATGGTGGCGAACCTGGCGCCGCGCAAAATGCGCTTCGGCATCTCCGAGGGGATGGTGATGGCCGCCGGCCCTGGCGGGAAAGATATCTTCCTGTTAAGCCCAGACGAAGGCGCGAAGCCGGGTCAGCAGGTGAAATAACAAAAAAGCCGGATACTTATCCGGCTTTTTTTTTGCCGGGTGGCGGCTTCGCCTTACCCGGCCTACAAAACCCGTAGGCCTGCAAGCGCAGCGCCGCTGGGCAAATCACACTTTCGGGTGATGCACCCGGTGGGTCAACCCGCGCAGGAAATTGCGCAGAAACTGGTCGCCGCATTCGCGGTAGTTTTTATGATCCGGCGCGCGCATCATGGCGGTCACTTCCGGCACGGATACGCGGTATTTTTGCTCCGTCATGATCGCCACAATATCGTCCGTTTTAAGCGAGAACGCGATGCGCAGCTTTTTCAGCACCGTGTTGTTGTTCACGCGACGCTCAAGCGCCAGCTCTGGCGCAGACTCATCTTTGCCGCGCTTATCGTAGATAAGGCCGTTCAGGAAGCCAGAAAGGATAATATCCGGGCAGCGAACAAACCCCTCTTCATCCTCTTTGGTCATCCAGGTATCGAAACCTGCAGACGTGGCTTCCATATCGGACAGCGCAAGAATGCGCACCATGTCGTTGTTGTTTGCTTTCAGGGTGTAGCGCAGGCTACGAAGAATGTCATTACTAATCATGAGTGCCTTTAACTGTCGATGTTGCAATGGCGCGCAGTGTACCAGTTTTACAGGCCAATCGCCTCTTTCAAACTCTTCAGATAGCGACGGCTGACGGGTACCGTTTGCCCGGCACGCAGCACCAGCTCGGCCTGGCCGTTATCTTCCAGGCGGATCTCCTTCAGGTGCGCCATGTTCACCAGATACTGGCGATGGCAGCGGATCAGCGGCGTGCGGCTCTCCAGCGTGCGCAGGGTCAGCTCGGTAAACCCTTCGTTCCCTTCCGCGCTGGTGACAAACACCCCGCTCAGGCGGCTGCTGACGAACGCCACATCATCCATCTGCAGAAGGTAGATTCGGCTGTGCCCGGTGCAGGGGATAAACTTCAGCGGCTGCTGGTTTTCCGGCAGCAGCGTGACGTCCTGTACGGTTCGCTCCTGGCGTAAACGGGTGAGCGTTTTTTCCAGACGCTTCTCTTCAATCGGCTTGAGTAAATAGTCAAACGCGTGCTCCTCAAAGGCCTTAACGGCATATTCGTCGAACGCCGTCAGGAACACGATGTAGGGGCGATGCGCCGGGTCGAGCATGCCGACCATCTCCAGCCCGCTGATGCGGGGCATCTGAATGTCGAGGAACAGCACGTCCGGGCGCAGTTTGTGCACCGCACCGATGGCCTCAATCGCGTTCGCGCACTCCCCCACAATCTCTATATCAGGCGGCTCCTGCAGCAGAACGCGCAGGTTTTCCCGTGCCAGCGGCTCGTCATCCACAATCAGCACTCTTAACATGCGTTTTCCTCCAGCGGCAGTCGTACGGTAATACGGGTAAATCGGTCTGGCTCACAGGCGACGGTAATGCCACAGTCATCGCCAAAATGCGCGCGCAGGCGTTTATCCACCAGGCTCATCCCTAAACCGCCGGAGGCGGAAGGCTGGTAAAGCCCGGCATTATCTTCAATATCCAGCACCAGATGGTGGTTAAAACGGCTGGCGGCAATGGTTATCTCCCCTGTCCCCAGAAGCTGTGACGTGCCGTGTTTAATGGCGTTTTCGACAATAGGCTGCAGGGTAAAGGCCGGGAGATGCTGATACGCCAGCTCGTCCGGGACGGAGAGCGTCACCTGCAGGCGCGACTGGAAACGCGCCTGCTCAATCTGCAGATAGGCATTCACGTGCTCAATCTCGTCGGCGAGGGTCACGATCTCGGACGGCCGTTTCAGGTTCTTGCGGAAAAAGGTCGACAGAAACTGCACCAGCTGCGCGGCCTGATCGCTGTCGCGGCGGATCACCGCTTTGAGCGTGTTGAGGGCATTGAACAGGAAATGCGGGTTGACCTGGGCATGCAGCAGCTTAATTTCGGACTGCGTCAGCAGCGCTTTCTGCCGTTCATACTGCCCGGCCAGAATTTGCGCGGACAGCAGCTGGGCAATCCCCTCTCCCAGGGTGCGGTTGATCGAGCTGAACAGACGGTTCTTTGCCTCATACAGCTTGATAGTGCCCATCACCCGCTGGTTTTCCCCGCGCAGCGGAATCACCAGCGTGGAGCCCAGCTTGCACTGCGGATGCAGCGAACAGCGGTAAGGCACTTCGTTACCGTCGGCATACACCACCTCACCGGTTTCAATGGCGCGCAGCGTGTAGGCTGAGGAGATCGGTTTACCCGGCAGATGGTGATCGTCCCCGGTGCCGGTAAAGGCCAGCAGCCGCTCGCGGTCGGTTATGGCCACCGCGCCGATATCCAGCTCCTTGTAAAGCACCTGCGCGACCTTCATGCTGTTCTCTTCGTTAAACCCCTGGCGCAGGATCCCTTCGGTTGAGGCGGCGACCTTCAGCGCCGTGGCGGAAAACGCCGAGGTGTACTTCTCAAACATGGCGCGCTTGTCGAGCAGAATACGCATAAACAGCGCCGCGCCCACGGTGTTGGTTACCATCATCGGGGCGGCAATACTGCTGACCAGGTGCAGCGCATCTTCAAACGGACGGGCAATGAGCAGAATGATCGCCATCTGCGCCATTTCGGCCACAAAGGTAATGGCACCGGCGGTGAGCGGGCTAAAGACTTTATCCGGGCGGCCGCGTTTGATCATGTAGCTGTGCACCAGCCCGCCGAGCAGTCCTTCCACGATCGTGGAGATCATACAGCTGAGCGCCGTCATCCCGCCCATGGAATAGCGATGCAGCCCCCCGGTTAAACCGACAAGGCCACCGACGACGGGACCGCCCAGCAGCCCGCCCATCACCGCGCCGATCGCGCGCGTATTGGCAATAGAGTCTTCGATATGGAGACCAAAATAGGTCCCCATGATGCAGAAAATAGAGAAGGTGACGTAGCAGAGCAGCTTATGCGGCAGACGTACGGTGACCTGCATCAGCGGGATAAACAGGCGCGTTTTGCTCATCAGCCAGGCAATGACAAGAAACACGCACATCTGCTGAAGCAACAGCAGCACCAGATTAAACTCGTACATACTCAAAACCGCACACGCTAAAAACGCGTAACATACACTGATGCGGGTTTACTTTCTTTGAAGCATCCCAAAAAAGCGCAAAATCGTGTCCGTTATCACACCTTTTTCTGAATATCGCGCATGCTTCGCATTGTTTGTTCAAAAATCAATCAATCCTTCCTGGTTCGCCAAAGTGAGTCTACAGTTAAGCTGGGGACGCGTAAGCCAGGGGGCGAATATGGCGCTTTACACAATAGGTGAAGTGGCACTCCTTTGTGATATCAATCCCGTTACCCTACGGGCGTGGCAGCGACGGTATGGATTACTCAAACCGCAGAGGACCGACGGTGGGCATCGCCTTTTCAATGAGGCCGACATCGACCGCATTCGCGAAATTAAAAGCTGGATCGACAACGGGGTGCAGGTCGGCAAGGTGAAGTCCCTGCTGAGCCACGACGATCCGGACACGCAACACCTCTGGCGCGAACAGCAGGAAACCCTGCTGCGACTCCTGCAGGCCGGCAACCTTCAGCGCCTGCGCGCATGGATAAAAGAGCAAGGCCGCGATTATCCGGCACAGACGCTGATCAACCATCTCTTCATTCCGCTCCGTCGACGCCTGCAGTGCCAGCAGTCCACCCTGCAGGCGCTGCTCAGCATGCTCGACGGGGTGCTGATCAACTACATTGCCGTCTGCCTTGCCTCGGCGAAGAACAAGGCCGGAAAAGATGCGCTGGTGGTCGGCTGGAACGTGCACGATACCACCCGCCTGTGGCTGGAAGCGTGGATTGCGACCCAGAAGGGCTGGCGCGTGGACGTGCTGGCGCACTCGCTGGCGCAGCTTAAGCCCGAATTTTTCGACGGTCAGACCCTGCTGGTCTGGTGTGGCGAAGTGCCGTCCGCCACGCAGCAACAGCTGCTGACGGAATGGCGAGAGAATGGTTACCCGGTTTATTCCCTTGGCCCGGATGAGCCATAACGGCATTTAATGGTTCATTAACAGCTGCGCTTCACCGTATAATTGTTCCGTTAACAACAGGAGAACATGATGAAGGCAACCAAACTGGCCATTATTACCCTTTTTGTCCTGATGGCCGTGAGCGGTATCGGCGGCGTGATGCTGGCAGGATACTCGTTTATTGTTCGCGGCGGTGTCGGCTGAGGTACAGCGCCAGCCGCTCAAAAAGGCGATCGACGACGATTGCCGCCAGCGCGACCAGCACCGCCCCCTGCACAATGTAAGCCGTATTAAACCCGCTCAGGCCGATAATTATCGGCGTTCCCAGCGTATTGGCACCGACCGTAGACGCAATGGTCGCCGTCCCGATGTTAATAATCACCGACGTGCGGATCCCGGCAATGATAACCGGTGCCGCAAGCGGCAGTTCAACCTTGCGCAGCCGCTGGCCGCGACTCATCCCCATCCCTTCAGCCACGCTTAGCACCGATGCCGGTACCGCCGCGAGGCCCGCCAGCGTGCCCTGCAGAACCGGCAGTACGCCGTATAAAATTAGCGCAATAATGGCGGGCTGCTGGCCAAAGCCCATCACCGGAACCGCTATCGCCAGCACCGCCACCGGGGGAAACGTCTGACCAATGGCCGCTATCGTCTCCACCAGCGGACGAAACTCCTTGCCCGCGGGCCGCGTGACCGCGATGCCTGCCCCTACCCCCAACACAACCGCAATGAAGCTTGAGAGCGCCACCAGCCAGAAATGCGCCAGGGCGAGATTAATAAAGCTCTCCTGCTGATAGACCGGCCGCGGCAGCCCGGGAAAAAGGGCGTTAAACAGCGCCGCGCTGTGGGGCATCAGAAACAGTAAGGCGACAAAGAGCGCTACCAGCCAGAGGAGCGGATCACGCAGTGCCTTCACGCGTCACCTCCCCGGCCAGCAGATCGCGAAAATGTAAGGTTCCGCACGGCGCCCCGCGTGAGTCCGAGACGGGCAAAACCTCGCACTGGCGAGCGACAAACGCGGAGAGAGCATCCCGCAGGCTCATCTGCGCCTGCAGCGGTTCGCCGCTCACCGGGATCTCCTCCCGACGCATATAGTCGCTGACCGTCCGCAGGGAGAGCAGCCTCACGCCCAGCTCGCTGCGGCCAAAAAACTCGCGCACAAAGTCGTTCTTCGGCCATGTTAATAGCTCAAGCGGCGAGCCCTGCTGCACCACTTCGCCATGATCCATCAGCACCAGATGGTCGGCCAGGCGCAGAGCTTCATCAATATCGTGCGTCACGAGAACGATCGTGCGTCCGAGAATGCGGTGAATGCGGGTCATCTCCGCCTGCAGCGCCCCGCGCGTGACCGGGTCCAGCGCGCCGAAGGGTTCATCCATCAGCAGCACCTGCGGGTTGGCCGCCAGCGCGCGCGCCACGCCCACGCGCTGCTGCTGGCCTCCGGATAACTGATGAGGATAGCGGTCGCGCAGCGCGGGCTCTAACCCCAGCAGAGACATCAGCTCATCCACCCGGTCAGCGATTTTTGCCCGCGACCATTTCTCCAGCTGCAGCACGGTGGCGATGTTCTGCGCCACCGTCCAGTGGGGAAACAAGCCGATAGACTGAATGGCATAGCCCATCCGACGGCGCAGCTCCAGCACCGGCAGGCTGCGGATCTCTTCTCCGGCAAAGCGGATCAGCCCGCTGTCATGCTCAACCAGCCGGTTGATCATCTTCAGGGTGGTGGATTTTCCCGACCCGGAGGTGCCAATCAGCACGGAAAACGCGCCCTCGGCAAAGTTCAGGTTCAGGTGGCTCGCCGCCGGACGGCCGGCAAAGGTCTTACTGACGTCATGAAATTCAATCATTGGCTCTTCTCCTGAGCAGCGCGAGCCATAAGGCAAACAGCGCGTCGACGACAACCGCCAGCGCAATCGTGGGCACTACGCCCAATAACACCAGATCGAGCGCACTGCTCAGCAGCCCCTGGAACACCAGCGCGCCAAAGCCGCCCGCGCCAATCAGCGCCGCAATCACCGCCATGCCGACGGTTTGTACCGCCACCACCCGCAGGCTGCGCAGCAGCAGGGGCAGCGCCAGCGGGAGCTGAATTTTCCAGAAACACTGCCGTGCGCTCATGCCCATCGCATGGGCGCTTTCCAGCACATCCGGCGCGACCTGACCCAGGCCCGCGACCACGCCGCGTACCAGCGGCAGCAGCGCATACAGCACCAGCGCGATGAGGGCGGGCGTTAGCCCCGTTCCGGCTATGCCGAGCGTTCCCAGCGCCGGGAATGACTTCACCAGCCCGGCCAGCGGGGCAATCAGCAGGCCAAACAGCGCGACGGAAGGAATGGTCTGGATCACGTTGAGCACGGCAAAGATCCCACCCTGGCGTGAAGGATGGCGATAGCACCACATGCCGAGCGGTATCCCGAGCAGGAGCGCCGGAAAGAGCGTGCCAAAAAGGATCGTCAGGTGTTGCGCCAGGGCATCATCAAACACCTCCTGACGGTTAGCGTACTCTTTTAACAGCGAGAGATTGTTCAGCTCACCGCTGAACAGCAGGAACAGTGGAATGCACCATATCTGCGCGTTAAGCACCCAGCGCCAGACGGCGCTGGAGATGAGTCGACGAATGGCATCGCTGCTGGCCAGCAGACACAGCGCCAGCCACAGCCAGAGGCCGCTGCCCACCGTGGTTCTCGCCAGCGGACTTTCCGCTGACGCCATATGCGTCGCCGCCTGCCCGGCCCCCCAGAACAGGATGATAAACAGCCCTTCCGCGAGAAGCAGCGTCAGCCACTGCGCCGTACGCCCTTGCCAGAGCGATAGCGCAACCCACGCGCCCAGCGCCGCCGCCAGCCACCACGGCGTGAACGCCCACACTTCCCAGAGATAGCGCCCCTCCCCTGACATCAGGCGGTTTGGAGCAACATTCACAAACGGCAGCGCGACTGCCGCGATGGCCACGCAGGCCAGCAGCAGCAGTACGCGGTTATGACATTTTATTGGCACAGCCCTTTCCCGTTACTTCACAAGCCCTTGTTGTTTCAGGAAGTCGGCGGCCACTTTTTTGGCATCCAGCCCCTCGACGGCAATGCTGGCATTCAGCTGCTGCAGCGTTTTTTCATCCAGCTTTTCGAAGACCGGTTTAAGCCAGTCGGCAATCTCCGGATAGGCTTTCAGCACCGCCTCACGCACGACCGGGGTCGGGGCGTAAATCGGCTGTACGCCTTTAGGATCGGTCAGGGTTTGCAGACCGAGCGCCGCCACCGGGCCGTCGGTGCCGTAGGCCATGGCCGCGTTAACGCCAGAGGTTTGCTGCGCCGCCGCTTTGATGGTCACCGCGGTATCCCCGCCCGCCAGCGAAAGCAGCTGCGCCTGGTCGAGCTTGAAGCCATAGGCTTTTTCAAACGCGGGCAGCGCGTCAGGGCGTTCGATAAACTCCGCGGACGCCGCGAGCTTAAAGTCGCCCTTCTCTTTCAGATAGCGGCTAAGATCTGCAAGCGAGGTCAGCTTACCTTTCTCCGCCACGTCCTTGCGCACCGCGATAGTCCAGGTATTGTTGGCCGGTGCTGGGGTCAGCCAGACCAGTTTGTTCTGTTCCGCATCGAGTTTTTTGACTTTCTCATACCCGGCGCTGGCGTTTTTCCATGCCGGATCGTTTTCTTGTTTGAAGAAGAATGCGCCGTTGCCGGTGTATTCCGGGTAGATATCCAGCTCGCCGGAGGTAATAGCACCGCGCACGACGGGCGTGGTACCGAGCTGAACTTTGTTGACCGTTTTGACCCCGTGACTCTCAAGCACCTGCAAAATAATATTGCCGAGCAGCGCCCCTTCGGTATCAATCTTTGATCCCACTTTGACAGGCTCAGCCGCCTGAAGCGGCAGACTCAGCGCCGCCAGCAGCACCGCAGATCCCAACATCCCCTTTGCAATCGTCATTCTACTATCCTCATTTATTTTGCTGCCTTTTTCAGAGGCTTGAGAGAAAAGCGTAGCTTAAAACGGCCGAATTAACCGTCAAAATGCCTTTTTAGCATAAGGTAAGACGCATCCCCCGCAGAGCGGGGGATGCAAAGGAGGGAAAGGTTACAGTAGCTCGAACTCGCCTTTATTCACGCGGGCAGAATCCACCCCGATAAAGACGTTAAACTTGCCGGGTTCCGCATCGTATTTCATCTGCTGGTTCCAGAACTTCAGCGCGTCCACGTCAATCGGGAAGCTGATGGTTTGGGTTTCGCCAGGCTTCAGGTTGACCTTCTCGAAGCCGCGCAGCTGCTTCACGGGACGGCTCATCGACGCGGTGACATCCTGCACGTACATCTGAATCACCGTTGCCCCTTCGCGCTTGCCGGTGTTGGTCACCTCAACGCTGGCGGTGACTTTGCCGTCACGCTTCAGGCTCGGTGCCGACATTTTCACGTCAGAGACCTTGAAGGTGGTGTAGCTCAGGCCGTAACCAAACGGATAAAGCGGGCCGTTAGCTTCGTCGAAGTAACGGGACGTGTACTTGTTCGGCTTGTCGGCGTTGTACGGGCGACCGGTGTTGAGGTGGCTGTAGTAGACCGGGATCTGCCCGACGGAACGCGGGAAGGACATCGGCAGCTTGCCCGACGGGTTGTAATCACCAAACAGCACGTCGGCGATGGCGTTACCGCCTTCGGTACCGGCGAACCAGGTTTCCAGAATAGCGTCAGCCTGCTGATCCTCTTTCACCAGCGCCAGCGGACGCCCGTTCATCAGCACCAGCACCAGCGGCTTGCCGGTGGCTTTCAGGGCGGCGATCAGATCGCGCTGGCTCTGCGGAATGGTGATATCGGTACGGCTGGAGGCCTCGTGCGCCATACCCTGCGCTTCTCCCACGACCGCGACCACAACGTCAGACTGCTTCGCGGTATTCACCGCCTCGTCAATCATCTCCTTCGGCGTGCGCGGATCGACCTTCACCGCTTCCTCATACTGGTTAAGGAAGGTGACGATGTCTTTATCGTTGGTGACGTTCGCCCCTTTGGCGTACACCACTTTCGCGTTATCACCCACGGCGCTCTTGATCCCAGTCAGCACGGTCACGGACTGATCGGCCACGCCCGCGGCAGACCAGCTGCCCATCACGTCGCGCTTGCTGTCGGCCAGCGGGCCCACCACGGCAATGGTGCCGGATTTTTTCAGCGGCAGCGTGTCGAGACGGTTTTTCAGCAGTACCAGACTTTCGCGCGCCACTTCACGCGCGTCTTTGCGGTGCAGGCGGCTTTCGGCATTGGTATCTGCCGGGTCAGAATCTTTCGGCCCCAGGTGGCTGTACGGATCGTTAAACAGCCCCATGTCGTATTTCACGTTCAGCACGTGGCGCGCGGCATCGTCCAGCTCCGCCATCGTGACCTTGCCGCTCTTCACCAGCCCCGGCAGGTATTTGCTGTAGTATTCGTCGCTCATGCTCATGTTGATGCCGGACTTGAGCGCCACGCGCACGGCGTCTTCCGGATCGGAGGCGGTACCGTGTTTGATCAGCTCTTTAATCGCGCCGTGGTCAGAAACGGTGATGCCTTTAAAGCCCCACTGGTCGCGAAGCACGTCTTTCAGCAGCCAGGAATCGGAGGTCGCAGGCGTACCGTTCAGCGAGTTCAGCGCGACCATCACCGCGCCGCTGCCCGCATCCAGCCCTGCCTTGTACGGCGGCATGTAGTCGTTGAACAGGCGCTGCGGGCTCATGTCGACGGTGTTGTACTCTTTACCGCCTTCCACCGCGCCATAGGCCGCGAAGTGTTTGACGCTGGTCATCACCGAGTAGCGATCCGCCGGGCTTTTGCCCTGCATCGCTTCCACCATGGTTTTACCCATCGTGGAGGTTAAATACGTGTCTTCACCAAAACCTTCCGAGCCGCGGCCCCAGCGCGGATCGCGCGAGACGTCCACCATCGGCGCCCAGGTCATGTTCAGGCCGTCATCCGCCGCTTCATAGGCGGACACGCGCCCGACGGTTTTCACCGCATCGAGGTTAAAGGAGGAGGCTAAGCCGAGGCTAATCGGGAAGACGGTACGCTGGCCGTGCACCACGTCATAGGCGAAGAACAGCGGAATTTTCAGGCGGCTGAGACCCATCACCTGATCCTGCATCTTGCGGATATCCTCGCGGGTGACGGTATTAAAGATCGCCCCTACCTGCCCGTCTTTGATCATCTCGCGGATGGCCTCTTTCGGGTTATCCGGGCCGACGCTGATAAGACGCAGCTGGCCGATTTTCTCATCGACCGTCATTTTCTTGAGCAATTCAGTGACAAACGCGTCCCGTGCTTCAGGCGTGAGCGGGTGATTACCAAACAAATCCTCTGCCAGCGCAGGTTGCAGCGCCAGGCTGACGGCGACACCTACAGAACATAGCCATTTCATGTCGTTTTACTCTCTCATCAATAACCGCCGGACGATCTCGGCCATACCGTGCGAAAAGCGCAGTGTGCCACAAACCCTCTGAACGTTGCAGGGTTATTCTCTGATTTTTCTCGTGAATACTCGACCGCTTAACAGTTAATCGCGCTATGCTTTACAGCGAGAAATTTGCCCCACCACAAGGAGTGGAAGATGTCTTCTGTTCGAACAAACGATAACACGGCTTTTATTAACGAACTGTCGCGCCTGGTTGGCTCCTCTCACCTGCTTACCGACCCGGCCAAAACCGCCCGCTACCGTAAGGGTTTCCGCTCTGGTCAGGGCGAGGCGCTGGCGGTGGTCTTCCCCGGCACGCTGCTGGAGCTGTGGCGCGTCCTGAGCGCCTGCGTCGCCGCCGACAAGATTATTTTAATGCAGGCCGCCAATACCGGCCTGACCGAAGGCTCCACGCCGAACGGCAACGATTACGATCGCGACATCGTGATTATCAGCACCCTGCGCCTCGACAAGCTGCACCTGCTGGATAAAGGCGAGCAGGTGCTTGCGTTCCCCGGCACGACGCTCTACTCCCTGGAAAAAGCGCTTAAGCCGCTGGGCCGCGAGCCGCACTCGGTGATTGGCTCCTCCTGTATTGGCGCCTCGGTGGTCGGAGGGATTTGCAACAACTCCGGCGGCTCGCTGGTGCAGCGCGGACCGGCCTACACCGAGATGTCGCTGTTTGCCCGTATTGACGAAAACGGCAAGCTGACGCTGGTGAACCATCTGGGCATCGATCTCGGCGTGACGCCAGAGCAGATCCTCAGCAAGCTTGACGACGATCGCGTGAAGGACGAAGACGTGCAGCACGATGGCCGCCACGCGCACGATCACGACTACGTGACCCGCGTGCGGGATATCGATGCCGATACGCCAGCGCGCTACAACGCCGACCCGGACCGCCTGTTTGAATCCTCCGGCTGCGCCGGGAAGCTTGCCGTTTTTGCCGTGCGTCTGGATACCTTCCCGGCAGAGAAAAAGCAGCAGGTGTTTTACATCGGTACCAATCAGCCTGAGGTTCTGACGGAGATCCGCCGTCACATTCTGGGTGAATTCAGCCATCTGCCGGTGGCGGGCGAGTACATGCACCGGGACATTTACGACATCGCCGAACGTTACGGCAAAGATACGTTCCTGATGATCGACAAGCTCGGCACCGACAAAATGCCGTTCTTCTTCACCATGAAGGGCCGCACCGACGCGATGCTGGAGAAAGTGTCGCTGTTCAAACCCCACTTCACCGACCGCTTTATGCAGAAGCTAGGCAACGTTTTCCCGGCGCATCTACCGGAGAGAATGAAAGCCTGGCGCGATAGGTACGAACACCACCTGCTGCTGAAAATGGCCGGAGACGGGATTGCCGAAGCGCAGACCTGGCTGACTGAATTTTTCAAAACCGCCGAAGGCGATTTCTTTGCCTGTACGCCTGAAGAGGGCAGCAAAGCCTTCCTGCACCGTTTTGCCGCCGCAGGCGCCGCCATCCGCTATCAGGCGGTGCATTCCGAAGAGGTGGAAGATATTCTGGCGCTGGATATCGCCCTGCGCCGTAACGACACCGAGTGGTTTGAGCACCTCCCGCCGGAAATCGACAGCAAGCTGGTGCACAAGCTCTATTACGGCCACTTTATGTGTTATGTCTTCCATCAGGATTACATCGTCAAAAAAGGGGTCGATGCACACGAACTGAAGGAGCAGATGCTCGCCCTGCTGCATGAACGCGGCGCACAATATCCTGCGGAACATAACGTCGGGCATCTTTATAAAGCCCCTGACGCACTTAAGCAGTTTTATCGCGAGAATGACCCTACAAACAGCATGAATCCCGGGATTGGTAAAACAACGCGGAAGAAATACTGGAAAGAGAGCGAAGATGCGGAGCAGCGCATAACGCAAGCGTCTGATTAATTCCTACAGCCAAATTTGAGAGATTGTTTAGCGCGCCTTAATCGTAATAGAGTGACTCTCTGACGCCGGAGTAAGGTTTCTCCGGCATTCTATTACGAGGAGCAGGCACATCATGTCGGCTGTTGATGTTTTATCCGAGACCGAACTGGAAGTGCGCGATGCCCTTCCCGATGATGTGCATGCCATCGCCGCCATCTATGCCTGGCATGTGCTTCACGGGCGCGCGTCATTTGAAGAAGTCCCCCCGACTATCGACGAAATGCGTCAGCGTATGAAAAGCGTGGCTGAGAGCGGTTTGCCGTGGCTTATCGCGCTGTATCGCGGCATCGTGGTGGGCTACTGCTACGCCACGCCTTATCGTCCGCGACACGCCTACCGCTATACCCTGGAAGAGTCGATTTACGTGGATGCCAGCATTACCGGGCGCGGTTTTGGCTCGGCGCTAATGTCTGCGCTGATTGAACGCTGCGAGCAAGGCCCGTGGCGGCAGATGATTGCCGTTGTGGGAGATGGCAACAATAATTCCGGCTCGCTGCGGCTGCATAAAAAGCACGGCTTCGAGATTGTCGGTCAACTGCGCAGCGTGGGGTATAAGAAAGGCGACTGGCGGGATACGGTGATTATGCAGCGCCCGCTCAACGATGGAGACTGGACGCTGCCGGAATAAAAGCAAAACGGTAACCCAGGTTACCGTTTTTAGTGTTTTCTCCCTCCCCGTGGGAGAGGGTCGGGGTGAGGGCATCAGCGCGCACAAACGGCTCAGTCGTTCTGCGCCGTCGCCATCTGTTCCGCTTTCTGCTTTTTATACGTCAATGCTGCGGCCGGAACGGGCTGCACTTTCCCGGTCTCAATCCAGGTACGCAGGCGGCTCGCGTCCGCAAAGTGCGTATATTTGCCGAAGGCATCCATCACCACCAGCGCCACGGGCTTACCGTTAAACACCGTGCGCATCACCAGACAGTGTCCTGCCGCGTTGGTAAAGCCGGTTTTCGTTAACTGAATATTCCAGTTATCACGGTATACCAGGTGGTTAGTATTGCGGAACGGCAGCGTATAGGCCGGGTTCGCAAAGGTCGCCATCTCTTCACGGGTGGTACTGAGCTGACCAATCAGCGGATACTGTTTGCTGGCAATCAGCAGTTTCGTCAGATCGCGGGCCGTGGAGACGTTGCCGATCGACAGCCCCGTCGGTTCAACATAATGCGTATTGTTCATCCCCAGCGATTTGGCTTTCGCGTTCATCGCGCGGATAAAGGCGTCGTAGCCGCCCGGATAGTGGTGCGCCAGGCTCGCCGCCGCACGGTTTTCAGACGACATCAGCGCCAGCAGCAGCATATTTTTACGGCTGATTTCACTGTTCAGACGCACGCGAGAGTAGATCCCTTTCATCTCCGGCGTGTGGCTGATATCCACTTTCAGCTTTTCGTCCAGCGGCAGATGGGCATCAAGCACCACCATCGCGGTCATTAATTTGGTAATCGAGGCGATCGGGCGCACCAGGTCCGGGTGGCTGGCGTAGATCACCTTATTGGTGTTGAGATCGACAATCATCGCGCTGCCGGAAGCAATTTGCGGTTGGGCAGCGGCGGCGGTCACCGCGGGCGTTTTAGCGACAGCCGGCACGGCAGCGGACGCGCCCAGCAGCAGCGCCAGGCTAAGTAAAGAGACTCGGAATTTCAGCATGGTGAGACTTCTGATAATTATTCACGCACGTCATGACGTACACCGCCTGTATCAACGGATAAACACAGGCTGGCTTCGGCATCATAGCGGTCACCGGACGTTGTCGCCAGCGGATAATCGTGAACAGATGCTGCATTGCTGGCATTTACGCCAGCAATGCAGTGAACTCAGAAGAGACGGTATCCATAACCCCAAAGAATAACCGTCAGCGCCAGTAGTGCCTCCAGCACCAGCACCCCGATAGCGAGCGTTGAACTGGAAAAACTCAGGCCCTCTTCTTTGTTGATATTCAGGAAGGTTGGAACCCCCAGATACAGCAGATACCCGGTGTAAAAGAGGGCAATGGTACCGATCAGCGCGCACAGCCAGACCAGTGGATAGAGCGCAACAATACCGCTTAAGAACAGCGGGGTCGCGACGTATCCGGCAAAGACCATACAGTGCGCCAGCGATGGACGCTGTGGGTAGTTACGCGCCATCCAGTGAATGACGCGCCCCATTATCGCCACACCCGCCAGCATCAGGCCATAAAAAACAATGGCAAGATAGAGCCCGGTAAACCAGGAAAGCTGAACCACGGTGCCGTCACCGAAGTTCCAGCCGATTTGTGTTGTTCCGATAAAAGCGCATATTACCGGCACCGCAGCCATCAGCAGCACATGATGCGTGTAATGATGCGAGACCGTTTCGTTCTCACTTTTAATGACATGCATTTCACGATCGGGATGGGAGAAAAGTCCCCAGACATGGTTCATAGCGCCCCCTTGTTGTCGGCCCGTCAGCGATACCTTAAGTATAATGCAGGCTTTAGATTATTTTCTGTACAGTGGGAAATTTCCGTTGATTTCCCCGCTGTTGATTCATGGGGTATATGATTAAACGAGGTACGCAGAGGGAGATAACATTTACGTAATGGATATTAACGCACTCATTGAACAATATGGCTATGCCGCGCTGGTCATCGGTAGCGTGGCAGAAGGTGAAACCATCACGCTGTTAGGCGGCGTCGCCGCGCATCAGGGATTGCTTAAATTCCCGCTGGTCGTTGCCGCGGTCGCGCTGGGCGGGATGATTGGCGATCAGCTGCTCTACTTTCTCGGGCTGCGCTTCGGGCCCGCGCTGCTTAAGCGTTTCGCAAAGCATCAGAAGAAAATCCGCCGCGCTCAACGGCTCATTCAGCGTCATCCCTATCTGTTCGTCATCGGCACGCGCTTTATGTATGGCTTTCGCATCATCGGGCCGATACTGATTGGCGCCAGCCATTTGCCGCCAAAAATTTTCCTGCCGCTCAACATTGTGGGTGCGATTGCCTGGGCGCTGATTTTTACGACGCTCGGCTACGTCGGGGGAGAAGTGATTGCGCCATGGCTGCATAATCTCGACCAGCATATTAAACACTGGGCTTGGCTGATTCTGGTGGTGGTTGCGGTGATTGGGGTCAGGCTGTGGCTGAAGCATCGGGAAAAGACGCGGGATGAGGAGTAAGTGCGGCCTGATGCCCTCACCCCGGCCCTCTCCCAGAGGGAGAGGGGGTTTTTAGTTCCCTCTCCCTCTGGGAGAGGGTTAGGGTGAGGGGGAAACTTACCCCTCCGGCTTAAACTGCGGGTTCGCCAGCATAAAACCCCCGTCGACAATAAACGATTGCCCCGTCGTGTAGCTGGCGTCGCTGTCGCACAGCCACGCGACCAGGCTGGCAATCTCTTTGGTGTGGCCCGGTCTTGCCAGCGGGATTTCCGGCATTGAACCTTCCTTCACTTCGCTGTCGTCCATGTCGTTCATCGGTGTGGCAATGGCTCCCGGCGCGACGGCGTTCACCAGAATATTGTGCTTAACCAGTTCCATCGCCATGGATTTGGTTAACCCGCCGAGCGCATGTTTTGCCGCGGTGTAGGCGCTCGCCTCCGGCAGCGGCGTGTGCTCATGCACCGAGGTAATGTTTACAATTCGCCCCCCTTCCCCCTGCTTCACCATCTGCCGCGCGGCAATTTGTGAACAGAGAAACGCGCCGTCCACGTCGACGGTGAAAATTGTCCGCCAGTCGTCAAACGGCATATCAAGGAACGGCGCTTTGGTCATCGCACCCGCATTGTTGACCAGCACGTCCAGCCGACCAAAACGCGCAATCAGCGTTTCAATGGCCTCTGCACCTTCCGGCAGGGTGCTTAAATCAAGATGGATAGCCTCTGCGCGCTGCCCCTGCGCTTCGACCTCGCGGCAGGTTTCCAGCGCCCCTTTTTCATCCGAGTGCCAGGTGACGCCAATATCAAACCCGCGTTCTGCCAGCATCAGCACGGTAGTTTTACCGATACCGGAATCCGATGCCGTTACAATTGCTACTCGGGTCATACTCACCTCCTGAAAATGTGCAAAGAGGTAAGTATAGATAATGACCTTTTTTAGCCGTGGTGATAGCCACCGCCCAGGGCGGACGTCAGCTGTAGCGTGGCTTCCACGTACTGCCCTTTCAGGGTCAGCGTAGCGATATGTTCCTTCAGTGCCGGAATTTTGGCCTCGCTAACGCGGGAACCTGCAATAATCCCGGCGCTGAAACGCGCCTGTGCCAGTGCCACCACGCGCGCGGCATCTTTCTCGACCTGCCGCTGCTGCTGGTTTTTGGCGGTCAGAGTTTCAACTTCACTGGCCGTGCGCGCCACCTGGTTAACGGCATCGACCACTGCCTTGTTGTAGTTCGCCACCGAAAGATTGTTCTGCGCCTGGGCGATATCCAGATTCGCATTCAGCCTGCCGCTGTCGAAGATCGGCAGCGTCAGGCCGGCGGTGACGCCCATTTGCTGGGCGGAGGAACGGAACAGATCGCTCAGATGGAGGGCATCCTGCTGCAGGAATGCCATCAGGTTCACGTCAGGATAGAAGGCGGCTTTGGCGGCATCCACTTCGCTAAGGGAAGCTTCAATGTACCAGTGCGCCTCCTGCAGATCCGGACGGCGAGCCAGCAGCTCGTATCCCAGCGTGGCGGGCAACGCCGCTTCCGCTGTCGGTAAAGCATGGCGAGTCAGTTTCATAGAGGAGGTGTTGGTCAGGGCCTGCAGACGTGCCTCAACGGCTTTCATTTTGCCTTTTACCCCGGCAAGCTGCTCTTCGGTTTTACTGGCATTAATATCGGTTTCGACACCTTCTACCGAAGAGGTGATCCCGTGCTGATACAGCTCCCGGTCGGCACCGATGATATTTTCCTGCTCGTGTTTAATCTGCACGAGGACATCCCCCACCGCGGCCTGAGTCTGCCACTCCCAGTAAAGCCGCGCGACGCTGCTGGCCAACAGCTGACGGGTCTGCTCCATCTCGGCTTTTTGGGCGTTGACCTTGCCGATGCGGGCTTCAACCTGCGCGCGTTTTTTGCCCCACAAATCGAGATCCCAGCCCGCTGTCAGGCCAAATGTTCCGTTGGTGTACCATGGCCCGGTGGTGCCCGCGGCCGGATCGGTAATGGCGAAGGGTCCCATCAACCCTTCCGCAGACATTTTTTGCCGTTCCGCATCGGCGGAGAAATCAATCTGTGGGCCGTCTGCCGCCATGGTGGCTTTCGCCTGCGCTTCCGCGAGCGTAATACGCTGTCGGGCGATTTGCATATCCGGCGCATCATTTAGCGCCTTCGCAATCAGCGAATTAAGCTGCGGATCGTTATAGTCTTTCCACCATTCGTTTTTCGGCCAGCTGGTTTGACTTAGCCGTGTATTCACCGACGCCGCAGCGGCTTGCGTTTTAATCGGCGACACGCTGGCATGTTCCGGCGCGCAGGCAGCCAGCATTAAGACAAGAGGAGCACTCAGAGATAAAATATGAGAACGTTTCATTACGCCATAACTCAAAAAATTAAAGGCGCAAATTACGCTTGATGCCGCTCTGTTTTTTAGTAACGCGTGGCAATCCGCAAATTGTCATACATTTTCATATTCGGCAATTTATTTCCAACCACAATGAATAAATTCAATATATTCATGCGAATTATAAATTGGCTGCTACACTTATTCAGTGTCATACACGGGCAGGAGAAGGGAATGAAAATATTACTGTGGGTTATTTTAATTATATTTTTGATAGGGCTGTTAGTGGTTACCGGCGTATTCAAAATGATTTTCTGATCTATTTGCCCGGCACTGCGCCGGGCGATGTTATTCATCTCAGGCTTTCAGCGAAGCGCCTTTCGTGGCAATAACCTCTTTATACCAGTAGAAACTTTTCTTACGGCTGCGCGCCAGCGTGCCGTTACCGCTATCATCGCGATCGACGTAAATAAAGCCGTAACGCTTAGAAAGCTCAGCTTTAGACGCGCTCACCAGGTCGATTGGCCCCCAGCTGGTATAGCCCATCACCTCAACGCCGTCTTCAATCGCTTCACGCACCTGTACCAGATGGTCGTTAAGGTAGCTGATGCGATAGTCATCCTGCACCACGCCGTCCGCATCCGGTTTATCCTTCGCGCCGAGGCCATTTTCCACGATAAATAACGGCTTCTGATAGCGATCCCAGAGCACGTTCAACAGGATACGCAGACCGATGGGGTCAATCTGCCAGCCCCATTCGGAACTGGCCAGATGCGGGTTTGGCACCATGCTCAGGATGTTGCCCCGCGCCTGCTGGTTGAGGGCCTCATCCGCGGTGACGCAGCCCGTCATGTAGTAGCTGAACGAGATAAAGTCGACGGTCGATTTCAGCGCCTCGCGGTCGGCATCCGTGACCTCAAGCTGGATACCGTTGTCGCGGAAGAAGCGCTGCATATACCCCGGGTAGGCGCCGCGGCACTGTACGTCGCCAAAGAATTGCCAGGCGCGGTTTTCCTGCAGCGTCTCCAGGACATCTTCCGGCTTGCAGGTCAGCGGATACATCAGGCCGCCCAGCAGCATGTTGCCGATTCTGGCATCCGGGATAATCTCATGGCAGGCCTTCACCGCCAGCGCGCTGGCCACCAGCTGATGGTGGATCGCCTGATATACTTCCCCTTTGCTGCTGGTTTCCGGCAGGCCCACGCCGGTCATCGGCGCGTGCAGGGACATATTGATCTCGTTGAAGGTCAGCCACAGCTTTACCTTCTCCCTGTAGCGCGTAAAGACAGTACGGGCGTAGCGCTCGAAGAAGCCAATGGTCTGGCGGCTGCCCCACCCGCCGTACTGCTTCACCAGCCCCCACGGCATTTCGTAGTGCGACAGCGTCACCAGCGGGGTAATGTTGTGCGCGGCCAGCTCGTCAAACAGCCTGTCGTAAAACGCCAGCCCCGCCTCGTTCGGCTGCTGCTCATCGCCGTTCGGAAAAATGCGGGTCCAGGCAATGGAGACGCGCAGGCAGCTAAAGCCCATCTCAGCGAACAGCTTGATATCTTCCGGGTAGCGGTGATAGAAGTCGATGGCGACATCCTTGATGCCGCTGTCGCCCGCCACGCGCTCAACCACCGGGCCGAAGACCCCCTGCGGCTGAACGTCTGAGGTGGACAGCCCTTTGCCATCCTCCAGATACGCGCCTTCTACCTGATTCGCGGCAACCGCGCCGCCCCATAAAAAATCGTCCGGGAAAGTTTTCATCACATTCTCCTGTTATTGATGGCTTACGCTGAGCAGCGGTGCACCGGCGTTGACGGACGTTGCCGCCACGGTCGCCACCTCGCGATACTCGTCGCTGTTACTGATAATAATCGGGGTCGCCAGGTCGTATCCGGCGTCGATAATCGCCTGTCGGTCAAACTCCAGCAGCAGGTCGCCCGGCTGCACCCTGTCGCCCACCTTCACGTGGGCGGTAAACGGCTTGCCGTCGAGCTTCACGGTGTCGATCCCCACGTGGATTAACACTTCAATCCCGCTGTCGCTGAGCAGGCCGATGGCGTGTTTGGTCTGAAACAGCGAGGCAACAACGCCCGCAAACGGGGCAACCACCCTGTTGTCGGAGGGAATGATCGCGGCACCGCTGCCCAGCAGGCCGCTGGCAAAGGTGGTATCGGGCACCCGATCGAGCGCCAGCACGGTGCCGGTCATCGGTGCCAGCACATCGTTTTCACTCGCTGGCGCAACCGCCTCGGGCGCTGAGCGTGCCGGCATGCCCGCCGCCAGCGTCAGGACGCAGCTCAGCACCAGCGCCACCGCGGTGCCGATAATGCCGCCCCACAGCGTGGCGTCTACCCCACCCGGCGGGATCATCTGGGCGATAGTAAAGACGTTGGCAAAGCCAAAAGAGTACACGTGGGTGTCGCTGAAGCCGACAATCGCGCCGCCGATTGCCCCCGCCACGCAGCCGAAAATAAACGGTCTGCGCAGCGGCAGGTTTACGCCATACACTGCGGGCTCGGTGATGCCGAAGATCCCCGCCGTCACGGACGACCCGGCCAGCATTTTCTGACGCGCGTCACGGGTACGCAGGAAGATCCCCAGCGCCGCGCCGACCTGGCCAAACACCGCGGGCAGCAGCATCGGCAGCATGGAGTCATGCCCCAGCACCGCCAGGTTGTTAATCATCAGCGGCACCAGTCCCCAGTGCAGGCCGAAGATGACGCAGACCTGCCACAGCGCGCCCATCGCCGCGCCCGCCAGCCACGGTGCCAGGACGTAAATCCACTGGTAGCCGTTGGCCAGCAGCTGGCTGAGCCAGGTCGCCAGCGGGCCAATCACCAGGAAGGTCAGCGGCACGGTTAATCCTAAGCAGATCAGCGGCGCGAAGAAGTTTTTCATCGAGGACGGCAGCAGCCTGGTGCTCTGTTTTTCCAGCCAGCAGCTGACCCACGCGGCGAGAATGATTGGGATCACCGACGAGCTGTAGTTAAACCAGGTCACCGGGATGCCGAGAAACGCCTCGGAAACCGCCCCCGGCTGCTGGCTTGCGTTAAACGCCGCAATCATCATCGGATGGGTGAGCGCCCCGCCGATCACCATGGTAATAAACGGGTTGCCGCCGAATTTTTTCCCGGCGGTATAGCCCAGCACCAGCGGAAAGAAGAAGAACAGCGCGTCGCTGGCGGCGAACCAGATTTTATAGGTGCCGCTCTCGGTGCTGAGCCAGCCGCACACCACGGCCAGGGCCAGCAGCCCTTTCAGAATACCGGACGCGGCCAGAATACCGATAAACGGGGTGAAGATCCCGGAGACGATGTCGATCAGGCGACCCAGCAGGTTGCCCTTGTCGCCCTTCTCTTCCACTGCTGGCGCGTCATCGGTAAGGCCTGCTTCATTGCGCACCGCCTGCCACACGTCGTGAACGTGGTTGCCAATCACCACCTGAAACTGGCCGCCGCTTTCGACCACCATGATCACGCCCGGGTTTTTCTTCAGCCCTTCCGCATCCGCCCGTTGATTCTCTTTTAGTTTGAAGCGAAGCCGGGTGGCGCAGTGTACAAGACTGACGATGTTCTCTTTTCCGCCAACGTGGCCGAGAATATCCTTCGCTAAAGCCTGGTATTCCATCTCGATTTCCTTACATCCGATGCCTGCAGGCACCTGTTGACTGAGTACAAAAAATAAAAAAACCCGAGAACGTCCTTCTTACGAAGGCCGCGCTCAGGTTTTGCCTGCGTGATGCAGTAACAATCCTGTTTTGAGGCTTAACGCCCCTCTTTTCTCACCCGCTCGATATGAATGGCGAGGAACATAATTTCTTCGGTTGTCAGCTCACGCTGATAGCTTTTGTTCAGGTGCTGAGCGATTTTCTCAGCGCATTTCCACGCTTTCGCGTAGTTGTCTTTTACCGCGGTATGCAGCGAGACGTCGTCATCTTCCACCACCGTGCGGGTCAGCATCCGCTGGGCAAAAAACTTCAGATGCGTGACAAAACGCTGATAGCTGAGCGAGTCTTCATCGTACTCAAGCTGCAGCTGATACTTCACCAGCTGCAGGATCTCCTGCATCACCCGCGTCACGTGCATCACTTCCGGCATTTCGCTGTTCAGCTGCGCGGTGACCAGATGCAGCGCGATAAACCCGGCCTCATCCTCCTCCAGTTCGACGTTAAGGCGTCTGGCGATAATGGCCCGCGCCTCCTGCCCTAATTCGAACTCCTTCGGATACAGCCGTTTAATATCCCACAGCAGCACGTTTTTGATGGCCAGCCCGTTCTTCTGCCGCTCAATCGCAAAGTAGCAGTGATCGGTTAGGGTGATATACAAACTCTCCTGCAACTTGCCCAGCCGCTGCGCCGCCAGCCCGATGATGCGGTCGCAGGTGGTCATCACCTCCAGCGGAATTTGACTCAGCAGCTCCCCAAGTCGACGCACCAGCTCATCGCTTTGTAACGCAAACACCTTTTCAACCAACGCGGTATCCAGCGCTTCACCGACGCGCTTCTGAAAGGCCAGCCCGCGGCCCATCACCACCTGTTCGCGCCCGCGCTCATCCTGAACAACCACCACGTTATTATTGAGTATCTTGGCGATTTTCATCTGAACCCCAGAAACAAAAAAACCTGACCTCCGGCAGATGCCAGAAAATCAGGTTTTGCCTGCCTAAGCAGTAACAATCCAGTTCTGGCACTCTATCAGTTTCATTCGTAGCCTCAATGCGTCACGCATCAGAAACGTGACGCGGATCGAACTTGCTACGCTGATATCAGAAGCTCACCACCGTTTTCAGCTCGGTGACCCAGGCATCCTGAGTGCGACTGACCCCGCCGGGATGGTGCCAGTACTGAATGCCCGGCTGCAGTTCAAGCCATGACACCGGACGAAAACGGTAGTAAAACTCGCCGTTCAGGGAATGGCCCGGCACCGGGTGATATGCCGGATTGGTGTAATCGCTATCGCCGCTCAGGCTGTTCAGGTAACGCTGATTGCGGGCGTAATGGCTGCTCATATCAATCCAGGTTAAGCCAAATCCAATCCAGTCCTCCGGTCGCGCATCAAACAGCCCCCGATAGCGCAGCGAGGCGGCGTAAACCTGATGCATGTAGTTAGTGCTCTGATCCGCAAGGCTCATGCTGAAAGAGGTGCTCAACCCGCGATTCGGGTCATCCGGATGCTGCGTAAGCTGCTGATTTAGCCCGGCGTACATGAACCAGGTCCGGCTGTGGGTATCAAACCCGTCCGGATCCGTCGCACCCGCCCCGCCGGATTTGCCGCGATAGAGATCGGTTTGCGGCGCGTTGGTAAACACCACGCCCAGGTTGTACGCGCCCGGCAGGCCGTTAATCAGCGGACGCGCTTCGATTTCAACCGGCAGCAAGACCCCTTTGCTGCCCTTCGTCGACCAGCTCCAGGCGTGGCTGCGGCTGGAGGCGTCAGGATTTTGCTCCATCACGCCGCCTTTTAAGGTGACGGCTGGCGTGAGCTTATACTCCAGCGTGGTGCCCCAGGTATGAACGTTCCAGTTGTTCCAGGTCAGCGAGTTGGCTGACTTCCCGCCGCACTGCGACAGCAGTTGGAAATCACAGGGGATAATTTGATCGAAGGTTTGCACCTTGTTCATCATCCCGATGCGCCAGGTCAGACGCCGGTCGTCAAAGCTGCGGGCAAAGGTCAGCCAGCCGAGACGAGTAATCGACTGTCCGCCCCAGCTCTCCTGGGTCAGGTCGTTAAAGTTGACGCGAGGGTCCTGCACGCGTTTGGTGGTGAGGTCGTCATTGTGGTTACGGTTGACGATGTTCCCCTCGATGCGCGCATCCGGGATACCGGTCCAGCGCTCCAGGTCCTGGTTGAAGGTCAGCGCAAACTGGTCAATATAGGCCACGTGGGAGTCGTGGTTATATCCGCCACCGCCGTTCCAGCCAATTTCATTCAGGTATCCGAGGTTATAGGTAAAACCGTTATCGTTAAGGATTTTACGTATGCCGAGCATTTCGCCCAGAACAGGCTCCGGCGGAGCTTCAAATCCTAATACCGTTCCGTTCCAGTCCTGCGCCATCGACAGCGGGGATATCGCCAATAAGGCGAACGCGTAGAGTTTATTTTTATATGCCATGATAACAACCTGTGCTTGAGTATTGAGTGCGTAACCGGCCGCAGGAAATTTTCTATTTCCTGTCGAGATTTCATTTTTTTAAAATCGGTAAAAAGCGCTAAGCCAAATGTCTCTCCTGCGTAAACGACAGGCAAAAAAAAACCTAAGCGCTCCACAGCGAAAATGCTGTGAAACGCTTAGGTTTTGCCTGTTAACCAGTAACAATCCTGCGTTGAAAACAGTGGCACCTTAACACCGTCGCGCCACGTTGAAAACCTGAACTGTTTTCTGGTTTAAAAAAGTGTGAGCAATTTAACGCTTATTATTTGGACTGAATCACCCGGGCAATATCAGCAGAAGTCTGTAATGTCCGAATCTCCTGAAATAACCCCAGCGCTTCATCGTACTCTTTGCGTAAATAGCTCAGCCACTGTTTAATTCGCGCGACGTGATACAAGCCGGTGTCGCCCTGCTTTTCCAGACGGCTGTATTTTTGCAGCAGCGTGACGACGTCTGCCCACGGCATCCGCGGCTCGTTATATTTCACCACCCGGCTGAGGTTGGGCACATTCAGCGCGCCGCGACCGATCATTACCGCATCGCAGCCGGTGGCGTTCAGACAGGCCTGCGCGCTCTCGTAATCCCAGATTTCGCCGTTGGCGATCACCGGAATGGTGAGGCGTTTGCGGATCTCACCGATAGCCTGCCAGTTAATGCGTTCGGCTTTGTAGCCATCCTCTTTGGTGCGGCCATGCACCACCAGCTCGGTGGCCCCGGCCTGCTGCACCGCATCGGCAATTTCAAACTGCCGCGCGTCGCTGTCCCACCCCAGGCGCACCTTCACCGTCACCGGCAAATGCGAAGGCACGGCCTCACGCATGGCTTTCGCGCCGCGATAAATCAGCTCAGGATCTTTCAGCAACGTCGCCCCGCCGCCGCTGCCGTTAACCAGCTTCGACGGGCAGCCGCAGTTGAGATCCACCCCGTAAGAGCCCAGCTCAACCGCGCGGGCGGCGTTTTCCGCCAGCCATTCGGGATACTGGCCGAGCAGTTGAATACGCACCAGCGTGCCGGAAGAGGTCCGGCTCTGGTTGTGCAGCTCGGGACACAGGCGGAAGAAGGATTTTACCGGCAACAACATATCGACCACGCGCAGAAACTCCGTCACGCAGAGATCGTAATCGTTCACCTCGGTCAGAAGCTCGCGCACGAGGGAGTCGAGCACGCCTTCCATTGGGGCCAGTAAAACACGCATAGCAGTACCTGTGAAAAAAGACGCGCTATAGTAGCCGCTCTCTATATCGCTGGGAAGCGCTTCTGTTCAGGGAAAAAGTCAGCCGGCGTTGCCCCGACAATGGCGCGAAACGCCGCCGCAAATGCCGCCGGACCAGAAAACCCCAGCATCCAGGCCACCTGCTTAGCCGGGTATCCGTTTGCGAGCAGGTCCAGCGAGGCACAAATCCTTGCGCGCTGTCGCCAGGCCCGGAAGCTAAACCCTGTATCTTTGATAAACGCGCGTGAAAATGTGCGTTCAGACATCGCGGCCTGTTCCGCCAGCCTTTCCATCGAAACGTCCCAGAGATTGTTGGCAATGATGTCACAGGCAACGCGATGTAACCGCTCATCAACGGGCATCGGTAATTCGGCCGAAATCTGCTGCGCCTCGCTGAGGATGTCGAGCAGCAAAACGGCCATGCTGCGCTGGCTTGCCGGCCGGTATTCCGCGCTGAACAGCCCGGCAATCAGCTCTTTGAACAACGCTGTCGCCATAATCACGTGAACCTCCTCTTTCCGTTTAAAAGGCTCACATTGCGCTATCAGCGCCGGGCTAAACCAGACCGCGCGGAGCTCCGTTGTGGATAACACGCTGTAGGTGTGTTCCTGAAAGGGAGGGATCCACAGCGCGCGCTGTGGCGGTATGACCCAACGCTTATTGCCGGTTTCGACCAGCATCACCCCTTTAATGGCAAACAAAAGTTGCCCCTGTGAATGCCGGTGAGGCGGATCCACTTCGCCGCGCGTATAGCTAATTGCCCCTCTGGACCATCCGATGGCATCGTCGTGAATTGGCGTTTTATCGATAACGGTTGGCATTTCACATTCCTCCCTTCCTCTTATGATGCTGCTTGTACACGTAACCGGAGAGAGACGCAATGCACATTCATTTTATCATTCATGAACATTTCGAAGCGCCAGGCGCCTATG
Source organism: Enterobacter sp. 120016 (assembly GCF_018383635.1). Taxonomy (NCBI): domain Bacteria; kingdom Pseudomonadati; phylum Pseudomonadota; class Gammaproteobacteria; order Enterobacterales; family Enterobacteriaceae; genus Enterobacter; species Enterobacter sp. 120016. Next base: position 380,579 of record NZ_JAHAWC010000002.1, on the reverse strand, counting down.
AAATCTGGGGGGAAAACCGCGGCTGTAGCCTGAGCTACTCCAGAGTTTATCAGGGCGATCCGTTACCCGAAGACCTGGAGAGCACAGACCTGCTTATCATCATGGGAGGCCCGCAGTCACCTGCCACCACGCTTAAGGAGTGCCCCTGGTTCGATGCGCAGGCGGAAATGCGGCTCATTGGCCGTGCAGTAGAGGCGGGTAAAACGGTGATTGGCGTTTGTCTGGGCTCACAGCTTATCGGTGAAGCGCTGGGCGCAGCGTTTTGCCATAGCCCGGAAAAAGAGATCGGCAAATTTCCCGTCAGGCTCACAGAGGCAGGCAAGGCCAACCCGCTGTTTGAGGATTTTGGCCACGAGCTGAGCGTCGGTCACTGGCATAACGACATGCCAGGGTTGACGCCGCAGGCTAAGGTGCTCGCTTACAGCGAGGGCTGTCCCCGTCAGATCGTGCAATATGGCGAACGGGTTTACGGTTTTCAGTGCCATATGGAGCTGACGCCGGAGGTCGTTGAGTTGCTGATTGAACATTCGCAGAACGATCTCCGCCGCGCGGCTGAATTTCGTTTTGTCGAAACGGCGGAAAAACTTCGCTCGCATGATTATCGCGAAATGAATCAGGTGCTGTTTTCTTTTCTCGATAAACTGACCGCCTCGCGCTGATGCATTCTCTGGCTCGTCACTTCGCCACCGCACGCCCTTTCCTCTAAACTGTAGCCTGCCCCTGTAAGGGGATACCAGACGTTCCATTCTGGAATGTCTGGTATGCTCAAATTTCATGATGTGATCCGTGGCACATTTTTAGGTTTAATTGTATGATGAATGCGTTTCAGCAAGGACTATCACCATGAGCAAATCATTGAACATTATCTGGCAATATCTGCGCGCATTCGTCCTGATATACGCCTGCCTGTATGCCGGGATATTCATCGCGTCGCTGCTGCCCATCGTCATTCCCGGCAGCATTATCGGCATGCTGATCCTCTTTGTTTTGCTGGCGCTGCAAATCCTGCCCGCAAAATGGGTCAACCCCGGCTGCTTCGTCCTCATTCGCTATATGGCGCTGCTTTTCGTGCCTATCGGCGTCGGGGTTATGCAGTATTTTGATTTGCTCAAAACCCAGTTCGGCCCGATTGTGGTCTCCTGCGCGGTCAGCACGCTGGTGGTTTTCCTGGTGGTGAGCTGGAGTTCGCACCTGGTGCACGGTGAACGTAACGTGGTTGGGGAGAAAACAAAAAAATGATGGCCAATATCTGGTGGTCGCTGCCGTTAACCCTGGTGGTGTTCTTCGCCGCGCGCAAGCTTGCCGCTCGTTTCAAAATGCCGTTGCTGAACCCGCTGCTGGTGGCGATGGTGGTCATTATTCCGTTCCTGCTGCTCACCGGCATTCCTTACGAACGCTACTTTGCCGGCAGCAAAATTTTAAACGACCTGCTGCAGCCCGCCGTTGTGGCGCTCGCCTTTCCTTTATATGAGCAGCTCCACCAGATCCGCGCCCGCTGGAAATCCATCATTACCATCTGTTTTGTGGGCAGCCTAGTGGCGATGATCACCGGCACGTCGGTGGCGCTGTTGATGGGGGCCTCCCCGCAGATTGCCGCCTCTATTCTGCCTAAATCGGTGACCACGCCTATCGCGATGGCAGTGGGTGGCAGCCTCGGCGGGATCCCGGCCATTAGCGCGATGTGCGTCATTTTCGTCGGTATACTCGGCGCGGTGTTTGGTCACACCCTGCTGAACGGCATGCGTATTCATACTAAAGCGGCACGTGGACTGTCGATGGGGACCGCCTCCCACGCCCTGGGCACTGCACGCTGTGCGGAGCTGGACTATCAGGAAGGGGCGTTTAGCTCGCTGGCGCTGGTGATCTGCGGGATTATCACCTCCCTGCTGGCCCCGTTCATTTTCCCGCTGATTCTGGCGGTGATGGGCTAAAATTTGCGATGCGTCGCGCAAATTTCATTTTGATTTCATAAGTTGCATACATAATGAGAAGTGGATCACATATAAAGCCCTGACGGCTCCGTAAACTACCGATCCATTAACCTTTATGAGGCAAACGCCATGCACCCACGTTTTCAAGCTGCTTTCGCCCAGCTTGCAGAGAATTTGCAGTCAGCCCTGGCTCCCGTTCTGGCAGATGCACACTTCCCCGCCCTGCTGACCGCGGAGCAGGTCACGATGCTGAAACAGGCAACGGGACTGGACGAAGACGCGCTGGCTTTCGCACTGCTCCCTCTGGCCGCCGCCTGCGCGCGGGCCGATCTCTCCCACTTTAACGTCGGGGCCATTGCGCGCGGCGTCAGCGGCACCTGGTACTTCGGCGGCAACATGGAGTTCCTGGGCGCGACCATGCAGCAGACCGTTCACGCCGAGCAGAGCGCCATCAGCCACGCCTGGCTGCGCGGTGAAAAAGCCCTGAGCGCCATTACCGTTAACTACACCCCCTGCGGCCACTGCCGTCAGTTTATGAACGAGCTGAACAGCGGACTGCAGCTGCGCATCAACCTGCCGGGCCGCGCGCCGCACACGCTGGGGGATTATCTGCCTGACGCGTTTGGCCCGAAAGATCTGGAGATCAAAACGCTTCTGATGGACGATCAGGACCACGGTTACGCCCCGTCCGGCGATGACCTGAACCAGGCGGCCATTCGCGCGGCCAACAAGAGCCACACGCCGTACAGCAAGTCCCCGAGCGGCGTGGCGCTGCAGTGCCGTGATGGCCGGATCTTTAGCGGCAGCTATGCGGAAAACGCCGCGTTTAACCCAACCCTGCCACCGCTGCAGGGCGCGCTTAACCTGCTGAGCCTGAACGGCTATGACTATCGGGACATTCAGCGCGCCGTTCTGGCTGAGATTGCCGATGCGCCACTGATCCAGTGGGATGCCACCGCCGCAACGCTCAAAGCGTTAGGCTGTACGACAATTGACCGCGTACTGCTTGCCTGAACCTTCCGGCGGGCAGAAATGCCCGCCAGTTTGCTGAAAAACCCCTCAGTTGAGTCGCTGTTTCTTGCGCTAACCAGGCGGGTAAAGTAGCCTGAGTTAAATTTCATCCACGAACGAGCCATCTCCATGTTAAAGCGCGTTTTTTACAGCCTGTCTGTCCTGGTCGGCATACTGCTGTTGATCGTGCTGGGTCTCGACCGCTGGATGAGCTGGAAAACCGCCCCCTACATCTTTGATGACCTGCAGGACCTGCCCTATCGTCAGGTTGGCGTGGTCCTCGGCACCGCCAAGTATTACCGCACCGGCGTCATTAACCAGTATTACCGTTACCGCATTCAGGGCGCGCTGAACGCCTACAACAGTGGCAAGGTAAACTACCTGCTGTTAAGCGGGGATAACGCCCTGCAAAGCTACAATGAACCGGTGACGATGCGGAAGGACCTGATTGCGGCGGGCGTCGATCCTGCCGACATCGTGCTCGACTACGCCGGATTCCGCACTCTGGACTCCATCGTGCGCACGCGCAAAGTCTTCGACACCAACGACTTCATCATCATCACCCAGCGCTTCCACTGCGAGCGCGCGCTGTTTATCGCGCTGCATATGGGCATTCAGGCGCAGTGTTACGCGGTGCCGTCGCCAAAAGATATGCTGAGCGTGCGCGTCCGCGAGTTCGGCGCTCGTTTTGGCGCTCTGGCAGACCTGTATATTTTCAAACGCGAACCGCGCTTTTTAGGCCCGCTGGTGCCCATTCCGGCGATGCATGAAGTACCGGAAGACGCGCAGGGTTACCCGGCCGTCACGCCCGAACAGCTGCTTGATATGCAGAAAAAAGAGAAATAACAGGCCCGCCTTTATACTTTCTTTACGCCGGGCCTGACGCTTTTTATCCCCCCTTTACGCCGGCTCTTTTAAGCTGAGTTCACTGCCGCTACGGCTTCATTGAAGAATGACTATGAACTCGATAATGAATGCGTTTTTCCTCAAAAGTCTCCGTCCGTATTTTAACTTTCCCGGTTTATCACTTCCTGGCGCACTTAATTCCGGTCTGTGGCTTGATGAAAAAATTGACGCCCTGCAGCACAACATTTCAGTGGAAGTGGCAGATTATCTGGAACGTTACCCGCAGACGAAACATGTAGACGTTTACCTGAACGATATCAACGGCACGATGCGCGGCAAGCGTCTGTCGGTGGAGAGCATGCTGACCCTGGAAAAAGGCTGTTATTTTCCCCTTTCGGTCTACTCGATGGATCAGAAAGGAAAAATCTCCGCCCCGCTTCATGATGAACCGGACCGACTCTGCGTTCCGGTCGCCGGCTCCCTGCGCCCCTGCCCGCAGGATCCGCAGCACAACGCGCAGATCCTGCTGACGATGAAAGACAGCGACGACAACCCCTGCCCGCTTGAGCCGCGCGTGATACTGCAGAACGTGCTGGCCCGCTTCCACCAGCACGGCCTCTTCCCGGTGGTTGCCCCGGAAATCGAGTTCTATCTGACGGGGCATGACGATCGGGATCCGCAAAATCAGGGCTGTTTTCACATGGATACTACGACAGCCCACGCGGCGCTGTTTGACGAGCTGGAACAGCTGGCGCACCTGCAGCGCATCCCGCTGTCCGGGATCGTGGCGGAGGCCGAGTCCGGTCAGTACGAATTAAACCTGAAGCACGGCCATCGCGTCGTTGAGGTCTGCGATAACGTGCTGGCGCTTCGTCGCCTGACCCGGTACGTTGCCGAAAAGCACGGCCTGCAGGCCAACTTTATGGCTAAGCCTTTCAGCCAGCTGTCCGGCAGCGGCCTGCACTTCCATTTCAGCCTGAACAATCGTCACGGCGAAAACGTCTTTGCTTCCCCGGTGAAGGCGCTTAACAGCATGATGCGTTTGTGCATCGCGGGCCAGCTGGCGCTGATGCCCGCCTCAATCGCCATTCTTGCGCCGGGCGTCAACGCGTTTCGTCGCCTGCGTAAAAACCTGACGGAACCCGTATTTAACTCCTGGGGCTATAACACCCGCTCCGCCGCTTTGCGTATTCCCTGCTCGGATGACCACAACCGTCGTATCGAATACCGGCTGGCCGGGGCTGATGCCAATCCGTATCTGGTGGCAGCCGCTATCCTGACCGGCATGCTGTACGGGCTGGAAAACATCGACGAGGAGGATTTGCCCGAACCGCAGGACGAGCAGCCCGAACTGCCGCTGTTTCAGCAGGAGGCGATTGAGACCTTTGCCCGCTGTCAGTACCTCACCGACAGCCTGGGCGACGCCTTTTCCGAACAGTGGGTCGCCTGCAAGCTCTCTGAACTCGACTGGTTTGAACGCATTGTGACCCGAGAGGAGTCACAGCTGGCATAAGGCATAAAAAAGCCCGCTCGATGAGCGGGCCGGATAACGCGAGGAGCAATTACTTCTTACGCGCGTACTTCAGTGAATCCAGCGCGACCGCGAAGATAATGATGGCGCCTTTGATGATGTACTGCCAGTACGGGTTCACGCCGATATAGGTCAACCCGTAGTTGATGACGGTGAAGATGATCACACCGGTCACCACGCCCAGTACCGTACCCACACCGCCGCTGAAGGAGACGCCGCCCACCACGCAGGCTGCGATCGCATCCAGCTCGTACATGAAGCCAAGGTTGTTGGTTGCAGAGCCGATACGGCCCGCTTCCAGCATCCCGCCGAAGGCGTAGAACACGCCGGACAGCGCATAGATGAAGAGCAGGTTCAGGGCAACGTTTACGCCGGAGACTTTCGCCGCTTCCGGGTTACCGCCGATTGCGAAGATGTTTTTACCAAAGCGCGTTTTGTTCCACAGGATCCAGACGAAGGCCACCGCGATCAGCGCATAGAAGGTGATATACGACAGGCGGAAGCTGCCCAGCGCGATAAACCCTTGCGTAAAGGTCGAGAAGCCGCTGTCAAAACCCGAGATAGGTGAAGCACCGACAAAGTCGTAGTACAGTGAGTTGATACCGTAAACGATGATCATCGTACCCAGCGTGGTGATAAACGGCGTCACGTTCAGGTAGGCGATGATAATACCGTTGATCAGACCAATCACCGCACCGATGGCGCAGACAATCAGGATCACCACGAAAATCGGCATGGTGGCCATTTCCGGGAAGACCTTGTTGGCGTTTTCCATCGACTGCAGCAGGGTTGCCGCGATAACCGCCGCCAGACCCACCTGGCGACCGGCAGAAAGGTCCGTCCCCTGGGTCACGATCAGGCCCGCCACGCCCAGCGCAATGATAATACGCACGGAGGACTGGGTCAGAATGTTACTCAGGTTCAGCAGGCTTAAGAACGTAGGGTCCTGGAAAATAATGATAGCCAGCAGTACTAAAAGAACAACGTAAATACCGCCTTCTTTCAGGTAAGTGAGAAAACTTTTTTTATTTAACGCACTCATGAGGAGCCCCTGATCTTAAAGGTGCAAAGACGCAAGACGCAAAATTTCGTTTTGCGTTGTCGTTTTGGTGTCAACAATACCGGCAACGAGACCATTGCTCATAACCAGAATACGATCTGTGATCCCTAACAATTCCGGCATTTCGGAAGAAATAATAATGATCCCTTTATTCTTTTTCGCCAGCTCGGCAATCAGCTGATAAATTTCAAACTTCGCGCCGACGTCAATACCGCGGGTTGGTTCATCCAGCATCAGAATTTCTGGCTGGGTTAATAACCAACGTCCGATAATGACTTTCTGCTGGTTACCGCCTGACAGCGAACCAATTTGGGTGCGGTGTCCCGGCGTTTTCACGCGCATGGAGTCAATAACCCATTGGGTATCGCTCTTCATGCGGGAGTTATCCAGTAGTCCGACTTTGTTTTTGTAATTGCGAATGTTAGAAATTAACGAGTTAAAGTTAATATCCAGATAGGCATAAATACCGGTCGAACGACGCTCTTCCGTCACCAGCGCAAAACCATTATTAATGGCTTCGTTGGCGTTGTGGTTGTTAATTTTCTTTCCGTGCAGCGTAATGGTGCCCTGCGCTTTCTCACGGATGCCAAACAGGGTTTCCACGATATCGGTGCGTTTTGCACCGACCAGACCGGCAATCCCCAGGATTTCACCCTTGTGCAGGTCGAAAGAGACATCGCGGATGGACGGCTGGCGTAACGAGGTCAGATTGCGCACTTCCAGGATCACTTCGCCCGGCTTGTTTTCTTTGTCCGGGAAGCGCTGGTTCAGGGAACGGCCGACCATCATGGCGATGATCTTGTCCATATCCAGCCCTTCCAGCGGCTGCGTGGCAATCCACTGACCGTCGCGCAGGATGGTGATCTCATCGCACAGCTGGAAGATCTCTTCCATTTTGTGGGAGATATACACAATGCCGCAGCCGCGATCTTTTAGCTTACGAATAATGGTAAAAAGGTGATTAACCTCTTTTTCCGTTAATGACGATGTCGGTTCGTCCATGATCACGATTTTCGCATCATAGGAGAACGCTTTGGCGATTTCGATCATCTGCATCTGGGAGACGGATAATGTTCCCACGCGGGCGCGCGGATCGATATCAATATCCAGCTCATCGAAAATCGCTTTGGTGTCGCGATACATTTTGTCCTGGTCGACAAAGACACCCTTGGTTGGATAACGCCCCAACCACATGTTATCCATGACTGAACGCTGCAGCACCAGGTTTAATTCCTGGTGAACCATCGAGATACCGTTTTCCAGTGCTTCTTTCGCTGAATGGAAATCGATCTCTTTCCCCTGAAAAAGAATGCTGCCAGAATCTTTTTGATAGATCCCAAAAAGACATTTTAATAATGTTGATTTACCCGCACCGTTCTCACCCATTAAGGCGTGAATAGAGTGAGGACGCACTTTTAAATTAACATTATCGAGTGCCTTAACACCGGGAAAGGACTTGTTGATCCCGCTCATTTCCAACAAGTATTCACCGGACGACTGAGTATTTGTGCTGACCATAATTATACCTTGTTGGCCTCGCATATCGCGTTATAAATGGGCGCAACGAATTGCGCCCAGTGGAGACATAACAACTAACTTATTTACCGATAAACTCAGCCAGGTTGGACTGGTCTACGCCCACGTAAGGTACGCGAACGATTTTGTTTTCAATTTTCCAGTTGGTGCCATCAGCCGCACCTTTACCGTCGGCCAGGTTTTTCGCCAGATCGAAGGTCGCTTTCGCCTGGTTGTTGGCATCGTTCAGAACGGTACCGGCCATTGCACCAGATTTAACCAGCGCCAGTGCTTCCGGCAGCGCATCCACGCCGAACACAGGAATGGAGGATTTGTTGTGCGCTTTCAGCGCTTCTACCGCACCCATTGCCATCGCATCGTTGTTGGCGATAACCACCTCGATTTTGTTCGCGTTAGGGCCGGACAGCCACGCGTCCATCTTATCTTTCGCCTGAGCGGTATCCCACATCGCGGTATCTAACGCCAGCTGCTGGGTTTTCAGACCCTTGTCGTTCAGCTCTTTGATAACGTAAGTGGTACGGGCTTCAGCATCCGGGTGTCCTGGTTCGCCTTTCAGCAACACGAACTGAATTTGACCGTCTTTGTTCAGGTCCCAGTTCGGGTTCGCCGCCCAGTGTTTGGCGATCAGATCGCCCTGAATAATACCGGACTCTTTGGAGTCGGTACCGACGTAAAACGCTTTGTCATAGCTATCCAGCGCCTTACGGGAAGGTTCTTTGTTGAAGAAGACGATTGGCACGTTCTGGCCGCGCGCTTTTTCAATAACCGTGCCTGCTGCAGCCGGGTCAACCAGGTTGATGGCCAGGGCTTTCACGCCTTTCGCCAGCAGAACGTCGATCTGGTCATTCTGTTTGGACTGGTCGTTCTGGGAGTCGTTCATCAGCAGCTGAACGTCTGGCGCTGCTTTCGCATCTTTCTCAATCGCTTTACGCACAACAGACATGAAGTTGTCGTCGTATTTATAGATGGTCACACCAATACGGGTATCCGCAGCGTGCGCTGCTGCACCAAAAAGCATGCTTGCCATTACAGCAGACAGGGTCAACACCTTCTTATTCATGGTATCTCCGGTTTTTTTATGCAGGGTAGTTCTTGTGAATAACGATCGGCGGGCAGGTGTTAATAAAACGTTACTGACAGCCGAAGTTCACTTATAAAATTTCTATCTTCCGTGTTCGGTAACGCTCCAGAAATGCGTTTTATTCGTTGTTTGCGGCACGTTGGCTATAGTGAAAGTGAATAATCACCGTTACATAGCGTTTCAGCTCCTAAAACGCTGACATCATAGTCAGCGCCTTGTTAAGATACTGTGAATTTACTCACAGATTGAAAACGGTTACATCACCTGATGTGATCAGTTAGTGATCGGAACCACAATTTGCCGGGCCGCGACGGAGTGACGACGCACTAAAGTCGGCATGAAACAGTGCGTTGCGCCCGGATCCAGCAGTCCTGCCGCCCCCTGTAACGCCAGCTCAGTCGCCAGTTTCGCCATAGAGGCAATGGGGTAGCGCACCGTGGTCAGCTGCGGGTCGGTGTAACGGGCAATCGGAATATCATCAAAGCCAATGAGTGACAAATGCTGCGGCACCGCAATACCGTTATCTTTCAGCGCCGTCAGGGCCCCTGCCGCCATGCTGTCGTTATAGGCAAACACCGCAGAGAGCTGCAGGTTGCGGCCCAGCAGCTCGACCATTGCCGCCTCACCGCCCTGCATGTCCGGCGTACCGGTGCCCGTCCAGCTTTCTGACGGCGTAATACCGTGCTCTTTCAGGGCGTTTTGCCACCCCTCGCGCCGCAGGTCGTCATCTTCAATATGATGGCTGGAGGCCAGATAACCGATCCGCTGATGCCCGTTGTTGATGAGCATCTTCGTGGCCATCATGGCGCCGCTGACGTTATCCAGCCCGACGCAGCGATGGGCATAGCCAGGAACGATGCGGTTGATCAGCACCATGCCCGGGATTTGATCCATAAAGCCGGTTAGCTCTTCATCGCTCAAGGCTTTTGAGTGGACAATCAAGGCGTTACAGCGCTGGCGAATCAGCACTTCGATGGCGTGGCGCTCTTTTTCCGCCTCATGATAGCTATTGCCGATCAGGACGTATTTCTGATGCTGCTGGGCGACCACGTCGACCGCTTTCACCAGCGCGCCGAAAAAGGCATCCGATACATCCATCACCACCACGCCGATGGTGTCGCTGACCTGCGTCGCAAGCGCCTGCGCATTGGCATTTGGCCGGTACCCGAGCTGGGTCACGGCTTTCATTACGGTTTCACGGGTTTCAGGGCTGACCAGCGCGCTTTTGTTGAGCACGCGTGAGACGGTAGCCACGGAAACGCCCGCCTGACGGGCGACGTCACGAATGGTGATCATATTCACCATCCTTCAAAGGATTGCAGCAACTCACAGACACCCCCTGTGTTTAGCAAGGTGGCTATTTTGGCAGCGAGAGGAAGGGGACTACGTGAAGAAGCTCACACTCATGAAAACGCTTACATCCGTTTTGTTAATGATTGTGATCCAGATCGTTATCTGGATGTGTTCCTCAATGATACCCCTGAAGCATGTGCGGTTAACTGACGCCACACCCACTCCAGCGGTCCCTGGCGGAAGTAACGTAGCCAGAGAACAGAAAACGCCAGGTTAATCACCCAGACCGGGATAACAAACGCCAGCAGCGCGAGGCGGTCGAATTTCATAAACAGGCCAAAGCGATAGAAAAGCGTGGTGCATATCAGTGTTTGCAGGAGGTAATTGCTCAACGCCATGCGGCCCACGCAGGCGATGGCGCTGACGATCCACAGGCGGGAAAGCGTTGGCCAGAAGCCATAGATCAGCGCCGCGTAGCCGATGGTCTGGAACGGTGCGCTCAGCTCGCGTGGCACCTGGAGCAGGAATGCGCACCAGCGGTAATCCCAGTGGATGTGCCACTGCGTAATGACCGCCGGGAGGTTAATCAGCACGCCGAGCAGCACCAGCCCGGCACCCGTTCGCCGATAGTGACGCAGGCTGAATTCGCCTTTCAGCCAGCCGGTGCGCATCAATGACGCGCCCATCAGCATCATGCCCGCCAGCTGCCAGCCGTATTGCGCCCCCAGCGCAAGGAGGTTATCCCCCAGCATATCCGCGCGGTTGCTTATCGCTTCCGTACCGCCCTTCAGCTTCCAGTACTGTTCGTACTGCAGGTTAGCGGCATCCGGGATCCAGGCACGGTTTGTCGCCTCGCCGGAGATCATCCCCAGCAGCAGCAATACGGCAAGCCCCATGACGTAGAGCATCGCGCCGGTGTTAAACAGGCTTTTTACGCTGTGCGCATCGCGAATGAGACGCCAGCAGATAAGCCCGACTAACCCATACGCGAGAAGAATATCGCCATCCCAGAAGAACAGGCCGTGGATAAAGCCGAGGAGAACCAGCAGCGTCAGGCGCGACTGGATCCAGCGCGTACCGCGTTTGAGGAGCAGTTGCAGACCGGCACCAAACAGCAGGGCAAACAGGGTGAGGAATTTAACCTGCGCGAAGAGATCGAGGACGGCCCACGTCCAGGCATCACTGCGTGTGATGTCGCCATACCAGGCAGGATTGAGATAAGCCGCCTTCGGCAGACCGAAGGCGCTGATATTAAGCAGCAGGATACCGAGAATGGCGACGCCGCGAACAAAATCGAGCGTGACGTTTCGCTCCATGGTTCCTGCCCTGTAAGACTTAGTTGTGGTGACGTACCGCGCGCAGGAACTCCTGGCGGGTATTCTGGCTCGATTTAAACAGGCCGCCCAGCGAGGTTGTTGTGGTCGCACTGGTTGCATCACGCACGCCGCGCGCCTTCACGCAGTAGTGAACCGCGTCGATAGAGACGGCCACGTTATTGGTGCCCAGCAGCGTTTGCAGCGCGGTCAGGATCTGCTGCGTCAGACGCTCCTGCACCTGCGGACGCTGGGCAAAGAACTGCACGATGCGGTTGATCTTCGACAGGCCAATCACCGTATCTTTTGGGATATACGCCACGGTCGCTTTACCGTCGATGGTCACAAAATGGTGTTCGCAGGTGCTGGTCAGCGTGATATCGCGTACCGTCACCATCTCATCCACTTTCATCTTGTTTTCAATGACGGTGATTTTCGGGAAGTTGGCGTAATCCAGCCCGGAGAAAATTTCGTCGACGTACATTTTCGCGATGCGGTGCGGCGTCTCCATCAGACTGTCGTCACTCAGATCGAGATTCAGCAGCTCCATGATATCGGTCATATGACCGGCAATCAGACGCTTGCGGGTTTCATTGTCCAAATCCTGTACGGGCGGACGCAGTGGCGTTTCAAGACCGCGCGCAACCAGGGCTTCGTGGACCAGGGCAGCTTCTTTACTGAGTGATGACATTTTGTTCTCCTGCAGGTGTGGCGTCTTTTGCCCTCGTTGTGGCAAAAGTATGCGCTCATTGTGCGTGAGGCGGCGCACATAATCCAGTATTCACGACGATAATTATTGCAATTGCTGTTGCCTTTCAGCGCGACGATTCCAGACCAGGGCTCCCCCGACGAACAGCGCAACGCCCGCCAGCCCCAGCGCGGGCTCCAGCCGGTGGGTAAGCCAGGTTGATAACGCCGAGGTCATCGGGCCGATCAATTGCCCAATCGCATACCCGGTGGTGAGCAGGCCTGCCATATAGCGCGTGTGGTTTGGCGCCAGCTCGCGACCGTATAAAAGAGAGAGCTGAACGGCACACAAGAAGCCGCCACCCACCAGCAGCCCGCCCGTCAGCAAACCGCCAATCCCCGGCAGCAGCCAGGCCGCCAGCACGCCAGCCCCCTGTAACCACAGCACGATAGCCAGCCTGCGGTTAGCCGTTGAGGTGTGGCGTAAAAGAATACTGAGCGCAATGCCCACCACGGCGGCGATACCAAAAATCGGCCAGACAAACTGGGCAAACAGGCTGCCGGGAAAACGCACCGCCGCCATTTGCGACAGGAAGGTCGCCGGGAGGATATAGCCAAACCCGGCCAGGCTGTAGCTCCAGACCAGGCGCTTTAAATCCGCCGTCAGCACCAGCGGCTCCGGCGCGGTGCCGGGGCGATGGAGCTGGCCGGATCGCGGAAGGTAGCGCGCCACCAGCGCAATCAGCACCAGCGCCAGCACGCCGTAGATTTGCCATGCCGCCCCGGCCGAAAGGGATTTTGCCTGGATATAGACGGCGAGTAGCCCGCTCAGGGCAATGCCCGCCCCCGGTCCGGCAAACACCGCAGCGCTCAGGCCCGGTTTACCCAGCTGCCCCAGCCGTTCGTTGGTCCAAGCGGCAATGAGTACCATCGACCAGCCGCTCATGCAGCCAATCACGAAGCGCAGCAGGCCGTGCACGACGGCGTTATCTGCCGCCGCGGAGAGTAGCGTTAGCGCAACCGCACCGGTGATGCCAAGCCAGAGGCGCGTTTCCACAAAGCGGTGCGCGCGCATGGCATCCCATGCGCCCACCAGATAGCCCAGATAATTCATCGCCGCGACCAAACCCGCGCTGGTCAGCGTAAGCTGCCCGGCAGCAATCATGAGCGGCACCTGAGGCGTAAAGGCAAAGCGCCCTATCCCCATCGCCACCACCAGAACGACAAACCCACTGAGCGCAATACGCAGCGCCATGACGGCTCCAATTGTTAAATAAAAGTAAATTTATGATGCAGCATCTCGCCGCCTGGCGAAAGTGAAAGTTACTCACAGGTCAATGAAAAGGCTGTATTATGGTTTTTATGAATACGCATTCTCATTAAGGAGCCCTGCATGGAACTGCTCGAAGAGCACCGTTGTTTTGAAGGTCGACAGCAGCGCTGGCGGCATGACTCCACCGTCCTGAACTGTGCGATGACGTTCAGCATTTTCCTGCCGCCGACGGAAAATCCACCGGTTCTGTTCTGGCTGTCAGGCCTGACCTGCAACGACGAAAACTTCACCACCAAAGCAGGCGCGCAGCGACTTGCCGCCGAGCTGGGCATTGCGCTGGTGATGCCTGATACCAGCCCGCGTGGCGATGATGTGGCCGACGATGCAGGATACGACCTGGGCAAAGGCGCCGGGTTTTATCTGAATGCAACCGAGCAGCCCTGGGCGCGCCACTACCGCATGTATGATTACATTCGCGACGAGCTGCCCGCGCTGATTCAGTCCGGGTTTGCGGTAAGCGATCGCTGCGCCATCAGCGGACACTCCATGGGTGGACACGGGGCGCTAATCATGGCGCTAAAAAATCCGGGAAAATACGTCAGCGTGTCGGCATTTGCGCCAATAGTGAACCCAACGCAGGTGCCGTGGGGGCAGAAAGCCTTCACGAACTATCTGGGTGAAGATGAAGCGAATTGGCAGGAATGGGACAGCTGTGCGCTGATGCTGGCCAGCAGCTCGGCAAATGCGATCCCGATGCTTATCGATCAGGGCGATGCGGACCAGTTCCTCGCCGGACAGCTGCAGCCTGCGGTGTTTGCCGAAGCCGCGCGCCAGAAGGACTGGCCGCTGACGCTGCGCATTCAGCCGGGATACGACCACAGCTATTACTTTATCGGGTCCTTTATTGAGGATCATCTCCGCTTCCATGCGGAGCATTTGTTCGCGTAAGTGCGGCCTTTATTGCCCGGTGGCGCTTTGCTTACCGGGCCTACGGGACTGTGCCCTTATGTAGGCCGGGTAAGGCGCAGCCGCCACCCGGCACATGACCTCATCAGAACTTATAATCCACACCGACAAAGTAGCGACGGCCATCTTCCGTGTAGCTGTAATCGTCACGGCTCAGATCTTTATCCAGCAGGTTCTGCACGCCCGCGCGCAGCTTAACGGCTTTCGTTACCTGCCATGCCGCACCGGTATTCCAGATCACGTAGCCACCCGGCGTTGGTTCACTGCTGGTCAGCGCGCGTTTCTCACCGGTGTAGTTGCCCTGAACATAGAACGACCAGTCCTGCGTTGCCTTCCAGTCAACGGTTCCGTTGGCGGTATGGAACGGCAGATCCGACAGCGGCTTGTTACCGCCGTTGCTGATGTCACGACCGTCGTTGTAGGTGTAGTTCAGCGTCACTTTCCAGTCGTCCGCCAGCGGGACTTTCAGCTCGGTCTCCACCCCGCGGATGCGCGCCTTGTTAACGTTGTAGTAGCGGAAAATCGGTTCACCGTCCGCATTCAGTCCAACGTAGTTAGGGTAGCCCTGGGCCTGTTTCGCATTGGCCGTACGGCTGATGCTGATGCGGTCATCCACATTATTCTGGAAGGTGGTGACGCTGGCCTGCACGCCCTCTAACCAGCCCTCTTCCCCGCTGTAGTAGAGACCGAATTCGAAACTCTCGCTGGTTTCCGGTTTCAGATCCGGGTTACCGACAATCTCACAGGCACCGCGACACGAGCCGGTAACCCAGTCCGGGCTCAGCTGCAGCAGCGACGGCGCTTTAAACGCGGTGGCCCAGCCCCCTTTCACCGTTACGGTATCGGTCGCGCTGTAGACCAGATAGGCTCGCGGACTCCAGTGATCGCCGTAGGTATCATGGTCGTCCATACGGATGCCGGTGGTCAGCGCCAGAGGTTCAAAGATACGCCACTCATCTTCAAGGAACAGGGCATACTGGCTTGTCGACGTGCTGCTGCTGGAACCGCCCGTCAGGTTGACCGGATCTTTCAGCTTATCGTGGCGCCATTCGCCGCCGAAGGTCAGCAGCTGGTTGATTTCGCCCAGCGGCAGCACGTATTTTCCGTCCACCGCGTTGCTCTCGGAGGTAATCGGATTGCTGTTGCCCGGGTTTTTGTTATCCACCTTTTCGCCGTAAACCTTCAGCTCGCTGTTGCCGACGCCCCAACGACCGTTGTGGCTGAGAGAGTAGTTCTGACGCTCAAGGCGGTTTTTGTCGAGGGAATCCGAGTCGCGATCCTGACGGTCGAAACCGTAGCCCGCCGTAAAGTCGTGATTTTCAGACGGTGTCCAGGCGAACTCCACATTCGCATCGCGGCTGGTGAAGCCTTCAATGCGCGGCGTTTCACCGCTCGCCGTAGTGGAGGATTTCTGCTGACCGTCTTTCTCACGCTTCGCGAGGCTACCGTAGGCCTTCAGCCCCAGCAGGCCATCCACCAGCGGACCGCTGGTATAGAACTGGCCGTTATACGTGTCTCCACGGTCGCGGTGTTCCTGAACCGTGGAATCGGCGCTCAGGGTGCCCGTCCATTTCTGGCCGATTTTTTTGGTGATAATGTTCACCACGCCGCCCAGCGCATCGGAACCGTACAGAGAAGACATCGGTCCGCGCACCACTTCGATGCGTTCGATGGCGTCAACCGGCACCCAGTTGAGGTCGAAATCATTATGGCGGAATACTGCGTTACGCGAGTTAACGCGCTTGCCGTCGACCAGGATCAGCGTATAGCTGCTGTCCAGTCCACGAATACTTACCCCTTTACGGTTGTCCCCTTCGCTCGTGAGCTGAACGCCCGGCACCTCCCGTAACACATCTTTCAGATTCTGAACGGGTTTGCGCTGCAAATCTTCCTGGGTAATCACGCTGATGCTTGCCGGTGCGTCTTTCAGGTTTTGCTCGGTCGCGGAGGCCGTTACAACCATTGTGTCGCCGGATTCCGCTGCGATAACAGGCAGGGCCAGGGACATTGCGGACGCACAAAGTCCTCCCCTGACGAAGGGATTCAACCTAAACATTCCATATCTCCATGAGGTAAATACAACTAAATCAAATCATCATTGCTCACAGCGTCTTCCCTGCCGCCCACGTCTGCGGTGGGTCGGTGACACGCTTATTTTTGATAACGATAAAGCAAACGATAATTATTATCAATTAAATTGTTAAGAAATATATCTTTGTTTCAGCCTGCAAGAATAAAAAAACCCGCTCGAATGAGCGGGTTAAAAGAGAGGAAGTGCGGTTATTGTTTAAATCGTCCCGGGAATTCCATTTCACTGTAGCGAACGAATTTTGTTCCTTTCGTCAGCTTGTAGCCAAACCAGATGACGAGGAACAGCGGAATACCAATGTAGGTCGCCGTGACGGCACCCCAGTCAATGGTGTCCGCCAGGAACGCTTCATAGTTCTGTCCAAGCGTAATGATCAGGCACAGAATGAAGGCGAAAATGGGACCCAGCGGGAAGAAGCCGGAGCGATACGGCAGCGAGTTAATATCGTGACCCTGCTTGACGAAGCCACGGCGGAAACGGTAGTGGCTAATGGCAATCCCCAGCCAGGCAATAAAGCCCGTCATCCCGGACGTGTTAAGCAGCCACAGGTACACCGTCTGGTTGCCAAACATGGAGGTCAGGAAGCACAGACCGGCAATTACCGTGGTGGCGTACAGCGCGTTACGCGGCACGCCGCCACGGGACAGCTTCGCGAAGATACGCGGGGCTTTACCGTCACATGCCAGCGTGTAGAGCATACGGGTGGACGCGTACATCCCGGAGTTACCGGCAGAAAGCACGGCCGTCAGGATAACGGCGTTCATCACTGCCGCGGCTGAAAGCAGACCGGCGTGCTGGAAGACCAGCGTGAACGGGCTGACGCTAATGTCTTTTACGTCATTACGCAGCAGGCTTGGATCGGTGTACGGGATGATCAGGCTGATAATCAGGATAGCGAACACATAGAACAGCAGGATACGCCAGAATACCTGACGGACCGCGCGCGGAATATTTTTCTCCGGGTTCTCTGACTCACCGGCGGCGATACCAATCAGCTCGGTCCCCTGGAAGGAGAAGCCGACAATCATCGCCACGCCAATCATCGCCGACAGTCCACCGGCAAACGGCGCATCGCCTATCGTCCAGTTACTCCAGCCCACAGGTTCAGCGCCTTTGAAAATACCAACGATCATCGCCACACCGACGACGATAAAGATGATGACGGTTGCCACTTTGATCAAAGAGAACCAGTATTCCGCTTCGCCGAAACCGCGCACGGAGATGTAGTTCAGCAGGAAGATGACGGCCAGGAACAGGGCACTCCAGATCCAGCCCGGCGTATCGGGGAACCACCAGTTCATCACCAGCTGTGCGGCGACAAGGTCAACGGCGATAGTGACCGCCCAGTTGTACCAGTAGTTCCAGCCCAGCGCGAAGCCAAAGCCTTCTTCAACGTATTTTTGACCGTAGGTCGAGAACGAACCGGATACCGGCATGTACGCGGCCAGTTCGCCGAGACTGGTCATCAGGAAATACACCATCAGGCCAATCAGGATATAAGAGAAGAGCGCCCCACCCGGGCCTGCTGCCGAAATCGTTGCGCCAGAGGCAACGAAAAGACCTGTACCGATTGAGCCGCCAATGGCGATCATCGTCAGGTGACGCGCCTTGAGTTCACGACGTAGCGTGGGCGCTTCTGTGGTTTTAATTTCTGAAACCATATGAAAATGCTGTCCATTTAATAAATGAGGCGCGATTGTAGCAGACGATCCGCGTTCCTTCCGGCAGAAATACTCAGTTATAAGAGAGCTTCATGACTCGGCCAGGATTATAAGTAAAGCATAAAAATGTGGGGTGACAGGCGCGCGTAGCCCCGGTAAGCGAAGCGCCACCGGGGAACGTTAAATGGCGCAGTAGCGCAGAAAACGCTGCAGCGAGCTGGAAAGGTGTTTCTGGCGGTGATGGATGCACCATAGCGTGCGCACCAGCTTCGGCAATGGAACCGGGATTTCAACCAGCGACCCCGTCTCAAGCTGTTCGGCAATGACGCGCCGGGAAAGACAGCTGATCCCCAGGCCATGACGCACCGCGTGCTTGATGGCCTCAGAGTTCCCCAGCTCCATCCCTAACTGGAAATGCGGCAGATGGGAAAGCAGCAGATAATCGACAATTTCACGCGTGCCGGAGCCCTGTTCGCGCAGGATCCACTGCGCCTGTGCCAGGCGCTCCAGCGTCACCTCGCCCTGCAATAACGACGAGGCTGGGGACGCAAACACCACCAGCTCATCTTCCAGCCAGGGCTCGGCAATGATATCCACGTTGTGGCACGGCCCTTCAATCAGGCCGATATCCACGCGGAAATCGATCACCGCGTTGATAACGTCCTGGCTATTGCCCACGCTCATCTCCAGCGGCAGGGTCGGGAAATCCCGGCGGTAGCGGGCAATCACTTCCGGCAGAATGTAGTTCCCAATGGTGCTGCTGGCATAGACGCGGATCGCGCCGTTGTCTTCGCGGAACAGCTGTTCGATTTCGATAGCCTGCTCCAGCAGCGCCAGCGCGCGTGGATAAAGAAGACGACCGTGCTCGTTGACCACCAGACGCTTCCCTACCCTGTCGAAAAGCTGAACGCCCAGCTGTCCTTCAAGATCGGTCAGCGCCGCGCTGACCGCAGACTGCGAGAGCGCCAGCATTTGTGACGCCTGGGTCGTCGAGCCGCTTTTCAGCACCTCGGCAAACACTTCCAGCTGACGCAATGTAATGTGCATGGTTGCTTACCACTTATATAGATTGATTATAAGTATATAATCAATTTTATTTTTAAGCCAGAGCGCCGTAACCTTTAGCCAGACAAAGGAGAAGGTTATGTCAGAAATCACCTTACAACATCATCGTACAGTGTGGCACTTCGTGCCGGGCCTCGCGCTTAGCGCAGCAGTGACCGCCGTAGCATTATGGGGCGGCAGCATCCCGGCTATCGCAGGCGCGGGTTTTAGCGCGTTGACGCTGGCCATTTTGCTGGGCATGGTCGTGGGAAATACCGTTTACCCACATATCTGGAAATCCTGCGACGGCGGCGTGATCTTTGCCAAACAGCACCTGCTGCGTCTCGGGATCATCCTTTACGGCTTCCGTCTCACCTTTTCGCAGATTGCGGACGTGGGCGTGAGCGGAATTGCCATCGACGTCCTGACCCTGACCAGCACCTTTTTACTGGCCTGCTTTATCGGCCAGAAAGTCTTTGGCCTGGATAAGCAAACCAGCTGGCTGATCGGTGCCGGGAGCAGTATCTGTGGGGCGGCGGCGGTGCTGGCAACAGAGCCCGTCGTAAAAGCCGAAGCCAGCAAGGTGACCGTGGCGGTGGCAACGGTGGTGATCTTCGGTACGCTGGCGATCTTCCTCTACCCGGCAATGTATCCGCTGGTGGCGCACTGGTTTAGCCCGGAAACCTACGGCATCTACATCGGTTCGACCATGCACGAAGTGGCTCAGGTGGTGGCGGCAGGACATGCCATTAACCCGGAAGCTGAAAACGCGGCGGTGATTGCCAAAATGCTGCGCGTGATGATGCTGGCACCGTTCCTGATTTTCCTCGCCGCGCGGGTTAAGCAGCTGGCACCGACAGGCGGCAGCGAGAAAAGCAAAATCACCATTCCGTGGTTTGCGATCCTGTTTATCGTGGTGGCAATTTTCAACTCCTTCCACCTGCTGCCGAAAGCCGTTGTCGATATGCTGGTGACGCTGGATACCGTGCTGCTGGCGATGGCCATGGCGGCGCTGGGGGTCACCACACACGTTAGCGCGCTGAAAAAAGCCGGTGCCAAACCGCTGCTGATGGCGCTGGTGCTCTTCATCTGGCTGATTGTCGGCGGCGGTGCCATTAACCTCGCGGTGCACAGCCTGATGGCATAAACCATCTCGTCCTTCTCCTGCTAACCCGCTATCATAAGCGTTTCCGGTTAGCAGGAGTTTTTTTATGAAATATGTTGGAGCGCACGTCAGCGCTGCAGGTGGCCTTGCGAATGCCGCCATTCGCGCCGCCGAAATCGAGGCGACCGCTTTCGCCCTGTTCACCAAAAACCAGCGCCAGTGGCGCGCCGCAGCGCTCACCGCTGAGGTGATTGATGATTTCAAGGCTGCCTGTGAGAAGTATCACTACGGGCCAGGCCAAATCCTTCCCCACGACAGCTACCTGATCAACCTCGGTCACCCGGTTGAAGAGGCGCTGGAAAAATCCCGCGAGGCGTTTCTTGATGAAGTACAGCGCTGCGAACAGCTGGGGCTGACGCTGCTGAACTTCCATCCGGGTAGCCATCTGATGCAAATCGATGAAGATGCCTGCCTGGCGCGCATTGCCGAGTCCATCAACATCACGCTGGACAAGACCAAAGGCGTCACCGCGGTGATTGAGAATACTGCCGGTCAGGGCAGCAACCTCGGCTTTAGGTTCGAACATCTGGCGGCGATCATCGACGGCGTGGAGGATAAATCCCGCGTTGGCGTGTGCATTGATACCTGCCACGCGTTTGCCGCCGGTTATGACCTGCGCACCACCGAGGCAACGAAAAACACGTTTGATGAGTTCGAGCGCATTGTGGGCTTTAAGTACCTGCGCGGCATGCACCTGAACGATGCAAAAAGTGCGTTCGGCAGCCGCGTTGACCGCCACCACAGCCTGGGTGAAGGCAACATCGGCCACGATGCGTTCCGCTTCATTATGCAGGACGCCCGCTTCGACGGTATTCCGATGGTGCTGGAAACCATTAATCCGGACATCTGGGCAGAAGAGATTGCCTGGCTGAAGGCACAGCAACCCGCTGAACAGGCGGCATAAAAAAAGCCGGGTGCATAATGCTACCCGGCTTTTTTGTTGTTTATCGCTTACGCTGCTTTTGCCACAACTTCCGCTTCCGGACGTTTCAGCACCGCGTAAGAGAGACCCGCCACCAGCGTACCGGCAACGATGGCCAGCAGATAGCCCAGGACCGGGGTGATGGCGCCTGGGATCAGCAGCACAAACAGACCGCCGTGCGGTGCCATCAGCTTCGCGCCAATCGCCATGGAGATTGCACCCGTTACCGCACCACCCGCGATACAGCACGGCAGAACGCGCATTGGGTCACGTGCTGCGAACGGAATCGCGCCTTCGGTAATGAAGCACAAGCCCAGAACCAGCGCCGCTTTGCCGCCTTCCTGCTGTGCTTTATCGAACTTACGACGGGCAATAATCGTCGCCAGGCCGAGCGCCAGAGGAGGCACCATGCCTGCCGCCATGATGGCTGCCATCGGCGCGTAGGTCTGGGTACTCAGCAGGCCAACACCAAAGGCGTACGCCGCTTTGTTCACCGGACCACCCATGTCGGTACACATCATGCCACCGAGGATTGCACCCAGCAGAACCGCGTTCGCGGTACCCATGGTTTGCAGCCAGTGGGTCAGACCCGCCAGGATGCCCGCAACCGGCTTACCAATCAGGTAAATCATCGCCAGACCGACCACCAGGCTGGAAATCAGCGGGATGATCAGAATCGGTTTCAGCGCTTCCATACTCTGCGGCAGCTTGAGCTTCGAGCTGATGAGCTTCGCGACGTAACCGGCCAGGAAGCCCGCGATAATCCCGCCGATAAAGCCAGAACCGGTGCTCACGGCCAGCATACCGCCGATAAGGCCCGGCGTCAGGCCAGGACGGTCAGCGATGGAGAAGGCAATAAAGCCCGCCAGTACCGGCACCATCAGAGCGAAGGCTGAGCCACCGCCGATCTGCATCAGCGCAGCCGCCAGCGTCCCTTGCTCTTTAAACGCGGTAATACCAAATGCGAACGAGAGGGCAATACACAGACCGCCCGCAACCACCATCGGCAGCATGTAAGACACACCGGTCAACAGATGACGATAGGCGCCTGCAGACTCTTTCTTACCTTCCGTCGCGGTTTGACGCGCGCCGGTTGCCTGATACGGCTTCGCTTCTACCAGCGCTTTATCAAACTCCTGCGCGGTCTTTTTCAGCGCCAGGCCAGTAGACGTACGGTACATTGGCTTACCGGCAAATTTCGCCAGGTCCACTTCGATATCCGCCGCCACGATCACCAGATCGGCCTCAGCCACTTCTTCTGGGGTGATAGCGTTACCGGCACCGACGGAGCCACGCGTTTCAACTTTTACCCACCAGCCGCGTTTTTTCGCTTCGGTTTCAATGGCTTCAGCTGCCATAAAGGTATGAGCCACGCCCGTCGGGCAGGCCGTCACCGCAACAATGCGTTTCGGACCCGTGGCCGCAGCCGGTGCCGTCGCGACAGGCGCGCTGTAGACAGACGCGTGACCTTTCGCTTCGCTCAGGAACAGTTCCGGATGTGCCACCGCGCGATTAATATCGCCCAGCCACACTTTTTTGCCGTTCAGCGCACTGTCAGCCGGGATTTTGTCGCCCAGTACAATGGCCAGTTCCGCATCGCCTGGATTATCGATAATGTCCAGATGTGCTTTTTGTGCCGCCGCGCCCAGCAAGGTCTTCGCCATATAGGCGCGGGCCTGTCCGAGACCGGAGTCAATGATCAGCAGCGTTTTCATTATTCCTCTCCTGCTGTTAGTTAAAAGGTTTTAAGTCAACGCGCGCCATCATCGCGGCTAACTGGGTACGATCGGTAATGCCGACATTGCTCTGGCTTACGGCCAGGGCAGCAACGGCGGTGGCAAGACGTAAAGTATGTTCACTGGATTCACGCATCAGCAGGCCATAAATCAGGCCGCCAACCATGGAATCCCCTGCGCCAACGGTGCTCACAACTTCCATTGACGGCGGTTTGGCGATCCATTCACCAGACGCGTTAACCCACAGCGCGCCTTCTGCACCAAGAGAGATCACCACGTGAGCGATACCCTGCTCGCGCAGCGCATGGGCAGCGTCAATCACATCTTTTAATTCTGGCAGCTTACGACCCGCCCAGATCTCCAGCTCGCGGCGATTCGGCTTCACCAGCCACGGCGACGCTTTCAGACCGGCAACCAGCGCGTCGCGGCTGCTGTCAAAAATGATGCACGGGCACTGGCTGCGCAGGCGCGTCATCCAGTCGGTAAACGCTTCCGGGCTGACGCCGGACGGCAGGCTGCCGCTGACGCAGACCATGTCAAACTGACCAAGCCAGGTCAGAGAGTCGTTAACAAAACGCTCCCAGTCTGACGGCGTCACTTCGAAGCCAGAGAAGTTCAGATCGGTCACTTCACCGTCTTTCTCCGTCAGCTTAACGTTGATGCGGGTACGGCCCTGAACAATCTGAAAACGGTTGGCAATGCCCAGCTCGCTGAACAGCTGCTGGAAACCATCCTGGTTATCTTTACCGAGGAATCCACCCACGGTGACGTCGATACCGAGATCCTTGAGCACTTTCGCGACGTTAATCCCTTTACCCGCAGCATGCAGGCCAGTGGTACGCACGAGGTTGACTTCGCCGCGCTCAATTTCCGGGCAAAATCCTACCAGGTCATAAGCCGGGTTCAGCGTAATAGTCGCAACACGTCTGCTCATTATGCGCCCTCCCCCAGACCCGCCGCGATGGCGTCGCCAATCGCTTTCAGCGCCTGTTCAGCATCGGCACCCTGCGCGGTGAAACGCAGACGGTGGCCTTTCTTCACGCCCAGCGCGACAACTTTCATTAGACTACGGCCGTTGGCCGGTTTGCCCGTGCCATCAAGATTCGCCACGGTGATCTCACTCTCGAATTGTTTAATGGTATTCACCAGCATGGTGCCTGGACGGGCATGCAGGCCGTGCTCGTTACGTACCACGAACTCAGCGGTCTGCACGTCTTCAGTCGGCGCATCATCACTGGTCAGCAGTGCCAGCACGGTGGAGGCATCAGCGTTCAGCAGTTTTTCAGCTTTGTTGTTCAGCAGCAGATCGCCCAGACGCTTCAGCACGGAAACCGGCTGATCGTCATTCATCGCCACGGTCACCAGCATGGCCGCGCGCTCGCCTTCCACGTCAAACGCATTGGCCGCGCGGCTCACGGCGATAGCGCTGCGCAGGTTGCCTTCAGCACTGTCGTTCAGCCAGATACCCTGACCCAGATTCAACGGTTTATCGTTAATCACGCGCGTCACAAACGTGGCATCCGCCGCGCCGGCTTCTTTCAGACGACCCGCGTTCAGCGCCTGCAGCGTCACCAGATCGGAGGCAGCCACATCCAGCGTCAGCGTTTCATTATCCAGTTTCAGCGCTTCGCTCTGTTTTTCGCCCATCAGCAGGGCGCGCAGCTCTTCAGCTGTGGTGGCGGACTTAAGCTGTTCAGCCACGTCGTCATCGCTCAGGACATGCGTCAGCTGACGCAGCAGGCCTAAGTGTTCATCGCTACTGGCCGCGA
Source organism: Enterobacter sp. 120016 (assembly GCF_018383635.1). NCBI lineage: Bacteria > Pseudomonadati > Pseudomonadota > Gammaproteobacteria > Enterobacterales > Enterobacteriaceae > Enterobacter > Enterobacter sp. 120016. The sequence continues at coordinate 355,665 of NZ_JAHAWC010000002.1, read as the reverse complement.
TACCGATAGCCACGTAGGCCACCTGACCGTCGCCCCAGAGCACGCCCTGCGGGAACTGATAAACCTGAACGCCGGTTTTCAACACCTGATCGCGGGTGTCGGTTGTGCCGTGCGGAATGGCAATGCCATTGCCGAGGAAGGTTGAGGTCTGCTGCTCGCGGGCCAGCATGCCGTTGACATAGCCGTCCGCGACGTTACCCGCCTGCACGAGCGCAGCGGCAACCTGGCGAATAGCCTCTTCTTTATCCCCGGCCTGAGCGCCCGGGTGGATATCCTGAACAGATAACTGGAACATGGTTCTCCACTCCTGCTGAACTTGAATCGTTTCAGCTTTAATGAGAAAAAATGCGCTAGCCTGCTCCGTTTGTTAAAACAAGATAGCGCTGAAACGTTTCAAAAAGTCTTGCGCTTTCTGCAATGTCTTGCAAGTAAACTCGTATTTCCGATCTCAGAATTTAGAGATACAGCACATTTCTTCTTCGTTCAGCTGAATTTTGCTGAAGTTCAGCAAGACAGTTTCAGCTAAGTTCAGCCGGATGAGAGATAACTTGAAATGCCATTTTGATTTTTCGTGGGATCATTGACCGCACCCACTGTTTATTTTTTAGCTGACGGCGTAAACTCCGCCTCCTCTCTGCTACTCGCTAATTATAAAACATGCATAACACCCCTGCGGCCGTCTCGCCGAAGCCCTTTGATTTGACCTCCGCGGCATTCCTGGTTGTTGCCTTCTTCACGGGCATTGCCGGTGCGTTACAGACGCCGACATTGAGCTTATTCCTGACAAACGAGGTTCACGTCCGCCCGGCAATGGTCGGCTTCTTTTTTACCGGAAGCGCCATCATCGGCATCCTGGTCAGCCAGTTTCTGGCGGGGCGATCCGACAGAAAAGGCGATCGTAAAAGCCTGATCGTTTTCTGCTGTCTGCTGGGGGTCATGGCCTGCGTTCTGTTTGCCTGGAACCGCAACTATTTCATTCTGCTCTTCGTCGGGGTATTCCTGAGCAGCTTTGGCTCAACGGCGAACCCTCAGCTGTTCGCCCTTGCTCGCGAACACGCGGACCATACCGGACGTGAAGCGGTGATGTTCAGCTCTGTCCTGCGTGCTCAGGTGTCGCTGGCGTGGGTGATTGGCCCGCCGCTGGCCTACGCGCTGGCGATGGGTTTTGGCTTTACGGTGATGTACCTGAGTGCGGCCGTTGCGTTTGTGGCGTGCGGCGCGCTGGTGTGGTTCTTCCTGCCGTCCATGCGCAAAGAGCCAAAAGTGACAACGGGCGTGCTGGAAGCGCCGCGCCGCAACCGCCGCGATGCCCTACTCCTGTTTGTTATCTGTACGCTGATGTGGGGTACCAACAGCCTGTATATCATCAATATGCCGCTGTTTATTATTGATGAACTGCACCTGTCGGAGAAGCTGGCGGGCATCATGATGGGCACCGCGGCCGGGCTTGAGATCCCGACGATGCTCATAGCGGGCTATTACGCAAAGCGCTTCGGAAAGCGTTTTTTAATGCGCATCGCCGCCATCGCCGGTCTGCTGTTCTATATCGGTATGCTGACGGTACATACGCCGGGGCTGTTGCTGGCTTTACAGCTGCTGAACGCCATCTATATTGGCATTCTCGCCGGGATAGGCATGCTCTACTTCCAGGATCTGATGCCGGGTCAGGCAGGCTCTGCCACCACCCTTTATACTAATACCACCCGCGTGGGCTGGATTATCGCGGGCTCAATGGCCGGTGTTGTGGCCGAAATCTGGAACTATCACACGGTGTTCTGGATTGCGCTGGTGATGTGTACGCTGACGATCGGCTGCCTGGCGAGGATTAAAGACGTTTAAGGCGCGGTGAGCGCTTCCAGCTCAAGAAGGTACGTCATCGCCTGCCCTCGCGTGCTGCCACACATTTCGGCAGTGGGCTGAAGCCCGGAGCAGACTTTCGGGCGCAGCGGTGAGCCAAAAATCATGCACAAATTCGTTTCCGAGAGCTGGACGCAGCGGGTATTGGCAGGCTTACCCTCCGGCATTCCTGGAATGGGGCTTGAAATGGACGGTGCAGTACAGCACGCGCCACAATCGGGACGGCAATCCATAAATGCTCTCTTTCGCTGACGATCGCCCGCGCAGTCGGGCATCGCGCGCACAGTAACACCTTTTGCGTATTGATAGCAAAAGCCACGAATTCCTCTTGCCTGAAAGGCCGCGCGCGAGTAATTTGGCGCGATATTTTTTACCTCCCGTAAACAGGATTACTGCAATGCCAAGAGCGAACGAAATTAAGAAAGGTATGGTGCTGAATTACAACGGCAAACTGCTGATTGTGAAAGATATCGACATTCAGGCCCCGAGCGCCCGTGGTGCAGCAACGCTGTACAAAATGCGTTTCGCCGATGTGCGTACCGGCCTGAAGGTGGAAGAGCGCTTTAAAGGTGACGATATCGTCGATACCGTGACCCTGACTCGTCGCTACGTTGATTTCTCCTACATCGACGGCAACGAATACGTGTTCATGGACAAAGAAGATTACACCCCGTACATCTTCACCAAAGATCAGATTGAAGAAGAGCTGCTGTTCATCCCTGAAGGCGGCATGCCTGACATGCAGGTCCTGACCTGGGACGGCGTGCTGCTGGCGCTGGAGCTGCCGCAGACCGTCGATCTGGAAATCGTTGAAACCGCACCAGGTATCAAGGGCGCATCAGCAAGTGCCCGCAACAAACCGGCTACCCTGACGACCGGCCTGGTTGTGCAGGTGCCGGAATACCTCTCCGCTGGCGAGAAAATCCGTATCCATATCGAAGAAAAACGCTATATGGGTCGCGCTGACTGATTGCGGCATTTGCCCGGTGGCGCTACGCTTACCGGGCCTACGAAAAACCGGCCCTGAAGCCGGTTTTTGTGTTTTTGTAGGCCGGGTAAGGCGAAGCCGCCACCCGGCAATTCCGGTTACAGAAGCTCCGGATACTTCGTCATCTTCAGCGCCAGCTCAACGCCGCGCACTTCCGCCATCCCTTTAAGACGACCAATCGCCGAATAGCCCGGGTTGGTTTTCTTACGCAGATCGTCCAGCATCTGGTGGCCGTGATCCGGACGGAACGGAATAGGACGCACATCGCCCGCCTGCTTGCGACGCGCCTCTTCCGCCAGAATGGCGTCTACCACCGCTACCATATTCACATCGCCGCCCAGATGCGCCGCCTCGTGGAAGGTTTTTGGATTCTCTTCGCGGCAGGTCGCGCGCAGATGCGTGAAGTGGATACGATCGCCGAAGGTTTCAATCATCCGCACCAGGTCGTTATCCGCACGCACGCCGTAGGAGCCGGTACACATGGTAAAGCCGTTATAGATGCTGTTTACCGTTTCTTTCAGCCACTGCATATCTTCAAGGGTGGAAACGATACGCGGCAGGCCGAGGATAGGACGCGGTGGATCGTCCGGATGCACGGCGAGGCGTACCCCGACCTCTTCTGCAACCGGCACGATAGCGCGCAGGAAGTGCGCCATGTTTTCACGCAGCTGGTGCTTATCAATATCGCCGTATTCCGCCAGGCGCGCGCGGAACTGATCCAGGGTATACCCCTCTTCAGCCCCCGGCAGGCCAGCAATGATGTTGCGGGTCAGCTTTTCGATGTCCGCGTCACTGGCTGCATTGAACCATTCGAGCGCCTGCTGCTGCTCTTCCGCGGTGTAATCCGCTTCGGCGCCAGGGCGTTTCAGAATGTGCAGTTCGAATGCCGCAAAGGCAATCTGATCGAAACGCAGCGCTTTCGAACCGTCCGGCATCTGGTATTCAAGGTCGGTACGCGTCCAGTCGAGGATGGGCATAAAGTTATAGCAGACCGTATCAATGCCGCAGGTCGCCAGGTTGCGAATGCTCTGCTGATAGTTAGCAATCCAGGTCTGGTACTCCCCTGAATGGGTTTTGATGTCTTCGTGAACCGGGATGCTTTCCACCACAGACCAGGTTAACCCCTTCTCCGCCAGCAGCGCCTGACGCTGTTGAATTTCCTCAACCGGCCATACCTGACCGTTTGGAATATGATGCAGCGCCGTGACGACACCCGTTGCGCCAGCCTGGCGCACATCATCAAGAGAAACCGGATCGTTCGGCCCGTACCAACGCCAGGTTTGTTCCATTGCCTCACCCTCTTAAGTTGTTATACCAATATGTGTTACTGCAATGACGACTACCATACATGTTTGCCGCTAAGGGTCAACATACCGCCACACATTGATTGATCAAACTCACAGAACGGGGATATTTACGGCTCACCAATTTTATTTGCTGTCATATAACTTTACACTGGCATTGTTAATTAATGGTTAATCAGGTGTGTATCTCATGAAGACAATTGCCTCCACCGCCCTTCCAGCCCATATTCAGCAACCTCGCTACGATCGCGCGCAATTACGCTCCCGCATCGTCCATTTTGGCTTTGGCGCGTTCCACCGTGCGCACCAGGCATTGTTAACAAATCGGGTGCTGAATGAAAAAGGCGGCGACTGGGGTATTTGTGAGATTAGCCTCTTCAGCGGCGACGTGCTGATGAGCCAGCTGCGCGCGCAGGACCACCTGTTCACCGTGCTGGAGAAAGGTGCAGAAGGCAATGAGGCGATTATCGTCGGCGCCGTCCATGAATGCCTGAACGCAAAGCTGGACTCCCTGCCCGCCATTATTGAGAAATTTTGCGAGCCGCAGGTCGCTATTGTGTCGCTCACCATCACGGAGAAAGGCTACTGCATCGATCCCGCCACCGGAAAACTCGATCTGCACAACGCCCGGATAATCCACGATCTTGAGAACCCCTCAGCGCCGCATTCCGCCCCCGGGATCCTGGTCGAAGCGCTTCACCGCCGCCGCGAGCGCGGCTTGCCTGCGTTTACCGTGCTTTCCTGCGACAATATCCCTGATAACGGACACGTGGTAAAAAACGCGGTGCTGGGCATGGCGCAAAAGCGTTCCGCGGCGCTATGTGAATGGATAGATAGCCACGTAAGCTTCCCGGGGACGATGGTCGACAGGATTGTTCCCGCCGCGACGGACGCCTCACTGGCGGAAATCACCGACGCGCTCGGCGTTGAAGATCCGTGCGCCATCAGCTGTGAGCCGTTTATTCAGTGGGTGGTGGAAGATAATTTTGTCGCCGGCCGTCCGGAGTGGGAGGTCGCGGGCGTTCAGATGGTGCAGGATGTTCTGCCCTGGGAGCAGATGAAATTACGCATGCTTAACGGCAGCCACTCTTTCCTGGCGTATCTGGGATACCTCGCGGGCTACGCCCATATTAATGAATGCATGGAGGACGCTGCGTTCCGCGAAGCCGCCCGTCGGCTCATGCTGGACGAGCAGGCGCCCACATTACGCATTAAGGATGTCGACCTCACCGCCTACGCCGATAGTCTGCTGGAGCGCTTTGCCAACCCGGCACTTCAGCATCGGACCTGGCAAATCGCGATGGACGGTAGCCAGAAGCTTCCGCAAAGAATGCTGGACGGGATCCGCGTTCATCTTGAGCGAAAAACACCGTGGCCGCTGCTGGCCCTGGGCGTGGCCGGCTGGATACGCTACGTCAGCGGCACCGACGACCGTGGCAACGCGATTGATGTTCGAGATCCCCTCAGCGATAAAATTCGCACGATGGTCAATGCCAGCAGCGACGCCGAGCGCGTTAACACCCTCCTGGGGCTGAGCGAGGTCTTTGGTCACGATCTCGCGCAAAACAGCGCGTTTGTGGAGGCTGTCAGCCAGGCATACCAGCGCATCACCCGCCACGGCGCACGTCAGGCTGTTATCGAAACGTTAAATGTTTAACGATTATTGCGCTTAACGCGAACGGATGCGGCCTCCGTTCGCCCTTCCCCTTCTCACAGGTCACGTTTTTCGCCAGGATAGAGAGAATAGTGTTATAGCATCACCATTCTCATCTGGAGCGCACGTGACCAAAACCAACCTCATCACCGGTTTTCTCGGCAGCGGTAAAACCACCTCAATTCTCCACCTGCTGGCAAATAAAGATCCGGCCGAGAAATGGGCCGTGCTGGTCAATGAATTTGGCGAGGTGGGCATTGACGGCGCGTTGCTGTCATCCAGCGGCGCGATGATTAAAGAGATCCCCGGCGGATGCATGTGCTGCGTCAATGGCCTGCCGATGCAGGTCGGGCTCAATACGCTGCTGCGTCAGGGCAAACCTGACCGCCTGCTGATCGAACCCACCGGGCTGGGTCACCCGAAGCAGATCCTCGATTTACTGACCGCCCCGGTTTACGAGCCGTGGATCGATCTGCGCGCCACCCTGTGCCTGCTCGATCCGCGTCAGCTTCTGGATGACAAGGCGGTGGCCAATGAGAACTTCCGAGATCAGCTCGCCTCGGCTGACGTTATTGTCGCGAATAAAGCAGATCGCGCCACGGCTGAAAGCCAGGCCGCGCTGGACGCGTGGTGGCAACAATTCGGCGGCAATCGCACGCGGGTGGAGACTACCCAGGGGAATATTGATAGCGCCCTGCTTGACCTTCCTCGTCTGAACCTGGCTGAACTTCCGGCCAGTGCGGAACATGCTCACCATCATCCGGTGAAACAGGGTTTAGCTGCCCTCAGCCTGCCAGAACACCAGCGCTGGCGTCGTAACCTGAACAGCGGTCAGGGATATCAGGCCTGCGGGTGGATTTTTGATGCTGAAACCGTTTTCGATACCATCGGGATCCTGGAGTGGGCCAGGCTGGCTCCCGTCGATCGCGTGAAAGGGATCATGCGCACGCCGGACGGGCTGGTGCGGATCAACCGTCAGGGCGAGGATTTCTTTATTGAAACGCAAAATGTGGCGCCGCCTGACAGCCGTATAGAGTTAATTAGTGCGGTTAACGCCGACTGGAATGCCCTCCAGTCCAGCCTGTTGAGGATTCGTTTAAGTTCGGGCGGCTAACGTTGCCCCAGTTTTCACTCTATGCAGAACGTTATGACAACTCGATTTCCCTTGATATTACTGCTTAATGTCGCCGGTCTGGCGCTTTTCTTCTCCTGGTATATCCCGGCGGATCATGGTTTCTGGTTCCCGCTGGATTCTGCCATTTTTCACTTCTTCAACCAGGAGCTGGTGAAGAGCAACGCGTTCCTGTGGCTGGTGGCAATTACCAACAACCGCGCCTTCGACGGCTTCTCGCTGCTGGCCATGGGCTGCCTGATGCTCTCTTTCTGGCTGAAAGAGGATAAAGTCGGGCGTCGGCGGATTCTCATTATCGGTTTGGTGATGCTGCTGTTTGCCGTTGTCATTAACCAGCTGGCAACCGCGATTATTCCGGTTAAGCGTTCAAGCCCAACGCTATTCTTCACCGATATTTATCGCGTCAGCGAACTGCTGCATATTCCAACAAAAGATGCGTCGAAGGACAGTTTCCCCGGCGATCACGGCATGATGCTGCTTATTTTTTCCGCAATTATGCTTCGCTATTTCGGCAGAAAAGCCTTTGCCATAGCCCTGATTATTTTTGTGGTTTTTGCCTTCCCGCGCGTAATGATTGGCGCTCACTGGTTCACCGATATTGCCGTCGGTTCGCTCTCCGTGGCGCTGATTGCGCTGCCGTGGTGTTTAATGACCCCACTGAGCGACAGGATAATAGCGCTGTTCGATCGCTATCTTCCTGGTAAAGCGCAACAACAATTAAACAAATAACTAACCTAAATTAACGTGGGCTATCAGGGATCGACATGATCCCTGATAGCGTTCTCGCCGCGATCTTTCCCCTCTGTCATATTCTCGTCATCATATTCATGATAAAAATGAAGCAATTGCATACTGGCGAAGCGGATCCGTCGCTATTTTGAGCAATTCTATGTTTTTACTTTCTGTATCACATTTTCTTATAAAAAAAAGGCTTTTTTTACTCGCAATACCCCTGGCAATCGGTTAATCTCGAACTCGTTTTGCCCCATAGAGATAATTATTTCGCTGGTGAATAATTTTGTGCGCTGCGCCACAAATGTGACCAGAAAGAATTGTCTCAATGTGAACAGATAATTAGTCTCGTCACGTTTGGCATTTTTATAACGATATTTGTCGTTAAGGACTTCAAGGGATAATAAACAAAATGGTCAAATCTCAACCGTTTCTGAGATATATCTTACGGGGGATCCCGGCGATAGCAGTCGCGGTACTGTTATCTGCATGTAGTACATCGAACACCGCAAAGAATATGCATCCTGAGACGCGTGTTGTGGGAATGGAAGATTCCTCGTCACTGCAAGCCTCTCAGGATGAATTTGAAAATATGGTACGTAATCTGGACGTGAAGTCCCGCATTATGGACCAGTATGCTGACTGGAAAGGCGTGCGCTATCGTCTTGGCGGCAGCACAAAAACAGGTATTGATTGTTCCGGTTTTGTACAGCGTACGTTCCGTGAGCAATTTGGGTTAGATCTTCCGCGTTCAACCTATGAACAGCAGGAGATGGGCAAGTCGATTTCACGTACCAAACTGCGCACCGGTGATTTAGTCCTGTTCCGTGCCGGTTCTACAGGTCGACATGTTGGCATCTACATTGGTAATGACCAGTTTGTACATGCCTCCACCAGCAGCGGTGTGACCATTTCCAGCATGAATGAACCATACTGGAAGAAGCGCTACAACGAAGCGCGCCGCGTACTGACCCGCAGTTGATATGACTATTGTATCGTTGGTTATCCCTTGGCTGACGATATGATGAAAAAAAGCACTGCTTCGGCAGTGTTTTTTTTTGCCCGTTACACTGAATACATCCAGCGGCATTTCAGGAATCACGACGTCTATGTTTACCCGCTACTTCTCCAGCAATCGCAAGATATTAATCCTCAGCATTATCACAGGCCTGATCGCCGCCCTGCTCCTGGGTTCGTTGCAATTTTTCTGGAGCTACCACAAGCGGGAAGTCAAATTCGACACCCTGATCCGCGACGTGAGCATCTATATGGAGAGCTATTTCGATGAGTTAAAAAACGCAGTCGATACCCTCCAGCCGCTCACGTTAAACAGCTGCCACGACGTCAATCAGGAACTCACCTCGCGCGCGGCCTTTAGCATTAACGTTCGCGCATTCCTGCTGGTCAGAGACAAAATGGCGTTCTGTTCTTCTGCCACGGGCCCGATGAATTTCCCGATGGAGGAGCTGATACCCGAGCTGCACATCGATAAGCAGATTGATATGGCATTGCTTCCAGGCACCCCAATGTTGCCCAATAAGCCCGCGATTGCCATCTGGTACCGTAACCCGCTAGTGAAGGACGGCGGCGTGTTTACCTCGGTGAATCTCAATCTGACGCCTTATCTGCTCTACACCGCGCGCCAGGACGAATTTGCCGGCATCGCCATCATTATCGGCGATCATGCGCTGTCAACGCGGTCCAGCACGCTGGTCCTTGCGCATGATCTACATGAAACCCCGGCCCGTACCGCGACGCTGAAAGACGTTCCCCTGACCATAAACCTGTATGCGGACGCATGGACCAGCGATGAAATTCTCTACGCCCTGTTCTTCGGGCTGGTATGCGGCATTTGTGCCGGATCGCTCAACTACTATATCCTCAGCATTCGGCTCAATCCGGGTAAAGAGATTTTAAGCGCCATTAAGCGCGGCCAGTTTTACGTGGTCTATCAGCCCGTCGTCGATGCCAAATCGCTCAAAATGACCGGGCTTGAAGTGCTGATGCGCTGGAAGCACCCGACAATGGGGGAAATTCCGCCGGACGCGTTTATCAACTTTGCCGAAGCGCAGAAGCTGATTGTTCCGCTGACGCTGCATCTCTTTGACCTTATCATTCACGATGCACCCGTGTTACAAACGCTGTTACCCCCGGGTGCCAAGGTGGGCATTAACATTGCGCCGGGGCACCTGCATGCGGAAAGCTTCAAAGACGATATGCGCACCTTCAAAGCGTTACTGCCGCCGGATTACTTCCAGATCGTGCTGGAAATTACCGAGCGCGACATGCTGAATCACCGGGAAGCCAACAGCCTTTTCGAATGGCTGCATAACGAAGGGTTTGAGATAGCCATTGATGATTTTGGCACCGGCCACAGCGCGCTGATTTATCTTGAGCATTTCACCATGGACTACCTCAAAATCGACCGTGGGTTTGTTAATGCGATAGGTACTGAGACGGTGACGTCACCGGTGCTGGATGCCGTGCTGACGCTGGCAAGGCGGCTGAGTATGCTGACCGTCGCCGAAGGGGTGGAAACGCCGGAACAGGCCGCCTGGCTTCGCGAACACGGCGTTAACTACCTGCAGGGATACTGGATTAGCCGCCCGATGCCGCTGGCGCAGTTCCGCGAATGGCGGCCTGATATTTCGCCAGAGGGCGATTAATTTCACATTGCCCGTGACGTCACTTATTATTCAGCTTAACCGAGTCGGTCTGTAAAAGAGGGAGCTGCCGCGAGATGCTTATGCGCTTCATGTTGCTGCTGTTGGCACTAACGAGCCTGTCCAGCCAGGCGCAGGCCATCAAAGAAAATATCGCCTTCGCGGTGATTGGCGAGCCGAAATACGCGGTCAATTTTACGCACTTCGATTACGTTAACCCTGCCGCGCCGAAGGGCGGAAAGGTCACGCTTTCCGCCACGGGGACATTCGACAACTTCAACCGCTTCGCCCTGCGCGGCGTGGCGGCCGCACGGACGGAATCGCTTTACGATACGCTCTTCGTCACGTCTGATGATGAACCCGGCAGCTACTATCCGCTGATTGCCGATAACGTGCGTTACGCCGACAACTTCGCCTGGGCGGAAATCTCGCTGAACCCGCGGGCCCGCTTTCATGACGGTACGCCGGTCAAGGCCAGCGACGTTGCGTTCACCTTCCATAAATTCATGACCGAAGGCGTTCCCCAGTTCCGCATCGTGTATAAAGGCGCGTCGGTCAGAGCCATTGCGCCGCTCACCGTGCGCATCGAGCTGAGCGAACCGAATAAAGAGAATATGCTCAGCCTGTTCTCTCTGCCCGTCATGCCGGAATCGTTCTGGAAAAACCATAAGCTAAGCGACCCGCTCTCCACGCCGCCGCTGGCAGGCGGCCCGTACCGCATCACCGACTGGCGCATGGGGCAGTATGTGGTCTATTCCCGCGTCAAAGACTACTGGGCAGCCAACCTTCCGGTAAACCGCGGGCGCTGGAATTTCGACACCCTTCGCTATGATTACTACCTCGACGATAACGTGGCGTTTGAAGCGTTCAAAGCCGGGGCCTTCGATTTACGCGTTGAGAGCAGCGCCAAAAACTGGGCGACCCGCTATATCGGCAAAAATTTCGCAAAAGGCTATATCGTCAAAGACGAGCACAAAAATGAGTCGGCCCAGGACACCCGCTGGCTGGCGTTTAATATTCAGCGTCCGGTATTTAATGACCGCCGGGTGCGGGAAGCGATATCTCTGGCCTTTGATTTTGAATGGATGAACAAAGCGCTGTTTTACGGGGCTTACAGCCGCGCCAGCAGCTATTTTCAAAATACCGAGTACGCCGCGCGTGATTATCCGAAAGCCGACGAGCTGGTTCTGCTGGCACCGCTGAAGGCGGAGGTTCCGCCGCAGGTGTTCACCACCGTGTTTCAGCCGCCCGCGTCGAACGGGGACGGCTACGACCGCGACAACCTGCTCAAGGCCAGCAAGCTGCTGGATGAAGCGGGCTGGCACCTGAAAAATCAAAAGCGTGTGGATGCCAAAACGGGTAAGCCTCTCAGCTTTGAGCTGCTGCTCTCGTCCGGGGGCAACGATCAGTGGGTGCTGCCGTTTAAGCACAACCTTGAGCGGCTGGGCGTGACCATGAACATTCGCCAGGTCGATAACGCGCAGATCACCAGCCGCATGCGCAGCCGTGATTACGACATGATGCAGCGCCTGTGGCCCGCCCAGCCATGGCCCAGTTCGGACCTGCAAATCTCCTGGGCTTCCAGCTACATCGACTCCTCCTACAATGCGCCGGGGGTAAAAAGCCCGGCGATTGACGCGCTGATTGCGAAAATAGTGGCGGCGCAGGGGGATAAAGAAAAGCTCCTGCCGCTCGGGCGCGCCCTCGACAGGGTCTTAACCTGGAACTACTACATGCTGCCGATGTGGTATATGGGCGAAGACCGCCTGGCGCGCTGGGACAAGTTCTCCGTGCCTGCCGTGCGCCCTGTCTATTCCCTGGGCTTTGATACCTGGTGGTATGACGTTAACAAAGCCGCCAGACTTCCCGCTGAGCGGCGATAAGGAATCATCATGGGTGCCTATCTTATCCGTCGTCTCCTGCTGGTCATCCCCACCCTGTGGGCCATCATCACGATTAACTTTTTTATCGTGCAAATCGCCCCCGGCGGCCCGGTCGATCAGGCGATTGCCGCCATTGAATTTGGCAACCGCGGCGGCATGCCCGGCGGCGGCGGAGAAGGGATGGGCGCGAGCCATGCGCGAACCGGCGTAGGGAATATCAGTGAAAGCCATTATCGCGGCGGACGCGGGCTGGATCCGGAAGTGATCGCCGAGATCACCCACCGCTACGGCTTTGACAAACCGATTCACGAGCGCTATTTCAAAATGCTTTGGGATTACATCCGCTTTGATTTTGGCGATAGCCTGTTTCGCAGTGCCTCAGTGCTAACGTTGATCAAGCAAAGCCTGCCGGTTTCAATCACGCTGGGGCTGTGGGGAACGCTGATTATCTATCTGGTCTCTATACCGCTCGGGATCCGTAAAGCGGTGTATAACGGCAGCCGCTTCGATATCTGGAGCAGCACGTTTATCATCATCGGCTATGCCATTCCGGCGTTTCTGTTTGCCGTCCTGCTGATCGTCTTTTTTGCCGGGGGAAGTTATTTCGACCTCTTCCCGCTGCGGGGGCTGGTCTCCGCCGATTTCAGCTCCCTGCCGTGGTATCAGAAAATCACTGACTATCTCTGGCATATCACGCTGCCGGTGCTGGCCACGGTCATCGGCGGGTTTGCGGCCCTGACCATGTTGACCAAAAACGCTTTTCTCGATGAAATTCGTAAACAGTACGTCGTTACTGCACGCGCCAAGGGCGTAAGCGAGAAGCAGATCATGTGGAAACACGTGTTTCGCAACGCCATGCTGCTGGTGATTGCCGGATTTCCGGCCACGTTCATCGGCATGTTTTTTACCGGCTCGCTGCTGATAGAGGTGATGTTCTCGCTCAACGGCCTGGGGCTGCTGGGCTATGAGGCTACCGTGTCGCGCGATTATCCGGTGATGTTTGGCACACTCTATATTTTCACCCTGATTGGCCTGCTGCTGAATATCATCAGCGATATCAGCTATACGCAGGTCGATCCCCGAATCGATTTTGAGGGCCGCTGATGCCGCGTTTAAGCCCCGTCAACCAGGCCCGCTGGGCCCGCTTTCGCCACAACCGCCGCGGCTACTGGTCGCTGTGGATTTTTGCCGTGCTGTTTGCCTTAAGCATGTGTTCGGAGCTGATCGCCAACGACAAACCGCTGCTGGTGCATTTTAACGACCGCTGGTACGTGCCGGTTATCGCCAACTACAGCGAAAGCGACTTTGGCGGCCCGTTTGCGACCCCGGCGGAGTATCAGGATCCGTGGCTTCGCCAGCAGATTGAGCAGCACGGCTGGGCGCTCTGGGCACCGGTGCGCTTTGGCGCAAACAGCATTAACTTTGCCACCACGACCCCCTTCCCTTCCCCGCCCTCCGCGCAAAACTGGCTGGGAACCGATGCTAACGGCGGCGACGTGCTGGCGCGCATCCTTTATGGCACGCGAATTTCTCTTCTCTTTGGGCTGATGCTGACGATCTTCTCAAGCGTGATGGGCGTCGTGGCGGGTGCCGTTCAGGGCTACTACGGCGGGAAAATTGACCTGTGGGGCCAGCGGGTTATTGAAGTCTGGTCAGGCATGCCAACGCTGTTTCTGATCATCCTGCTTTCCAGCGTGGTGCAGCCTGGCTTCTGGTGGCTGTTAGGCATCACCGTCCTGTTCGGCTGGATGGCGCTGGTGGGCGTGGTGCGGGCGGAGTTTCTGCGCACCCGCAATTTCGACTATATTCGCGCCGCGCAGGCGCTTGGCGTGAGCGACCGCGGGATCATCTTCCGCCATATGCTGCCCAACGCGGTGGTCGCAACGCTCACCTTCCTGCCGTTTATTCTGTGCAGCTCCATCACCACTCTGACCTCGCTGGATTTTCTGGGTTTCGGGCTACCGCTGGGTTCCCCGTCGCTCGGCGAACTGCTGCTGCAGGGCAAAAACAACCTGCAGGCGCCGTGGTTAGGCATCGCCGCCTTTCTTTCCGTGGCCGTGCTGCTTTCACTGCTGATTTTTATTGGCGAAGCCGTGCGCGATGCCTTCGATCCGAACAAGGCGGTATAAAATGACCCAGCCTCTTCTGAGTATTGATAACCTGTCGATTGCTTTTTCAACGCAGGGCGAGACGCGCACCGTGGTCACCGACCTGTCGCTGCAGATCCAGCCCGGGGAAACGCTGGCCCTGGTGGGCGAGTCGGGTTCAGGCAAGAGCGTTTCAGCACTCTCCATCCTGCGGCTGCTGCCTTCTCCGCCGGTGAGCTACCCACAGGGGGATATTCTGTTTCACGGCAGTTCGCTGCTGCATGCCGACGAACATACCCTGCGCGGTATTCGCGGCAACAAAATCGCCATGATCTTCCAGGAGCCCATGGTTTCCCTCAACCCGCTGCACAGCCTGGAGAAACAGCTCTATGAAGTGCTCTCCCTGCACCGGGGGATGCGCAAAGAGGCCGCGCGGGGAGAAATTCTGGACTGTCTGGAACGAACGGGCATACGCAACGCGGCCAAACGGCTGAATGATTTTCCGCACCAGCTCTCCGGCGGTGAACGCCAGCGCGTAATGATTGCCATGGCCCTGCTCACGCGTCCCGAGCTGTTGATTGCCGACGAGCCTACAACGGCGCTGGACGTGACGGTACAGGCGCAAATATTGACGCTGCTGCGGGAACTGCGTGACGAGCTGAACATGAGCCTGCTGTTTATCACGCATAACCTGAGCATTGTGAGAAAGCTGGCCGACAGCGTCGCGGTGATGCAAAACGGACGGTGCGTTGAACAGAATACCGCGTCCACGCTGCTGAGCGCGCCGCAGCACCCCTATACGCAGCGTTTGCTCGACAGCGAACCCTCCGGCGACCCGGTTCCTCTCGCGGCTGACAGCACACCGCTGCTGCGCGTTGAGGATCTGTCCGTCTCGTTCCCGATCCGCAAAGGTATTCTGCGCCGCATTGTCGATCGGAACCCGGTGCTGAAAAACATCCGCTTCTCGCTGCGCCCGGGAGAATCCCTGGGGCTGGTGGGCGAATCCGGTTCAGGCAAAAGCACCACCGGTCTGGCGCTGCTGCGCTTAATTGCCTCTGAGGGCAAGATCCTCTTCGACGATATGCCGCTGCACCGCTGGAACCGTCGTCAGATGCTGCCCGTGCGGCCCCGCATGCAGGTGGTATTTCAGGATCCCAACTCCTCGCTTAACCCACGGCTCAGCGTGTTACAGATTATCGAAGAGGGTCTGCGCGTGCATCAGCCCGGCCTGAGCGCTCAGCAGCGAGAGCAGGACGTTATGCGGGTGATGGCCGAAGTGGGCTTAGACGCCGGGACCCGCCACCGCTATCCGGCTGAATTCTCCGGCGGACAGCGCCAGCGTATCGCCATTGCTCGCGCGCTGATCCTGAAACCGGAGCTGATTATTCTGGATGAACCGACGTCGTCGCTGGACAGAACCGTTCAGGCGCAGATCCTGGCCCTGCTGAAAGGGCTGCAGGAAAAGCACCAGCTGGCCTATATCTTTATCAGCCACGATCTACAGGTGGTGCGGGCGCTATGCCATCAGGTGATTGTGTTGCGACAGGGAGAAGTGGTCGAGCAGGGTGAGTGCCAGCGCGTATTTAGCGCGCCAACGCAGCGCTACACGCGCCAGCTGTTGTCGGCAGACTAGCGGTCAGAACGGGTACTGGCCGGAGAAAGGCTCTGCGATGGCAACGCCAAAATTCTTCAGACGGCAGGTGGCGGCAAACTCGTCCTGGCTTTTCACAAACAGGCACGGCTCACCTTCACACTCCAGTACGGAGCTGTCCACTTCGATATCCGTCAGGGCCTGACTGAGACGCTCCATCACCCGCCACGCATTTTCGTCGCTCGGGCTCAGCAGCTTGAGCGCGACCAGGCAGTTTTCGCAGCCCGCGACGTTTTGCGGAATCGGTTCAACTTTCGAACCTGCAAAACCCGCCGACCAGCGATAGCTCTGGGGCAAGCGATGGACAATGGAGAGTTGTAATGTATTCACGTTCGTTCCCCGGAAGCAAAATTTACTTCACAATTTATTTACATTTATAGTAACACATCATCGCCAGCCTGCACTATTCAGCGCTTTTTTATCCGTTTCCAGGCTCGCGTCGGCGCTATATGTACCCGTTTCTGCGATCTAACTCAACCTTTTTGAATACAATGATGTGACTTTTTACACAAATAGATTTTACATAAAATAAACAAACACGGAATAAACGAACGGGGGTTTGGTTGATATGCATCAACAAAAAAGGCCCTGGCGGGCCTTCTCTGTGTTTTAGTGGGCCGCTTTTCGCGGTCGACTGGCGTAAAGATAGAAGAGTATCGAGCTGGTTGCGCAAAACGCCATCGCCCACAGCATGGGCCATGCCGTCGTAAAGGTAGCCATCGAAAGCAACGCGCCAACGATAGCGCCGATGCCGAAGCGGAACGTCCCCGCCAGCGACGATGCGGTGCCCGCCATATGCGGAAACTCATCCAGGATCACCGCCATCGCATTAGATGACACCATCGACACGCAGCCGACAAAGGCCGCCACGCCGACCACCAGCGCCCAGAAGCCCACGCCCAGAAACGCGCTCACCACCAGCCAGATAGCCATCACAAACTGGATCCACAGCCCGGCGCGGAACATGTTCAGCGCCCCCACCCGCCGGACAAAACGGCTGTTGATGATGGTCATGATGAACAGGAAGACGATGTTGAGCGCAAAGTAATAGCCGAAGTGCTGCGGCGAAACGTGGTTCAGCTCGATGTAAACAAACGGCCCGGCGCTCAAGAAGGAGAACATCCCGGCGAAGCTGAACCCGCTTGCCAGCATATAGCTGAGCACGCGCTTGTGGCGAAACAGCGAGGCAAAGTTGCCGATTGTGGTTCGGATGTGGAATTTCTGACGGCGCTCGACGGGGAGCGTTTCATCAATAAAGAAGAAAATCATCGCGGAGGCCAGCAGCGCGGCCAGGGCCAGGATCCAGAAAATCACATGCCAGCTAAACCACACCAGCACCGCACCACCGGCCATGGGTGCCACCAGCGGCGCAATCGTCGTCACCAGCATCACGAACGACATCATGCGGGAGAACTCTTCCTTCGGGTAGATATCGCGCATCAGGGCGTTAATCACCACGCTTGCCGCTGCTGCCGCCAGACCGTGGAAGAAGCGCATGATAATCAGATGATCGATGGTCTGCGCCAGCGCACAGGCAACCGCTGCGGCCGCAAAGACCAGCGTCCCGCCCAGAATGACGGGCTTGCGTCCAAGGCTGTCCGCCATCGGGCCATAAAACAGCTGGCCGAGGGCAAAGCCGAGAATATAGGTGCTGAGCGTCATCTGCGCGCTGCCCGCCGGGACGCCAAACTGTGCAGAAATTACCGGCAGCGCAGGCAGGTACATATCAATAGACAGCGGCATCAGCATGGCCAGCAGGCCAAGAATGAAGACGATTTTGAACGACGAGTGTGGCCTGGTGGTCACAGAGCTCTCCTGAAATTAGTGCGAAGGCAGACCGACGCTGGCGATCTCTTCTTCCGTTAACGGGCGATATTCGCCTGGCGCCAGGTCGGGATCGAGTTCAATCGCACCAATCCGCTCACGATGCAGGCCAACAACGCGGTTCCCCACGGCGGCAAACATACGTTTCACCTGGTGGTAACGTCCTTCGCTGATGGTCAGACGGACTTCGGTCGGCGTGATTACCTCAAGCACGGCGGGTTTGGTCAGATCTTTTTCATTATGCAGCTGAACGCCTTTCGTGAATTGCTCTGCCGTGTCATCGGACACCGGCGACTCCAGCGTGACCAGATAGGTTTTCTCGCAGTGGTGACGCGGGGAAGTAATGCGATGCGACCACTGCCCGTCGTCGGTCATCAGCACTAGACCCGTGGTGTCGATGTCGAGACGGCCTGCGGCGTGCAGCTTGTGCGCCACCGGTTCATCGAGGAAATAGAGCACCGTCGGGTGATCCGGATCGTCCGTTGAGCAGACGTAGCCTTCCGGCTTATTGAGCATGAAGTAGCGCGGACCGTGCTGCTGGGTCAGCGGATTGCCGTCATACTCCACCTGATGCTCAGGCTGAAGTTTGAAAGCGGTGTCTCTCACAATGTCGCCATCCACGGTAACGCGGCTGGCGCGAATTTCGCGCCCGGCAATAGCGCGGCTTACGCCGAGTTGCTGAGCGATAAACTTATCAAGTCGCATGAAATCTTTTTAGCCTTAATGATGCTGGAAGTCGGACTACGGGTCCGAAAAAAGAAGCAGTCTGGAACGGTTCAGTATAATGGTCTGGTTGCGCCACTCAAGGGAAAAAGTTTCGTGGCATACTATGTGCGGAATAACGAAACCGAGACCCTATGACTTTTACACTTCGTCCCTATCAGCAGGAAGCCGTTGACGCCACCCTCGCCTGGTTCCGTAAACATCGCGAGCCGGCGGCGATTGTGCTCCCGACCGGCGCAGGCAAAAGCCTTGTCATCGCCGAACTGGCGCGTCTGGCACGCGGTCGCGTGCTGGTGCTAGCGCACGTCAAAGAGCTCGTCGCGCAAAACCACGCCAAGTATTGTGCGCTTGGGCTGGAAGCCGATATTTTCGCCGCTGGGCTGAAGCGCAAAGAGAGCCACGGTAAAGTGGTCTTTGGCAGCGTGCAGTCGGTGGCGCGCAATCTGGACCTGTTTCGCAACGAATTTTCGCTGCTGATTGTCGACGAATGTCATCGCATCAGCGATGACGACGACAGCCAGTATCAGCAAATCCTGGCCCACCTGAAAGCGGTGAATCCTCACCTGCGCCTGCTGGGCCTGACGGCGACCCCGTTTCGTCTGGGGAAAGGCTGGATCTATCGCTACCATTATCACGGCATGGTGCGCGGCGATGACAAGGCCCTGTTTAGCGACTGCATTTACGAACTTCCGCTGCGCTACATGATTAAACATGGCTACCTGACGCCGCCTGAACGGCTGGATATGCCGGTGGTGCAGTACGATTTCAGCCGTCTGCAGGCGCAGAGCAACGGTTTATTCAGCGAAGCGGATCTCAACCAGGAGCTGAAAAAGCAGAAGCGTATTACGCCGCATATCATCAGCCAGATAGAGGAGTTCGCCGCGACGCGCAAAGGGGTGATGATCTTTGCCGCCACCGTTGAGCACGCGCGAGAAATCACCGGGTTACTGCCCTCCGGCGACGCGGCGTTAATCACCGGCGAGACGCCCGGCCCGGAGCGCGACAGCCTGATTGACGCGTTTAAGGCCCAGCGGTTCCGCTATCTGGTTAACGTGTCGGTATTGACTACCGGCTTTGACGCCCCGCACGTCGACCTGATCGCCATTCTGCGCCCGACCGAATCGGTCAGTCTGTATCAGCAAATTGTTGGCCGCGGCCTGCGTCTGGCCCCGGGAAAAACAGACTGCCTGATTCTGGATTATGCCGGTAACCCGCACGATCTCTATACGCCTGAAGTCGGCGCGCCAAAAGGGAAAAGCGATAACGTGCCCGTGCAGGTCTTTTGCCCAGCCTGCGGGTTTGCCAACACCTTCTGGGGAAAAACCACCGCCGACGGTACGCTGATCGAACACTTTGGCCGCCGCTGTCAGGGCTGGTTTGAAGATGATGACGGGCATCGCGAGCAGTGCGATTTCCGTTTCCGCTTTAAAAACTGCCCGCAGTGCAACGCCGAAAACGACATTGCCGCGCGCCGCTGCCGAGAATGCGACACGGTGCTGGTTGACCCGGACGACATGCTGAAAGCGGCGCTCAAGCTGAAAGATGCCCTGGTGCTGCGCTGTTCCGGCATGGCACTGCAGCCCGGCGCCGATGAAAAAGGTGAGTGGTTAAAAATCACCTATTACGACGAAGACGGCGCGGACGTCAGCGAGCGCTTCCGGGTCCAGACGCCTGCTCAGCGAATGGCCTTCGAACAGCTGTTTATCCGCCCGCATACCCGAACGCCGGGCGTCCCCCTGCGCTGGATAAACGTGGCCGATATCGTGCGCCAGCAGGTGTTATTGCGCCATCCGGATTTTGTCGTCGCCCGTAAGAAAGGCCAGTTCTGGCAGGTGCGCGAAAAACTCTTTGACTACGAAGGTCGCTTCCGCCGTGCCAACGAATTGCGCGGTTAGCGGGACTTTTCATTGATGTGAGGGGCATTTGAGTATAAAATGCCGCCCGCTTCACATCCGTGAGGCAGAACACTCACCTGCTGCTGGGTCGCCTGTAGCAGGGTTTTAAATACAGAGAGAAATCAATGTTCACTATCGAAGCAGAAGTACGTAACGTGCAGGGTAAGGGTGCGAGCCGCCGCCTGCGTAACGCTAACAAGTTCCCGGCTATCGTTTACGGTGGCGAAGCTGCTCCAGTTGCAATCGAACTGGATCACGACAAACTGTGGAACCTGCAGACCAAAGCTGAATTCTACAGCGAAGTTCTGACCATCGTTGTTGGCGGTAAAGAAGAAAAAGTGAAAGTTCAGGCTGTTCAGCGTCACCCGTTCAAGCCAAAACTGTCTCACATCGACTTCGTTCGCGCGTAATCGCAAACACGTCGAAAAAAAACCCCGCTTCTGCGGGGTTTTTTTATGGCTGTTATTTCCCGCCCGAGGTGCGGCGCTGGAGCTGATCGCGCAGGTTCGGCGGCGTGCCTTTAATGGTCAGCGTATCGGTGGCCGGATCCCAGAAGATCCGTTCACCCAGCAACATCGCGTCAAAGTTGATGGTTAACCCGCCGCCGCTGCCGGCAAACTTGGTTAACTGACGCAGCGTACTGCGATCCGCCGGGAAGCTCTCTTCAAGCTCATAGCCTTTCTCCGCGGTGAATTCCTGGAAGCTGACTTCGCTGACGCCGGCCAGCTCTTTTGACAGGGACTCCAGCTCGATCTCCTCCCCTGCCTGCAGCTGTTCGTTGCAGTAGCTGTAAACCTGCTGACGCACGGTCTGGCGCTCAGATTTATCGAGCTGCGCTTCTGCTGTGAAGTCGTCAACCGCCTGGAGCAGACCTTTGTTCTGCGCTTTGGCGTTGAGACCTTCGCTGGCACCGAGGAAATCCATAAAGAAATCTGCCACTTTGCGGCCCACGCGCCCCTTCAGGAATGTCAGGTAGCGGGTCGACTCCGGATTGGTTTCCCATTCGGTCAAATCAATGCGCGCCACGATATCCGCATGGTTGATATCCAGATAATGCGTTGAGCTGATGTCCAGCTGCTCGTTCACGCGCATGCTGCTTAAGTTATTCAGCACGGTAACCAGCAGATACTCTACCGCCAGATAGCGGTAGTGGCAGAACAGCACGATCCCGCCGTCGGCGAACGGATATTTCGCCAGCTCGTCGCGCAGACGCCCGGTTGCGGCGCGGCTAAACGCCAGAAAATCCTCTTCGCCCTGACGCTGCAGGCGCAGGCTATCAGCCAGTTCACTCTCTTCGCTGAACAGGCCATAGGCTTTATTTTTGGCGCTGTAGACGCGATGCAGCTCTGCCATCATCTCCACAACGGTCGCCGTGGGTTCCAGTAACGAATCGCGCAGCACCACTTCAAGGGTTTGCTCATCACGCTTGATAAGCTGGTGCAAGGCAATCTGGTTGATTTCCAGACTCATGATAAACTCTCCTTTTAGACCGGGCGGTATTCAACCACCACCAGGACATGTGTGCAACAACAGATAAAAAAGGGGAAAAAAAGCTGTTGCTACGGTAATATGTTGCCCTTTCATCAACAAACTGATTTTGATTTATGCCACAACATTCCCGCTACAGTGATGAACACGTTGAACAACTGCTCAGTGAGCTGGTCAACGTACTGGAAAAACATAAAACGCCGACCGATCTCTCCCTGATGGTTTTGGGAAATATGGTCACCAACCTGATTAACACCAGCGTTGCTCCGGCTCAGCGTCAGGCGATCGCAAAATCGTTCGCCCAGGCTTTACAGTCGTCCGTCAGCAACGACCCGGCCCATTAAGGGATACGAACAACAGTTTATGGTGACGAATCGTCAGCGCTACCGTGAAAAAGTCTCCCAGATGGTTAGCTGGGGGCACTGGTTTGCCCTGTTCAACATTCTGTTGGCGACGGTCATCGGCTGTCGTTATCTGTTTGTCGCAGACTGGCCAACAACGCTAACCGGGCGTATCTACTCCTGGATAAGCGTTGTCGGTCACTTTAGCTTTTTGGTTTTCGCCACCTATCTGCTGATCCTGTTCCCCTTGACGTTTATCGTCATGTCGCAGCGTCTGATGCGATTCTTGTCCGCCATCCTTGCGACGGTGGGGATGACGCTGCTGCTTATCGACAGTGAAGTGTTCACCCGCTTCCACCTGCACCTCAACCCCATCGTCTGGGAACTGGTAATTAACCCCGACCAGAACGAAACGGCCCGTGACTGGCAGCTGATGTTTATCAGCGTCCCGGTGATCCTGTTGATTGAGATGCTGTTTGCCACCTGGAGCTGGCAAAAACTTCGCAGCCTGACCCGGCGACGCCATTACGCGAAGCCCGTCGCTGCGCTCTTCTTCATCTCCTTTATCAGTTCGCACATCATGTATATCTGGGCGGATGCGAACTTCTATCGCCCGATTACCATGCAGCGCGCTAACCTGCCGCTCTCATATCCGATGACGGCCCGTCGCTTCCTCGAGAAACACGGCCTGCTTGATGCGCAGGAGTACCAGCGCCGCCTGGTCGAACAGGGTAACCCGGAAGCCGTCAGCGTTCAGTATCCGCTGAGCGACCTGCAGTACCGCGATATGGGTCGCGGGCAAAACGTCCTGCTGATCACCGTCGATGGCCTGAACTATTCGCGCTACGAGAAGCAGATGCCTGCGCTGGCCGATTTCGCCAGTAAAAACGTCTCGTTTACTCAGCATATGAGCTCCGGTAACACAACCGATGCGGGCATCTTTGGCCTCTTCTATGGCATTTCAGCCGGCTACATGGACGGCGTACTGTCTACCCGCACGCCTGCGGCGCTGATCACCGGGCTGAATCAGCAAGGCTATCAGTTAGGGTTGTTCTCCTCCGACGGCTTTAACAGCCCGCTCTACCGCCAGGCGCTGCTGTCCGATTTCTCACTGCCGACGGCACAAAAACAGCCCGATGCGCAGACCGCCAGCCAGTGGATAAACTGGCTGCAGCGCTACGCCCAGGAAGACAACCGCTGGTTCTCATGGGTTGCCTTTAACGGCACAACGCTTGCTGACAGCAATAAGAATGACTTTGCGCGCCGTTATGGCCGCGCGGCTGGCGATGTTGATGCGCAGATAGGCCGCGTGCTTGATGCGCTTCGCGAGTCGGGCAAGCTGGACAACACCGTGGTGATCGTGACCGCAGGTCATGGCGTGCCGTTAGGTGACGAGACGAAGAGTATGAGCTGGTCTCGTCCGAATCTGCAGGTTCCGCTGGTGATCCACTGGCCAGGCACGCCGGCGCAGCGCATCAATATGCTCACCGAGCATAAAGATGTGATGACGACCCTGATGCAACGCCTGCTGCACGTCAGCACGCCGGCAAACGAATATTCGCAGGGGCAGGATCTCTTCAGCGCCGCGCGCCGCCACAACTGGGTGACGGCTGCGGGGAATAATACGCTGGTGGTGACCACGCCGAAGCTGACGCTGGTGCTGAACAGCAACGGGAATTATCAGACGTATAATCTGCAGGGTGAACGGTTGAAAGACCAGAAACCGCAGCTGAGCCTGCTGCTGCAGGTCCTGACGGATGAGAAGCGGTTTATCGCTAACTGATTAATAATAAACCAGTTAGCGACGGATTCCCTTGCATTCAAAACGGAATCGAGTAGTATTCTTTTTATGCGTCGGCACGTAGCGCAGCCTGGTAGCGCACCGTCATGGGGTGTCGGGGGTCGGAGGTTCAAATCCTCTCGTGCCGACCAAATTTTATCATTTAGATCAGATGGTTAGGGAGTTAAACACTTCTTGCCTTAACCACCTGACTCTATCGACTGTTGTACATGAGAGCGGGTTTAACCTGCTGTACTCCCGCACCGCTTGCAGGGTTTGCCGTGATAGAAGTAATCCACCTCCGGGCCTCCTTGCGTTTCGTCAGTAGTACATAAAGCCCTTACATGCTGAAAGCATGACAGTAGCGAAGCTACACGGGCTGGTATATGTTTCTCACATAAGATAAAAGCGAGGCCATGACACAACTACTGATCCGGCTCCCGCTTTATGATCTGGTTATACTTAAACAGGTTGTAACTATTTACCCCCTATTATTGGCTAATCTTGAAAAACGTTTCCCGTGTGAATACATTCTTATCAGCGGGTTTTTTCTTGCTGTATTGATTGATGATCACATAGTCGCCTGTAAGCTGTAGATCCTGCGCTTCATCTACACTCTCGGGGAGGCTGGTTAGTTCCCGGTATACGCCGTTTTCACTATCGATCACCTTTGCATAGAACCACGGGAAAACGCCGCCCATATCATAGAAACGGAAACGGATCACACCATCCCTAACCGCTTCAACTTCTAACTGTCTGCCCTTTGTCGGGCAATTCCCAAACTTGTTTGATCCATCCGGGTTAGTAGTATTGCAGTAAACATAATCGCTATCACTACCGCTATTCACGTACATAGTAGCAGAGGCATTTAGAGAGATAAGAACCAACACCAAAGCGGCTAAGGCTTGTCCTGCTTTCATTGTTCGCACCCTTGATTTTTAGAGTGATAGAACGGCTTAGGATCTACAGCTTCCCCACTGGCTTTCTCAAAGATTTTGTTATTGTCGATTGCTTCATAGTCGGTGAATTGATCCGGGTCGCTATAGAATTTCATATAGCTAACGTTTACTTTCCCATCGCTGGCATACTGCACAACGTCTATTTCTTCCAGATTATCCCGGCTCCTAAATATAGTGTTAGTAAGCACCGGAGTAGAGGCGGCGTTAGGGTTGTATAGCGGGTAAAGCACACCACCCATGATCAACCCCTTCTCTGTGATACGCATAGGTGACGGGGAAACATCCTTACACGTAAACGGCTTTGAAAGATCAATAGAACTATCAAACATCCCCGCGCGGGCTGGAAGGGCTGCAACCAACATGATCCAGCTTAAGATTAATAACGCTGCTTTATGATAACTTTTCATTCAATTTAGCCACTGAATCCCGAAGGGATTTAAACGCGCCTTTAGGTACTGTAGAAAAAATTTATAGGGGAGGATATTATCCTGATAAACACCATAAATTATTTGTAGGTTTGCATGCACACTTATAGGAGCAACCAACAACGAAAATAACCCTGCTCTGGTGCTCCTTTTCATCATTAAAAATTCTCTGCTAGCATATTAATTCGAAATTGGCTTAGCTTCTTTATCCCACGGTTTAGGGTCTAACCAGCCTTTTGTCGGGCTAAAAGCTTTTCCGCCGTCTAAGGTGTAGATGTGAAGCAGGAAGCCACCCCGGTAGCCATTCTTAACGGCTTTTTCACAGTCGGATTGCATCAAAGCCCCATCACAAACGATCTTCACTTCGCTAACCCCGTTAAGAGGCTTATCAAGAGTCGTAGTTACTCGATTATCTCCCAACGTGGTTACTCCATAGAAATAAAAGCTATATTTCCGGGCCGTATGAAGGTCAGCGGCATATTGCTTGATTTGTTGGGTATTGATTGAGTAATAGCCGGTGCTATCCTTCTTCGCGTTCTCTTGCCCCCATCTATCAACATCATTCAAGAAGGTAACGAGATCTCGTTGCTCCTGCTGTTGCTCTGCCCGATAGCGTTCGGCATTTTGTTGGTTTTGTACATAGAGCCAAACACCACCAATCACGCAAACGCCGACAACAGCTAAGACGGCATAACCGATCCATTTATAGGTACTACGTGGTAACAACTTGAAAATCACGATGATTAAAACAATAGCCAGAAGAAATAGAACGAAACCAACCATTTTTTGAACACCCTCAAACAAACGACGAGAAATAATAACGAGCATTGATTAATCAATGTTGATCCCGATCACACTATTATTCACAATACGTACTCCCCAGTGGTAAATCATCATAATACGTTATGAATCTGGAATTTACCTTCTCAGACTTCACCGTGGAAGTTTTATGTGGATCAATAATCCCATCGTAAAGACTAGCCCCGCACGATGTGGGTGATGTGTGAAGATGCTTAACCCCGGAGATAGTGATAACCGCTTCTGAACCATCGTTGTAGTTGATTGGTGTTGTGCCATTGTCGCAGGTCTATCTAAACCCCAGTAAGCCGTCTGCCTCGAGTTTCTCCGCTGCGTTCACGTTGGACACGGAGAGAAAGATCAGCGCTGTAAAAAGTAAAGATTTCATGTGTGTCGCCTCATAGGCCACTGATTATGGGGAAGGTCATAAACACAAAGAGTGAAAACTCTATTGATCAATGACTCTCTTTATCATGATCTCATTCATGTAAGGCGTAGTTAGCTTTTCTACAGTGTTCGTAGAAGGATAAAGCCCCGCTAAATATTCGTTAGCGGCTAGCTCACATTCAACATATGAATCACGGGTTATTGTATTTTGAGGGAAGTCCTTCACTCGGACTTGAACATTGAATTTACCAAACGTTAATTGACGGATTATAGCCATTAGAAACATTCCTAAAAAAGCCTAAATACCTGAAATATAATTAGTTAAACCGTCGTGGATGTCGGAGGTTCAAATCCTCTCGTGCCGACCAAAATTATTATCAAAACCAGCCTTTTACGGCTGGTTTTTTTATTCCATTTCGCCAGGTGTTTTTCGCAGATAAACCAGCGTCGCCAGACAAATCACCGCCCCGGCATAAAACGTATACTGCGCACCAAACGTCTCCCAGATGGCCCCTGCCCCCAGGCTGGCGACTAATAACCCCACGCCGCTGACCAGACTAAAAATACCGTAGGCGGTACCGCGCAGATCCGCAGGTGCGGTTTTCGCAATCATTGCCGCCAGCAGCCCCTGGGTCATGCCCATATGTATCCCCCAAAGCGCAACGCCTATAATAATGCCTGCCCAGTGGGTGCTCAGCGCCAGCACAATGTCCGCGCCAATCAGCACCACCAGCCCCCACTGCAGTAATCGGGTGTGGCTCATCACGTCGGATAACTTGCCAAACGGATAGGCAGAGAGGAAATAGAGCAGATTCATGGCAACCATCACCAGCGGGATCAGCGCCAGCGACACACCCGACTGCTGAGCGCGAAGGACAAGAAATGCTTCGCTGAAACGTGCGAGCGTGAAGATGGCCCCCAGGCCAATGACCCACCAGCAGCCTTTCCCGAGGCGCCTGAGGTTCTCTCGTTTGATGGGATTCGTTCGCTTATGTTCGACAGGGGTTTTAGGCTCATGCAGGCCGAAGAAAAGCAAGGCAACGGCGAGTACGCCGGGGATCACCGCAATCCAGAAAATGGTACGAAAATCATCATTCCACAGCAGCATTAAGCCGACGGCCAGCAGCGGCCCGAGAAAGGCGCCAATGGTGTCCATCGACTGACGCAAGCCAAAGGCCGCGCCGCGGAGTTCCGGCGGCGTAACGTCAGCGACCAGCGCATCACGCGGCGCCCCCCGGATCCCCTTCCCTACCCGGTCGATTAAGCGTGCCCCAAGAATCATGCCGGAGGAAGAGGCAATAGCAAACAACGGTTTACTCAACGCGCCAAGACCGTAGCCCAGAACCGCCAGCCCTTTACGTTTGCCCAGATAATCACTGATTGCGCCGGAAAACACTTTGATAAACAGCGCAGTGGCCTCGGCCAGACCTTCAATCAAACCAATGAAAATCACGCTGGCACCCAGCGTCGTGACCATAAACAACGGCAGCAGGCTGTGAACGATCTCCGAGGAGATATCCATCAACATGCTGACGCCACCCACAACCCAGACTCCTTTCGGGATCCGGCTGAGCGTTGCAAACCGGGATAACATTGCGCATCTCCTGCTTTATGTCGAACAATCTTGTTCGAAACAGAATATCCTGGAAATGCGAATAAAAATCATCTGATATAAAAAAAGCCAGCCCGCAGGCTGGCTTCATTTCTGAGGTGAATGCTTAGCGCTTCTCACGTCCACCCAGGAAGAAAATGCCCAGCGGGATGGCCAGCAGAACGGTGAATACCAGGCTGTAGACGAAGATCATCGCCGATTGCAGGACATACATGCTGGTTGTCCAGGCAGAGAGGGGGATATTGTACTGTTCGATCACGCCAACAATGGTTGCCCGCCCCACGCACGCGGCAGCAATCATAAACACGACCAGCAGCGCCAGGAGGAATTTGCGGCCTTCAGGTGTTTTCAGTTTTGCACGAACCATCTCTCTTCCCTTTTACAGATGAATAACATTATATAAGGTCTAAAATAACACGAACTGGCACTCGACTCCACACCAGCATAAACAACCACTAAACAGGATTTTTAAAAGCGTATAACGCTATCTATAGTGAAAATGTAAGTAAATAACACCAATCATTCATGGTTGTTATGTTAACCTGCGCAGGATCGTTTTGACATAAAGGAATGACAATGAAAAACGCACCTAAATTTGCCATCGCCCTCATCGCCGCCGCGTGCGTCAGCAGCAGTGCTTTCGCCAGCGAAACCCCAAAAGAGCAGCCGCTGGAGAAAGTGGCTCCGTACCCACAGGCGGACAAAGGGATGAAGCGTCAGGTGATTCAGCTGCCGGTTCAGCAGGACGAAGCGAACTTCAAAGTGGAACTGTTAATTGGCAAGACGCTGGAAGTGGACTGCAACCAGCACCGTCTGGGCGGTCAGCTGGAAAGCAAAACCCTGGAAGGATGGGGTTACGACTATTACGTCTTTGATAAAGTGACCTCTCCGGTCTCCACCATGATGGCCTGCCCGGACGGCAAAAAAGAGAAGAAATTTGTGACGGCGTATCTGGGCGACAACAGTCTGCTGCGCTACAACAGCAAGCTGCCGATCGTGGTCTATACGCCTGAAAACGTGGAAGTGAAGTATCGCGTGTGGAAGGCGGACGAGAACATCGGACAAGCGGTAGTACGTTAAAAATAAGTTGGGTGGCGGCTTCGCCTTACCCGACCCGGGAAGGGTGCGCTCTGGTGCCCTCACCCCAACCCTCTCCCACCGGGAGAGGGAGAAAACACTAAAAACGGTAACGGATGTTACCGTTTTGCTTTGACCTTACAGCGCGATATCCGCAACCGGTTTGTTTTCCGGCTGAGGCTTCAGCTCCGCTTTTGGCGCAGCATCCGCAGCCTGCGGCTTGATGTATTGCAGCTGCAGTACGCGGCTGGTGTATTCAAGCTCCTGCTCCGTCGCGCTCACGTTGCCGTTCAGCTTCGTGCCGTAGGATGGAATAATGGTTTTCAGCTTCGCCTGCCATTCCGGGCTGGCGACTTTATCTTTAAACACTTTTTCCATCAGGTGCAGCATGATTGGCGCAGCGGTAGACGCGCCCGGTGATGCACCCAGCAGCGCGGCGATGGTACCATCCTTATCGCTCACCACTTCGGTACCCAGACGCAGCACGCCGCCCTCTTTCGGATCGCGCTTGATGATCTGTACGCGCTGACCCGCCTGCCACAAACGCCAGTCTTCTTTCTTCGCCTGCGGATAGTACTCTTTCAGCGCCTCGAAACGGTCGTCGTCAGAGAGCATCACCTGGCTAATCAGGTATTTCACCAGGTCGAAGTTATCCAGACCCACGTCCATCATCGGCTTGACGTTAGAGGTGGTTGTGGCGCTGAGCAGATCCCACAGGGAGCCATTTTTCAGGAACTTGGTGGAGAAGGTCGCGAACGGCCCAAACAGCACCACGCGTTTGCCGTCAAGCATACGGGTGTCGATGTGTGGAACAGACATCGGCGGTGCGCCAACGGAAGCCTGGCCGTATACTTTTGCCAGATGACGGTTCACCACTTCCGGGTTATCGGACACCAGGAACTGGCCGCCCACCGGGAAGCCCGCGTAGTCGTCAGCTTCCGGAATACCGGACTCCTGCAGCAGCTTCAGCGCCGCGCCGCCCGCACCGATAAAGACAAACTTCGCCTTGATGACGTGCTCGGCTTCGTTGTTTTTCAGATCGGCAACGGTCACGCTCCAGCTGTTATCCGCGTTGCGCTTGAAACCGCGCACTTCGGTGCTGAGCTGCAGGTTGAAGTTCTCTTTTTTCTTCAGAGACGTCACCAGCTGACGGGTAATTTCACCGTAGTTAACGTCGGTACCAATTTCGGTACGGGTCGCCGCCACTTTCTGGTTCGGGTCACGACCTTCCATGACCAGCGGAGCCCACTCTTTAATCTGCGCGTGGTCTTCAGAGTATTTCATCCCGCGGAACAGCGTGCTCTGCTGCAGAGCGGCGTAGCGCGCGCGCAGGAAGTTAACGTTCTGCTCACCCCACACAAAGCTCATGTGCGGCACGGTGTTGATGAAGGAGTGCGGGTCGTGCATCACGCCGCTGTTGACCTGATGAGACCAGAACTGGCGAGAAACCTGGAATGCTTCGTTGATCTCTACCGCCTTCTCGATACTAATGGAACCGTCCTTTTTCTGCGGCGTATAGTTCAGTTCCATGAGTGCCGAATGTCCGGTACCGGCGTTATTCCATCCGTTCGAACTCTCCTGCGCCACGCCATCAAGGCGCTCGACCATGGTCATAGACCAGTCCGGCTGCAGTTCTTGCAGATAGGTTCCCAGCGTGGCGCTCATGATACCGCCACCAATTAAAAGGACGTCCGTTTCCTGCTCTTTTGGTGCGTCAGCTTTCGCCGCCATGGAGACGGTGTTAAGCCCCACGGCCAGAGAAAAGAGCATGGCAGTCATTTTTTTCATAATTTATGCCTTAGTGTAAAAGTGCTTGATGCGTGGAAATTGCAGGTGAAAAAAGCTGCGGGGGCACGGTAACAACTTTTAAATATTGTTTAAAGGTTACGAAATTATTGTAATTGTGAAATTTAATGATGGATTGTTTGTGAGGAATTATCGATGCGTCTGGTAAAGCGCGGTTTTACTGGCTAGTATGTTGCGTTTTGTGATCGCGCGCACGGAAGCCTGCCCTAACCAGCGAACTGTTATGTCCTTACCCCATTCTGCCGTATCCCCCGAAGACCGCGTAGCCAACGTGCTGCGTTCCCCTAAGCAGCTGACGCGTGAAACGCTGGCAGGCGTAATTACCGCCCTGGCGCTGATCCCCGAAGTCATCTCATTTTCGGTGGTGGCGGGCGTTGACCCGAAGGTCAGCCTGATCGCCTCCGTGGTGCTGTGTCTTGCCCTGTCTGTACTCGGTGGTCGCCCGGCGATGGTCACGGCAGCGGCCGGTTCCGTGGCGCTGGTCATTGGCCCGATGGTGCATCAGCACGGCGTACAGTACATTCTTCCTGCCGTGCTGATGGCGGGCGTGATTCAGATTCTGTTTGGCGTGCTGGGCATGGCAAGGCTGATGCGCTTTATTCCTCAGTCGGTCATGACCGGGTTTGTTAACGCCCTCGGCATTTTGATCTTCTTCGCTCAGGTGCCGCATTTCTGGAGCCGAAGCCCGCTGATTGTGGGCCTGTTCGCGCTGACGCTGCTGATCGTGCTGTGGGTGCCGCGCTATCTCAAAAGCATCCCTTCCCCGCTGATTGCGATTGTTGTGCTTACCGTGTTCACCGTTTCAACCGGTCAAATCCTGCCGACCGTGGGCGATGAAGGCTCCATGAGCGGCGGTTTACCAGGTCTTACCGAACTTCTGGTCCCTCTCAATGTACAGACGCTGAGCATTATCTGGCCATGCGCGTTGAGCATCGCCTTTGTCGGCCTGCTGGAATCCCTGCTGACGGCAAAGCTGGTGGATGAGCTGACCGCAACGCCGTCGAGCAAGCGCCGTGAGAGCATCGGGCTGGGCGTGGGTAATATTCTGGCCGGATTTTATGGCGGTATTGCAGGCTGCGCGATGATTGGGCAAACCATCGTCAACGTGGAGATGGGGAAAGGTCGAAGCCGCATTTCAACCCTTGCGGCGGGCATTGTGCTGCTGATCCTGGTGACGGCGCTCAGCGAAGTGATGGCCAAAATCCCGATGGCGGTGCTGGCGGGTATTATGGCAATTGTCGCCGTCAAAACCTTCAGCTGGCACAGCCTTCAGCCAGCCACGGTGAAAACGGCCCCGATTGCTGAAACGGTAGTCATGCTGGTCACCGTAGCCGCCACGGTATC
The DNA here is from genome assembly GCF_018383635.1 of Enterobacter sp. 120016. Taxonomy (NCBI): domain Bacteria; kingdom Pseudomonadati; phylum Pseudomonadota; class Gammaproteobacteria; order Enterobacterales; family Enterobacteriaceae; genus Enterobacter; species Enterobacter sp. 120016. The sequence goes on along the minus strand of NZ_JAHAWC010000002.1, from coordinate 323,255 downwards.
AACCGGCAATCTGGCGATTGGCGTGCTGGGCGGGATTATCGTTATGGCACTCCTCCCCGCCCGCATTAAGCGTCGGCTTAAAGAAGAAAAACCGTCGCCAGCCCAAGAAAAATAAAGAAACCGCCGGTATCGGTGATGGCGGTGATCATCACGCTCGACCCCACCGCGGGGTCGCGCCCCAGTTTGGTCATCGTCAGCGGGATAATGACCCCCATCATCGATGCCACCAGCAGATTTAGCACCATCGCCAGCATCATCACCCCACCCAGCGCCATATCGTCATACAGCCACCAGGTAATGCCGCCCATAATGCCGCCCCACACCAGGCCGTTGATCAGCGCCACGCCCATCTCCCTGAAGATCAGAAAGGCGAAGTTACCGGGCTGAATATTTTCCAGCGCCAGCGCGCGGACGATCATGGTGATGGTCTGGTTTCCGGTGTTACCACCAATCCCTGCGACAATCGGCATCAGCGAGGCCAGCGCCACCAGCTGAGAAATGGTGTGTTCAAACCCGTCAATCACCCGGGAGGCGATAAACGCGGTACACAGGTTAATGGCCAGCCACGCCCAGCGCGTTTTCACCGCCTTGCCGACGGAGGCATGGACGTCATCTTCGGCGCTGATCCCCCCGAGCGCACGCAGGTCGTTGTCGGTTTCTTCGTAGACTACATCAACGATCTCATCGATGGTCAGACGCCCCATCAGCTTGCCGACAGAATCCACGACGGCGGCGCTGACGAGGTCGTCACGTTCGAAGGTACGTGCCGCTTTCTCCGCATCGTCTTCCGGGGAGAAGACCATCGGCTCGTTTTCCATCACCTCGCTCACCTTCCGCTGGGTGCTGTTGAGCAGGATGGTTTTCAACTCAAGTTCGCCAAGCAGGGTTTTATCCCGGGAGGTGACAAACAGTTTATCGGTGTTGTCCGGCATCTTGCCTAGGCGACGCAGGTAGCGCTGCACGGTGCCGAGCGTCACGTCCGGTCGCACCGTGATAACGCCGAACTCCATGATCGCGCCAACGCTGTTTTTCTCGTAATGCATCACCTGACGCACGCGCGCCCGCTCCTCCGCAGGCAGCGACGCCAGCAGGCGACCGGTCAGGTTTCGCGGCAGGTGCTGAACGAGGTAAATCTGCTCGTCGATATCCAGGGTTTGCACAGCGTCGAGAATATCCCGGTCGCTCATCTCGTCGATCAGGTCGTCCCAGACGTTTTCCGAGGCCTCAAGCAGCACCTGCCCGCGCTCGTGATCCTGCACCAGACGCCACAGGGCGTGGCGTTCTTCCGAGGGAAGCGCCTCAAGCGTATCCGCCAGATCCGGCGGGGGCAAATGAGCAACCAGCGCACCTACCTCAGCAATATCGTCGGCCAGGGTGCCGACATCATATTGCTCAGCCAGGGTGAGTTTGCCTAATAGCGTAGAAGTGACCGCTTTATCGGTCGTGAGAAGCCAGATGAGTCGCGCGCGCTCCTGATCACGCTGCCTGGCGCTGTTTTTCTTTAATACCGACATCAATCATAAATCCATTAAATGAGTTGGGGTTAAGCATAGCGCGGGGATATGTAAATAAGAATAAACAACGGGGCGAGGTGGAGAAAAAAGCGGCATTACGGCCACGATCTATCCCCTCTCCCTGTGGGAGAGGGTTAGGGTGAGGGCATCAGGCCGTACGCGCCACCGCGTCACGCGAGGCCGCATCCCGCTCTTCACCAGTCAGCTCGCTCAGCTTGCCGTCACGCATCTCCAGCAGGCGGTCGGCATGAATGAAGTAGTGATCGTCGTGGCTGATGGCGAAAATGGTTTTGCCCATCTCCTGCATCAGCGGCAGCAGCACCTGATAAAACTCGCGGCGGAAGTGCGGGTCCTGGTCGGCCGCCCACTCATCCAGCAGAATGATGTCGCGCTCTTCCGCCAGCGCCAGCAGCAGCGCCACGCGCTTTTTCTGCCCTTTGGAAAGCTTCAGGTTGAGGATCTTCCCGTCCTGTAACTCCAGCTTGTGCGACATCTGCAGCTGCGCCAGCCATTTTTCCACCAGCGCAGGATTGGCCTGTTGCCCTTCCGGCCCCAGCAGCCGATCGAACAGCCAGACGTCGGTGAACACCGCCGAGAAAAGCTTGCGGTAATCCTCGGGCTTCTCCGCGCTGAGCGCCGTGCCGTCGAGCAAAATCTCGCCCGACTGCGGCTGATAGAGTCCGGTCAGCAACATCGCCAGCGTAGATTTACCGCTGCCGTTGCCGCCGATGAGGAACAGCAGTTCACCGCGGCGGATCGTCAGGTTGACCGGCCCCACGGAGAAGGCGCTGTCCTGATAGCGGAACGTGACGTTACGCAGCTCCAGCGTCTGCCAGTTCGGGAAGGCCTGCGGGCGCGGGAATTCGGCTTTAAACGGCGCGAGATCGAATTTTTTGAGCTTGTTAAATGCCACCTGCGCACTCAGCAAGGTGGGCAGCGCACCGACAGCCGACAGCAGCGGCGTGCGCAGAAACAGCAGCGTCAGCGAGTAGGTTGCCGCGACGTTGGTGTCCGCCCAGCCCAGGCTGTTCGCCATCCAGAATACCAGGCCAATGGCGCCCAGCATCATAATGTTTGACCAGTTCACCGCGCTCAGGTGGAAGGTATCGGCGCGAATAATGTGATGACGGTATTCGCGCGCGTCCGGGATATAGAGGTTATTAAAGATATGCTCGGCGCGCTCGCGGTTCAGAGTGAGCTCTTTGCGTCCTTCCAGTACCGTCTGGTAATCGTTATAGAGCTTATCTTCGGTTTCGCGCAGCACCGCCATGTGTTTATAGACGCGCGACACCAGCATAAAGCCGCCCCAGATGGTAATGGCAATCCACAGCGCGGTCACCGCCAGCATTTTGCTGGAGAGCCAGGCGAGATAAGCCGCCGATCCAAAGGTCAGAATGATCCCCTGCACCAGCTCCGGCAGACGAACGAACGCGATGGTAATGGCGCGCACGTCGCTGGTCAGCCCCGCCAGCAGGGAAGCGCTGCCGAGCTGCTCAACGCGCTCTATCTGGGTGTCCAGGATCCGCTTGATAAACTCACTGCGCAGACGAAAAACGAAATGGTGGCCGAGCGCGGTCAGCGCAAGCTGGGAACCGAGCGTAACCGCCATCAACAGAAGCAGCAGGCCGAGAAACTCCGGCAATACGGAGAGCGAGGTGTCGACCATCTCAATCAACCGCACGTTAATAAACGCGATCAGGCCAATACCCAGCGCGGCGCTGGCAAGGCTTAATGCCATTACGGCGATGAAGGGCCAGCGATACTGACGCCAGACAAGGAGAAGTAGTTGCATGCAGGCAATCCGGACAATAAAAATCAGCCAGCAGTGTAAACTGCCCTGCGCTGACATCAAGAATAATTCTTATTTTAGTTTACTCGCCCCCGCCTGACGGAAGGTCAGGTTATAACGGTATTCGCCCGTCAGCGGGTGAACCCCGGGCTTCAGCGGCTGAATGCCGTGGTAATAAAGCCGCGACGCCCTGCCCCACACCACCACATCGCCATGTTCCAGCATGATGCGTTTGAGCGGATCGTTGCGGCGTAATCCGCCAAACTGGAAGACGGCGGGCAGACCTAACGATACCGAGACGATAGGCGCGCGCAGATCGGGCTCATCCTTGTCCTGATGCAGCGAGAGCTTCGCACCGACAGCGTAGCGGTTAATCAGGCAGGCATCCGGCCGAAAGTCAGGATACTCCGCAGCTACGGCGGCCTCGTGGCAGAGAGCCTGAAAAACGGCAGGCATCGGGGGCCACGGCTGGCCGGTAGCGGGATCGTTCGGGGCATACAGATAGCCCCGCTCGTTCGTCGCCCAGCCCAGCTCGCCGCAGTTGGCCATGGCCACCGACATGGTGTAGCCGCCCGGCGTCACCATATGGCGAAACGGCGAAACCGCCGTCACCTCGTCGATACCGGCAAGCAGCGCCGCCGCACGGGAGAGTGCAAAGCGGCACAGGATCACCGCCCCCGGCGCAAGCGGCTCCTGCCAGGGTTCAGCATCCGCAAAAAGATCGAGCATTATTCCTCCTGGCGTTTCGCCTCACGTTTCAGTAATAGCGCTTTTCGCGCCGTCCCCCAACGGTAACCCGACAGCGCGCCGTCGTGACGAACCACGCGATGACAGGGGATCACAATCGCCAGCGTGTTTGCCGCACAGGCTCCGGCAACGGCGCGTACCGCATTGGGTTGACCAATCGCCTGCGCCACCTGCTGGTAACTTGCCGTTTCGCCGCAGGGAATGTTGCGAAGGGCCTGCCAGACGCGCTGCTGGAACGCGGTTCCGCGAATATCCAGCGGCAGCGCAAGCGGTACGTCGCGGTTATCAATACTGGCAATCACCTGCTGGATCCGCCGCGCGAAATCCTCTTCCAGCGGCGCATGCGCTGCTTTTGGAAAATGCGCGGCAAGCTCTTCGGCTAATTCCGCATCGCTGTCACCCAGCAGGATCGCGCAGATCCCCCGCTCGCTTTCTGCAACCAGACAGCGTCCTAACGAGCAGTCGCTGATGGCATAACGCACTGCCGCATCCCCTTTGCGGTACTGCTTCGCCGTCATGCCCAGCGCATCGTTGGCTTTGCGATAATAGCTGCTGCTGTCGGGAAACCCCGCCGCCAGCACGGCGTCGGTAACTTTGTCTCCCTGTGCAAGCGCGGTGCGCAGGCGCTGGCCTCGCGCCGCCTGCTGCCAGGCTTTTGGCGTCATGCCGGTCACGGACTTAAACAGACGGTGGAAATGGAAAGGACTCATGGCAACCTGCTGCGCCAGCCCCTCCAGCGTTAGCGTGGGTTCCTGCTCCAGAAGACGGCAGGCGTGTTCCACTTTCGCCAGCTTCTGCGCCTGCGGATCGCGTTTGTCCGGCATGCAGCGCTTGCACGGGCGAAACCCTGCCTGAACGGCGTGGTGGGCATCGGGATAAAAGCGGACATTTTTACGCAGCGCGTGGCGGGCGCGGCATGACGGGCGGCAGAAAATACCCGTGGTCTGCACGGCGAAGACAAACTGTTCGTCAGCGAGCGGATCGCGGGCCAGCACGGCCTGCCAGCGATCCTCATCGGTAATAAAGGTCGAGTTTCTCATTATCGGCTCCTCTTGTAAGCATACATAGAGCCTGCCTGAGTGCCACTGATAAAAAACCCGCAACCTTGCTTTTTAATTTTTTTCGCGCACCAGGAAGCTGTCGAACTGCGGTGAATGCCAGGTTTTGAACCCGTCGCCCTCTTTGGTGATCATATAAACCGCCAGCCCTTCCTGACGAACCACCTCTTTGGCTTTTTCCGGGCCGAGAACCATTAATCCGGTATCCCAGGCATCCGCTTCCAGCGCGGTGGGGGCAATGACCGTCACCGAGACCAGGTTATGCGTGATGGGACGTCCGGTCTGCGGATCGATAACGTGCGAAATACGCTTCCCCTCAAGCTCGTAATAGTTACGGTAGCTGCCGGAGGTACTGATGCCATGTCCGTTGATATCCACTATCGCCTGCACGGCATTCTGCCGATCGGTCGGCTTTTGAATCGCTACGCGCCACGGCTTATCGCTGGCGTTCATGCCCCGGCTGACTAGCGCGCCGCCCACGGAGACCAGATAGCGGGAAATCCCTTCCTGGGCCATCAGCGCAGCAAGATGATCCGCCGCATAGCCTTCCCCAACCGTCGACAGATCGACAAACAGATCGGGGATATCCTTTTGCAGGTACTGTTGCCCGTACTGATTGATCACCGTCAGATGCTGCAGCCCTGTCCTGGCGCGGGCGTCATCAATAGCCGCCTGTGCAGGCGTGGTCACCGGCTGTTTGTTAGGGCCAAATCCCCAAAGGTTTACCAGCGGTCCGACGGTCACATCCATCGCGCCGTTGGTTTTGTAACCCACGCGCATTGCCTCGGTCACGATATCGGCCATCGCCTCGCTCACCGGCCACAGGGAGGTGCTGGTTGAGAGGTTAAAGCGCATCAGCGCCGAGTCATTTTTATAGGTCGACAGCAGCTGATCGTCGGCGTCCAGCTGCGACTGGATTTTGCCGCGAAGTTCATCTGTGCGCGTTTTATCGAGGTTCATGACGCTGACGCGCCAGAAGGTCCCCATCGTTTTGCCTTCGAGCACCGCCGCGGCGGGTGCGTCGGTTTTCGCCACGGGGGTGGGATCGTTACACGCGGTCAGGAAAAAAAGCATAGCCAGAAAGCTGGCGCGTAAAAAAGTCATGTCCATTCATTATTATCCTCATGCCAGGGCGGCAAGAGTACACCAAAACGGGTGAGTTGTGAGAATCTGAGAGGCACAAAAAAGGGGCCATCAGGCCCCTTACGTCACACGGTGAAGCGATTAGAACTGGTAAACCAGGCCCAGCGCGACGATATCGTCAGTACCGATACCCGCCTGACGGGTGAATTCATTTTCATCAACCAGGTTGATTTTGTAATCCACGTAGGTGGACATGTTTTTGTTGAAGTAGTAAGTCGCACCAACATCAACATATTTCAGCAGATCCTGATCGCCATAACCTTCGATGTCTTTCCCTTTAGACTGCAGGTAAGCCACGGATGGACGCAGGCCGAAGTCGAACTGGTACTGAGCAACTACTTCGAAGTTCTGCGCTTTGTTAGCGAAGCCGTAAGCGGTAGTCGGGCTGCTGCCGTTAGAGGTACCGAAACGGGTTGCGTTGTAGGTCTGAGAGTACTGCGCTGCCAGATAGATGTTGTTGGCATCGTATTTCAGGCCGCCAGAATAGACTTCTGCGTTATCGCCATGACCATAAACGCTTGCGCCGTTCTGATCGGCAGTACGTTTGGAGGAGGACATTGCGCCACCCACGCTGAAACCTTCGCCCAGGTTATAGGTCACGGATGCACCGTAGCCGTCGCCGTTCTGTTTCAGCAGGCTGCGTCCACCGACGTTTTCACCGCTTACGCTGCCGTTTTTACCCTGATACTGCAGGGCAAAGTTCAGACCATCCACCAGACCAAAGAAGTCCTGGTTACGGTAGGTCGCCACGCCGTTAGCACGGGACTGCAGGAAGTTGTCTGCGCCGTAGGTATCGCCGCCAAATTCTGGCAGAACGTCAGTCCAGGAGGTTACGTCGTAGATTACGCCGTAGTTACGACCGTAATCGAAAGAACCCGCGTCACCGAATTTCAGACCCGCGAACGCCACACGCGTCCAGGCATCATTTTCGCTTTCGGAGGTGTTGCCCTGGATCTGGTATTCCCACTGGCCGTAACCGGTCAGCTGATCGTTAACCTGAGTTTCGCCTTTGAAGCCAAGACGCATGTAGGTCTGGTCGCCGTCGGCACCCTTGTCGTCAGAGAAATAGTGCAGACCATCGACTTTACCGTACAGATCTAATTTGTTGCCATCTTTGTTATAAATTTCGGCCGCATTTGCTGCGCCTGCTACCAGGAGTGCTGGTACCAGGAGGGACAGTACTTTAACTTTCATTTTATTAACCCTCTGTTATATGCCTTATAATTGCCACTGCTTACTGGTTAACCCTCATTAACCAGTCGGCAATTTCATTCTCCGCAAAATTACAGAATAATCCAATGCGAATATGATACGAAAACTTTGAAGATGTTTCATTTATCTATCAACATGTTTCAAAATGTAAATATCAAGGAACTTTTACAAAGCACAAATAGCTTAGAAAATTAGCACTTATAATCAAACAGGAAAATCACCGCATAAATATCAATGAGTTACAATAAAATCCGTTACAGCACTGAATGACAAAACAAGATCGCACCTAATCTCTAAAATAACTCTCGCTATCATCATTAACTTTATTTATTACCGTCATTCAGTTTTGAATGTCTGTTTATCCCTAATTGAACCGGATGCTCCGCATTCGGTTTTTTTTTACCTTTCTTTACGTAACTTCTCTTTTTTTTGTGCTACCGCACCGTAATTGTAACGACTATTAACTAAATTCTCCTCGGGTATCCTGCGAGGGCATAAAATTGAGGCAAAACTTAATTTCTTGTTAATTCGTGCTATTTTCTGGCTACGTGTGTCTGTTATTTGTACGCCTAGGGCGAGTTTGTACATGTTTACTGCACACCGCACCGCCGATATTGTCCGGCGAAAAAGTCGCTTCTTCCCGGACAGTGGCGCTGGAAATTCAGTTATTACCCTTTATACTGCCCTATCGCCACAGAGCACGACCATCACGGGTTAAAGATATCAATGAGTCAGACTGAAACTACCGCCCCGAGCAAATTTTCCCTCCTTCCCGGGAGCATCACCCGTTTCTTTCTTCTTTTGATCGTTGTGCTGTTAGTCACCATGGGGGTGATGGTGCAAAGCGCGGTTAACGCCTGGCTGAAGGATAAGAGCTATCAGGTCGTTGATATCACCCATGCCGTGCACAAGCGCATTGATACCTGGCGCTACGCCACCTGGCAGATTTACGACAATATCGCGGCTGCCCCGACCTCCTCGTCCGGGGATGGACTTCAGGAGACGCGGCTGAAGCAGGATGTCTATTATCTCGAAAAACCGCAGCGTAAGACCGAGGCCCTCATCTTTGGCTCTCACGACAGCGCGACGCTTGAGATGACGCAGCGTATCTCGACCTATCTGGATACCCTCTGGGGCGCTGAAACGGTGCCGTGGTCGATGTACTATCTGAACGGTCAGGACAACAGCATGATCCTGATCTCAACGCTGCCGTTAAAAGATCTCTCTTCCGGGTTTAAAGAGACCACCGTGGGCAGCATCGTCGATTCCCGCCGGGCAGAGATGCTGCAGCAGGCGAACGCCCTTGATGAACGCGAGAGCTTCTCTTCCCTGCGTCGTCTGGCCTGGCAAAACGGTCATTACTTTACCCTGCGCACCACGTTCAACCAGCCAGGACATCTGGCGACGGTGGTAGCCTTCGATTTACCGATTAATGATTTGATCCCGCCGGACATGCCGCTCGACAGCTTCCGTATGGAGCCTGACAGCAGCACTCAGAACATGCGTGCGGCGTCAGACAAAGAGGCCGCAGAGAGCGTTTCGATCTCCTTTAACGGTTCGAAAATCGAAATTGCCTCATCGCTGAATTCGACCGGGATGCGTCTGGTGTGGCAGGTGCCGTTTGGCACGCTGTTGCTCGACACCCTGCAAAATATCCTGCTGCCTCTGCTGCTGAATATCGGTCTGCTGGCGCTGGCTCTGTTTGGCTACAGCACCTTCCGGTTCCAGACGGGGCGTCAGAGCGACGCCTCTGCGGTTCCGGCCGGCACCAGCAATGAGCTGCGCGTATTGCGTGCACTGAATGAAGAAATTGTTTCCGTGCTGCCGCTTGGGGTCTTAGTTCACGACCAGGAGGCGAATCGTACGCTGATGAGCAACAAAATTGCCGACCATCTGCTGCCGCATCTTAATCTGCAGAACATTACCACCATGGCGGATCAGCACCAGGGGGTGATTCAGGCCACCATCAACAATGAACTGTACGAGATCCGTCAGTTCCGCAGCCAGGTGGCTCCCCGCACGCAAATCTTTATTATTCGCGACCAGGATCGCGAAGTGCTGGTCAATAAAAAGCTCAAGCAGGCGCAAAGACTGTATGAGAAAAACCAGCAGGGGCGCGCCGCCTTCATGCAGAACATTGGCGATGCCTTCAAGCAGCCATTAAAAACGCTGGCGACCCAGGCGGCGGCGTTAAACACCGCAGAAAGCCACCAGCTTGCCTGCCAGGCCGATTCACTGGTCAGAATGGTTGATGAGATCCAGCTGGCGAACATGCTGGAGAATGATTTCTGGAAGGGAACGCCAACCCTCTTCTCCATTCAGGATCTGATCGATGAAGTCGTGCCGGACGTGCTGCCCGTGATTAAGCGCAAGGGGTTGCAGCTGCTGATCAATAATAATCTCCCGGCGAATGACGAACGCCACGGCGATCGCGAAGCGCTGCGCCGCATTCTGCTGATGATTATTCAGTACGCCGTGACCACCACCCAGATCGGCAAGATCACCCTGGAAGTCAGCGCGGAGGAGTCGGCAGAAGACCGCCTGGCGTTCCGCATCCTGGACACCGGGGAAGGTGTCACAACGAGTGAAATTGATAACCTGCACTTCCCGTTCCTGAATGACACGCAAAGCGATCGCTACGGCAAGGCCAATGCCCTGACCTTCTGGCTATGCGATCAGCTGGCGCGCAAGCTCGGCGGCCATCTGAATATCAAAGCCCGTGAATCCCTCGGCACCCGCTATTCTCTGCACGTGAAAATGGCGGCCAATCCGCAGGAAGAAGATGAAGAACGTCTGCTGGATGACGTCGTGGTGATGGTCGATGTGACCTCGAATGAGATCCGCAATATTGTCGTTCGTCAGTTAGAAAACTGGGGTGCGGCCTGCATCACGCCGGATGAAAGACTTGCAAGTCAAGAATTTGATCTGTTTTTAACTGATAATCCGTCTAATCTTACTGCCTCCGGCTTGCTTTTAAGCGATGATGAGTCAGGCGTGCGGAAAATCGGCCCTGGCCAGCTGCGCGTCAACTTTAATATAAGCAATGCGATGCAGGAAGCTGTACTACAACTAATAGAAGAGCAGCTGGCGCAGGAAGAGATAGCGGAATCACCGTTAGGCGGCAATGAAAATGCCGAGCTTCACGCCAGCGGATACTATTCACTCTTTGTTGATACAGTACCAGATGATGTTAAGCGGTTGTATACTGAGTCCGCTGCGAATGATTTTGCAGCGCTGGCACAGACAGCACACCGGCTTAAAGGGGTGTTTGCCATGCTTAATCTGGTTCCCGGCAAGCAGTTATGTGAAACGCTGGAACATCTAATTCGTGAGAAAGATGCCTCTGGCATTGAAAAATACATCAGCGACATTGACGCCTACGTCAAAAGCTTGCTGTAGCAAGGTAGCCTTATACATGAACAATATGAACGTAATTATTGCCGATGACCATCCGATTGTACTGTTCGGTATTCGCAAATCACTTGAACAGATCGAGTGGGTGAATGTAGTCGGTGAATTTGAAGACTCTACAGCACTGATCAATAACCTCCCAAAGCTTGATGCACACGTGCTCATTACCGATCTCTCCATGCCTGGGGACAAATACGGTGATGGGATTACGCTCATCAAATACATTAAACGTCACTTCCCGGACATCTCGATCATTGTTCTTACCATGAACAACAACCCGGCGATCCTGAGCGCGGTGTTGGATCTGGACATCGAAGGGATTGTGCTGAAGCAGGGCGCACCGACCGATCTGCCAAAAGCGCTCGCTGCGCTGCAGAAAGGCAAGAAGTTCACACCTGAGAGCGTCTCTCGCCTTCTGGAAAAAATCAGCGCGGGTGGCTACGGTGACAAACGCCTGTCCCCGAAAGAGAGTGAAGTTCTGCGCCTGTTCGCAGAAGGTTTCCTGGTGACCGAGATTGCCAAGAAGCTGAACCGCAGTATTAAAACCATCAGCAGCCAGAAGAAATCAGCGATGATGAAGCTGGGCGTGGACAACGATATTGCACTGCTGAACTATCTCTCCTCCGTTACGCTGAGCGCAACGGACAAGGATTGATCCCGGACGGGTGTGCGGCCTGATGCCCTCATCCCAGCCCTCTCCCACAGGGAGAGGGGGAAAAACGTAAAAGGCCCTCGCGGGCCTTTTTTATATTCTGGTTTTTCTCACGCGATCCGCGTAAATCGACAATGTCTGTTTCAGCACGTCCAGCGTCACCGGTTTCGACAGACAGCTGTCCATGCCTGACTCAAGACAGCGCTGCTTCTCTTCCGCCAGCGCGTTCGCCGTTACGCCCACTACCGGCAGCGTCAGGCCCAGCTGTCGGATGCGCTGCGTCAGACGGTAGCCGTCCATGTTTGGCATGTTGACGTCGCTAAGCACGATATCAATATGATTTTTACTCAGCACGTTCAGCGCATCCACGCCGTCATTGGCCGTTTTGCACTGATAGCCCAGCGATCCAAGCTGGTCAGCCAGCAGGCGGCGGTTAATCGGATGGTCATCCACCACCAGAATCATCATATCGTCATTCACCGACGCCAGAGAGTCCGGTGACGGCAATCCGCCCGCGCCGTCGCGCTCTTCCAGCTCTACTTTGTAGATGCGCGCCAGCAGGCTCAACAGCTCGTGCGGCGTTGCCACGCTGTGTACCCATTCTCCAGGCGCACGCTCGACAGGAATGCCGATGTGGCGACGACAGAAGAGCACCGACCCTCTTCCCTGCCACGGCTGATCCGGCATCTCGTCGGCGATCAGCACATCGTCCACGTCCGGGGTTTGGCCTTCATAGCGACACACCCTCACGCCGCTGTGGGCAAGCAGCGCCGTCAGGTAGTCATTCAGCGAGGCGTTATGCACCGCCAGCCAGCAGCGCTTGTCGCTCAGCCCGTCAACCGTCGCTTTAGCCGGATACTGCGCCGAATAGAGCGGAATACGGATGGTGAACTGGCTGCCCATGCCGGGCTCGGTATCCACCGAGATATCACCGTCCATCATGCTGACGAGCTTCTCACAAATCGCCAGCCCCAGTCCGGTACCCTGGAAGTTACGCTGCACGCCGGTCCCGACCTGGAAGAACGGGTCGAACAGGCGAACCACCTCCTTCGCCGGGATGCCGACGCCCGTGTCGCGCACGCGAATGCTCAGATAATCCCCCGCCCGGCAGACGTGCAACACGATACAGCCAACATCGGTGAATTTAATGGCGTTGCTGAGCAGGTTAGAGATGACCTGCTGCAGGCGCATCGGATCGCCGTGCAGCGTCAGCGGCACGTCCGGTTCGATAAAGCAGTAGAGCCCCAGCTGTTTACGCACCACCAGCGGCAGATAGTTAGCGCTAATGTGGTTCATGACCTCGCGCGGCGAGAACTCCCGCGGCTCGATTTTCAGCTGCTCAGACTCAATTTTAGAGAAGTCGAGAATATCGCTGATGATTTTTAGCAGCAGGCTGGAGGAGTTGTTCATCGCCGTCACCAGCCTGTCGACCCCTTTCGGCAGCTCTTTCGTCTGCAGCAGATCGAGGTTACCGATGATCCCGTACAGCGGCGTTCGCAGCTCGTGGCTGACGGTGGCAAGGAACATGGATTTCGACTGGCTGGCCTGCTCCGCGGCCTGCGCCATCTCCTGCAGCGACTCTTCCATCTTCACGCGCGCGGAGACATCCACCAGCACGCAAATCGCCACGTTCTCATTGCGATAGCGGGAATGCACGAAGCTGATCTGCAGGTTGGTGTGCGTGCTGGTGAGCACGTCGACAAAGTTAACCTGCTGGCCGCATATGATTTGCGTCAGCCTCTGCCGGTCTTCATGCGTCAGCATGTTCAGGTAGTTATGCGCCAGTTCGTTACTCAGGATATTGGTCCCGTCCTGAGTACGCAGAATACAGATCCCCACCGGTGCCGAGGCAACAATCTTGCGGTTAAACTGCTCGTGTTCCTCCAGCCGCTGGGCGTCGCTCTCGGCGGGAATAAAGATTTTCCGCTCATACATGCGCGCCAGGGTGAACAGCGCCCCACCCGCGATCAGGTTCAGCAGAATGGCATTCATGATGAGAATGCGTATCCGCTCAAGTACCATGTCCACCGGCAGCGAATAGACAATACTCAGCGACGAAGGCGGCAGGCTCTTCTTCAGCACCAGTTCGCGGAAACCCGAGGTATAGCCAAACCACGACCGTTCCTGCATCCAGTGCGGTTCGACGTTTAACGGGTTATCCGGCCCGGCGAGTGAGATCAGCTGATGACCGTTTTCATCCAGAATGGTCACCCCCATGGGCAGGCTGCCCGGGGTGAAGAAGTTTTCCATGCGGATGGTCTGCTCAATCCCCAGCAGCGCCTGCAGGCGATTGCCGAGATACACCGGCGTCAGGGCGTAGAAATAGCCCACGCCCGGGCGCGGGCCCTGGCTAACCCAGAAGATGTTATTCCCGCGCTCGTCCTGCGGCGCATTGCGATATTTCACAATACGTTCATGCAGGCTTTTCAGCGCATCGTCACGCTCAACGGGCACATCGCGCAGGCCAAAGTCAGCCATGCAGAGATTTTCGCTGCCAATCAGGAATACGCGGTTCAGGTCATAGGCGGCGGAGAAATTGTCGCGCCAGTAGCGCATAAACCAGGCAAGGGATTCCAGCGACCCGCGCCAGGAATTGCTCATGGTGGAGCAATCGGAGTCCGGGAACAGGGGCTGGAAGTCCGGGACTTCGGTTTTGTCATTACGCCCGCGAAGCGCAAGGATACCGTTTTCCGCCGTCAGACGATTCTCGGCTATATACTTCAGCTCCTTCATCACGTCAGACGTTCGCTGAATGTAGCGCTGGGCCTGGTCGGAGCTTAAGTTAAACTCCTGGCGGATCTCCGCTTCTTTCTGGTGCAGCGCGTTAACGATGTAAAACACCGAGAACAAGGCCACCAGCAGCCAAAGCAGGAGCGCCAGCGCCCGAAACAGATAGCGAGAAACTTTCAGCGTAGTACGAAAGGAGACGAGGTATTTCAAGGGGGCGAGGCTCCGCCGTCGGGGTCAAAAGAATGTGGTTAAGGTAGCGGTAAACGCGCCAGGTCGCAACGTTGACTTATCTGCTTGTGCAAAAGAAAAGGGCCGGAATCCGGCCCTTTTTTGCATCAGGAGACATTACTCGTCAGCGTCATCCGCTGCGTCATCGTCAGTATCGGCTTCCGGCGCGATATCATCATCGCCTTCCGCAACGCTACCGTCGATGGAATCGAGCTCTTCGTCATCCACCGGCTCAGCAACGCGCTGCAGACCCACCACGTTTTCATCTTCCGCTGTACGGATGAGGATTACGCCCTGGGTGTTACGCCCCACCACGCTGATCTCAGACACGCGGGTACGCACCAGCGTACCGGCATCGGTGATCATCATGATCTGGTCGGCATCGTCCACCTGCACCGCGCCCACAACGGAACCGTTGCGCTCGGTCACTTTGATAGAGATAACGCCCTGCGTGCCGCGAGACTTGGTTGGGTATTCCCCTTCCGCCGTACGTTTACCGTAACCATTCTGCGTGACGGTCAGGATAGCCCCTTCACCGCGCGGAATAATCAGAGAAACAACGCTGTCTTCGCCAGCCAGTTTGATACCACGAACGCCCGTAGCGGTACGACCCATCGCACGGACGGCATTCTCTTTAAAGCGCACCACTTTACCGGCGGCAGAGAACAGCATTACTTCATCAGAACCGGAGGTCAGATCCACGCCGATCAGCTCGTCGCCTTCGTTCAGGTTCACCGCGATGATCCCGGCGGAACGTGGGCGGCTGAACTCGGTCAGCGCGGTTTTCTTCACGGTACCGCTGGCGGTCGCCATAAAGACGTTCACGCCCTCTTCGTACTCGCGTACCGGCAGGATGGCGGTGATACGTTCGTTCGCTTCCAGCGGCAGCAGGTTAACGATTGGACGACCACGCGCACCGCGGCTCGCTTCCGGCAGCTGATAGACTTTCATCCAGTACAGACGACCGCGGCTGGAGAAGCAGAGGATCGTGTCATGGGTGTTGGCCACCAGCAGGCGATCAATAAAGTCTTCTTCTTTAATACGAGCTGCAGACTTGCCTTTACCGCCACGACGCTGTGCTTCGTAGTCGGTCAGCGGCTGATACTTCACATAGCCCTGGTGAGACAGGGTGACCACCACGTCTTCGCGGTTGATCAGGTCTTCAATGTTGATATCAGAGCTGTTCGCGGTGATTTCGGTGCGGCGCGCATCGCCGAACTGATCGCGGACCAGTTCCAGCTCTTCACGGATCACTTCCATCAGACGCTCTGCGCTGCCCAGGATGTGCAGCAGCTCAGCAATCTGTTCCAGCAGCTCTTTGTATTCGTCGAGCAGTTTTTCGTGCTCAAGGCCGGTCAGTTTCTGCAGACGCAGATCCAGAATCGCCTGGGCCTGCTGTTCAGTCAGGTAATACTGACCGTCACGCACGCCGAATTCAGGTTCCAGCCACTCAGGACGCGCTGCGTCATCGCCCGCACGTTCCAGCATCGCGGCGACGTTACCCAGATCCCACGGACGGGAAATCAGGCCGGCTTTCGCTTCCGCCGGGGTTGGCGCACGACGGATCAGTTCAATGATCGGGTCGATGTTGGCCAGCGCAACCGCCAGCGCTTCAAGGATGTGCGCACGGTCGCGCGCTTTGCGCAGTTCGAAGATGGTACGACGGGTCACCACTTCACGGCGGTGACGCACGAACGCGCTCAGGATCTCTTTCAGGTTCATGATCTTCGGCTGACCATGGTGCAGTGCAACCATGTTGATACCGAAGGAGACCTGAAGCTGAGTCTGGGAGTACAGGTTGTTCAGCACAACCTCGCCCACCGCGTCGCGTTTGATCTCAATCACGATGCGCATACCGTCTTTGTCAGACTCGTCACGCAGCGCGCTGATGCCTTCAACACGTTTTTCTTTTACCAGCTCGGCGATTTTTTCAATCAGACGCGCTTTGTTCACCTGATACGGGATCTCGTGAACAATGATGGTTTCACGGCCGGTTTTAGCGTCCGCTTCCACTTCGGCGCGGGCACGGATGTAAATCTTGCCGCGGCCGGTGCGGTACGCTTCTTCAATACCGCGACGACCGTTGATGATCGCCGCCGTCGGGAAGTCCGGGCCCGGGATGTGTTCCATCAGCCCTTCAATGCTGATGTCTTCATCGTCGATATAGGCCAGGCAGCCGTTGATCACCTCGGTGATATTGTGCGGCGGAATGTTGGTTGCCATACCGACCGCGATACCGGACGAACCGTTAACCAACAGGTTCGGGATCTTGGTTGGCATCACATCTGGGATGCGCTCGGTGCCGTCGTAGTTATCGACGAAATCAACGGTCTCTTTTTCCAGGTCGGCCATCAGCTCATGTGCGATTTTCGACATACGGATTTCCGTATAACGCATCGCCGCAGCGGAGTCGCCGTCGACTGAACCAAAGTTACCCTGACCATCTACCAGCATGTAACGCAAGGAGAATGGCTGCGCCATACGAACGATGGTGTCATAAACGGCGGTATCACCATGCGGGTGATATTTACCGATAACGTCACCGACGACGCGGGCAGATTTTTTATAGGCTTTATTCCAGTCATTGCCCAATACGTTCATGGCGTATAGTACGCGACGGTGTACCGGCTTAAGGCCATCGCGGACGTCCGGCAGCGCACGGCCAACAATGACCGACATCGCATAGTCCAGATAGGAGCTCTTCAGCTCTTCCTCGATGTTAACCGGTGTAATTTCTCTCGCAAGGTCGCTCATCTAACCGCTATCCCTCTACTGTATCCCGGATTCAAAGGTCGCAAATTATAACACAGCCGAGGTGATTGAGGTAAACCTATACGCTTTATTCACGGGGATTGCCTGATATACTCCTTTGTCTTGCTAAATAAGGAGTAAAAGCGCCCATGAATGCCGAAAAATCCCCGGTGGTTCACAACGTTGACCACGAAGAGATTGCCAAATTTGAAGCGGTGGCGTCCCGCTGGTGGGATCTCGAAGGTGAGTTCAAACCGCTGCATCGCATTAACCCGCTGCGTCTGGGCTATATCGCGGAGCGTTCCGGCGGTCTGTTCGGTAAGAAAGTGCTCGACGTCGGCTGCGGCGGCGGCATCCTGGCTGAAAGCATGGCGCGCGAAGGGGCGAATGTTACGGGCCTGGATATGGGCTTTGAACCGCTGCAGGTAGCCCGCCTTCACGCGCTGGAGTCCGGTATACAGGTGGAATACGTGCAGGAAACCGTGGAAGAGCATGCGGCGAAACACGCCCATCAGTACGATGTGGTGACCTGCATGGAAATGCTGGAGCACGTTCCCGATCCGCAGTCGGTGGTGCATGCCTGTGCAAATCTGGTGAAGCCGGGCGGCCAGGTCTTCTTCTCAACCATCAACCGCAACGGTAAAGCCTGGCTGATGGCCGTCGTCGGCGCGGAGTATGTGCTGCGCATGGTGCCGAAAGGGACCCACGACGTGAAGAAATTCATCAAGCCTGCGGAGCTGTTAAGCTGGGTTGACCAGACGTGGCTCAAAGAGCAGCACATCACCGGCCTGCACTACAATCCGCTGACCGATAAATTCAAACTCGCACCGGGCGTTGATGTTAACTATATGTTGCACACAACCGCCAAAAACGACTAACGTCATTCGTTATTCTTATAAAGATTGCGCGACATCATGTTGCGCAATTCTGACCTCTCGTTGAAGAAATCAGCACTCGATCAAATTTTGAATTTTTTTTCTTAATTATTGACATGTCTTCCAGGCCTTACGGTACGAGGACTTAGCCTTTTTTACCCTTTCACAACCTCAATTTAACGTCAAAATCAACCCTTGTGCTGAAATGATTCGATACTAGAATACTCACCATATAGCGTTTATCTTATCGCAAACCCCCTATATGTAGTATTTATCCACAGAGTTAGTCACAAGACGGATCTGTGGATAAGCGGGGGATATTTTTTATTTCACGGACAGGTAAAACCCACATGAATCAGAGTCTGCTGGTGACAAAGCGCGACGGTACTACCGAGCGTATCAATCTGGACAAAATCCATCGAGTTCTCGACTGGGCAGCAGAAGGACTGAACAACGTATCTATCTCCCAGGTTGAACTGCGTTCCCACATTCAGTTCTACGACGGCATCAAAACGTCTGATATCCACGAAACGATCATCAAAGCAGCGGCAGACCTCATCTCCCGCGAAGCACCGGATTATCAGTACCTCGCTGCACGTCTGGCGATTTTCCACCTGCGTAAAAAAGCCTACGGCCAGTTTGAGCCGCCGAAGCTTTACGATCACGTAGTGAAAATGGTTGAGCTGGGCAAATACGACACGCATCTGCTGGAAGACTATACGGAAGAAGAGTTCGAGCAGATGAACGGGTTTATCGATCACTGGCGCGACATGAACTTCTCCTATGCGGCGGTGAAGCAGCTCGAAGGCAAATACCTGGTTCAGAACCGCGTAACCGGTGAGATCTACGAAAGCGCCCAGTTCCTCTATATTCTGGTGGCCGCCTGCCTGTTCTCTAACTACCCGCGTGACACCCGTCTGGAATACGTGAAGCGTTTCTACGATGCGGTATCCACGTTCAAGATTTCTCTGCCGACGCCAATCATGTCCGGCGTGCGTACCCCAACCCGTCAGTTCAGCTCCTGCGTACTGATCGAGTGCGGTGATAGCCTGGATTCCATCAACGCCACCTCCAGCGCCATCGTGAAATACGTTTCCCAGCGTGCCGGTATCGGCATCAACGCCGGTCGCATCCGTGCGCTGGGCAGCCCGATTCGCGGCGGTGAAGCGTTCCACACCGGCTGTATCCCGTTCTATAAACACTTCCAGACGGCAGTAAAATCCTGCTCTCAGGGCGGCGTGCGCGGCGGTGCTGCGACCCTGTTCTACCCGATGTGGCACCTGGAAGTGGAAAGCCTGCTGGTCCTGAAAAACAACCGCGGCGTGGAAGGCAACCGCGTGCGCCACATGGACTACGGCGTGCAGATCAACAAGCTGATGTACACCCGTCTGCTGAAAGGCGAAGACATCACCCTGTTCAGCCCGTCCGACGTTCCGGGCCTGTATGACGCGTTCTTTGCCGATCAGGACGAGTTCGAGCGTCTGTACACCAAATACGAAAAAGACGACAGCATTCGCAAGCAGCGCGTGAAGGCGGTAGACCTGTTCTCCCTGATGATGCAGGAACGTGCCTCTACCGGCCGTATCTACATCCAGAACGTGGACCACTGCAACACCCACAGCCCGTTTGACCCGGTCGTCGCCCCGGTGCGCCAGTCTAACCTGTGCCTGGAGATCGCCCTGCCGACCAAACCGCTGGAAGACGTTAACGACGAAAACGGCGAAATCGCGCTGTGTACGCTGTCCGCGTTCAACCTGGGCGCAATTAAGAGCCTGGACGAGCTGGAAGAGCTGGCGGTGCTGGCGGTTCGCGCGCTCGACGCCCTGCTGGACTACCAGGATTACCCAATCCCGGCCGCGAAACGCGGTGCAATGGGCCGCCGTACCCTGGGTATCGGCGTGATCAACTTCGCCTACTGGCTGGCGAAAAACGGCAAGCGCTACTCTGACGGCAGCGCCAACAACCTGACGCACCAGACGTTCGAAGCGATTCAGTACTACCTGATGAAAGCCTCTAACGAGCTGGCGAAAGAGCAAGGCGCGTGCCCGTGGTTCAACGAAACCACCTATGCGAAAGGCATTCTGCCAATCGACACCTACAAGAAAGACCTGGATGCGATTGTCAGCGAGCCGCTGCATCTCGACTGGGAAGGCCTGCGCGAGTCCATCAAGACCCACGGCCTGCGTAACTCCACGCTCTCTGCCCTGATGCCGTCCGAGACCTCTTCGCAGATCTCGAACGCCACCAACGGTATTGAACCGCCGCGCGGCCACGTCAGCATTAAAGCGTCGAAAGACGGCGTGCTGCGTCAGGTCGTACCGGATTACGAAACGCTGGGCAACAACTACGAGCTGCTGTGGGAAATGCCAAACAACGACGGTTACCTGCAGCTGGTAGGTATCATGCAGAAGTTTATCGACCAGTCGATCTCTGCCAATACCAACTATGACCCGACGCGCTTCCCGTCCGGCAAGGTTCCGATGCAGCAATTGCTGAAAGACCTGCTCACCGCCTACAAATTTGGCGTGAAAACGCTGTACTATCACAACACCCGTGACGGTGCGGAAGACGCGCAGGACGACATGGTGCCGTCAATTCAGGACGATGGCTGCGAAAGCGGCGCATGTAAGATCTAATGTAAATGCCGGGTGGCGCTACGCTTACCCGGCCTACGATTTTGTTTGCCCGACTGACAAAATCTCTCACAGGACACACTCATGGCATACACCACCTTTTCACAGACGAAAAACGACCAGCTCAAAGAGCCGATGTTCTTCGGCCAGCCGGTCAACGTGGCACGCTACGATCAGCAAAAATATGACATCTTCGAAAAGCTGATCGAAAAGCAACTCTCCTTCTTCTGGCGCCCGGAAGAAGTGGACGTTTCCCGCGACCGTATTGACTACCAGTCACTGCCGGATCACGAAAAACATATCTTCATCAGCAACCTGAAGTACCAGACGCTGCTGGACTCCATTCAGGGCCGTAGCCCGAACGTGGCGCTGCTGCCGCTGATCTCTATTCCTGAGCTGGAAACCTGGGTGGAAACCTGGGCGTTCTCCGAGACGATCCACTCCCGCTCTTACACCCACATCATCCGCAACATCGTGAACGATCCGGCGGTGGTGTTTGACGATATCGTTACCAACGAGCAGATCCAGAAGCGCGCGGAAGGCATTGCCCACTACTACGACGAGCTGATCCAGATGACCAGCTACTGGCATCTGCTGGGCGAAGGCACCCACAACGTGAACGGTAAAACCGTTACCGTGAACCTGCGCGCGCTGAAAAAGCAGCTGTACCTGTGCCTGATGAGCGTCAACGCGCTGGAAGCGATCCGCTTTTACGTGAGCTTCGCCTGCTCCTTCGCCTTTGCCGAGCGCAAGCTGATGGAAGGCAACGCCAAAATCATTCGCCTGATCGCTCGTGACGAAGCCCTGCACCTGACCGGCACCCAGCACATGCTGAACCTGCTGCGCAGCGGCGTGGACGACCCGGAGATGGCCGAAATCGCCGAAGAGTGCAAGCAGGAGTGCTACGACCTGTTCGTGCTGGCGGCTCAGCAGGAGAAAGAGTGGGCGGACTACCTGTTCCGCGACGGCTCCATGATTGGCCTGAACAAAGACATCCTGTGCCAGTACGTTGAGTACATCACCAACATCCGCATGCAGGCCGTCGGTCTCGACCTGCCGTTCCAGACGCGCTCTAACCCAATCCCGTGGATCAACACCTGGCTGGTGTCCGATAACGTGCAGGTTGCGCCGCAGGAAGTGGAAGTCAGCTCTTATCTGGTCGGTCAGATTGATTCTGAAGTCAACACCGACGACCTGAGCAACTTCCAGCTCTGATGTCACGCGTCACGTTAAGTCTTTCCGGCACTGAGGTACTGTGTCGGGAAGAGCACCCTTCTCTGCTGGTGGCGCTTGAAGCGCATCAGGTAGAAGTAGAGTACCAGTGTCGTTCCGGCTACTGCGGCTCCTGCCGCTGCCGTCTGGTCGCCGGCCAGGTGGACTGGCTGACCGAGCCGCTGGCCTTTATCAACGAAGGGGAAATTTTGCCCTGCTGCTGCCGGGCAAAAGGCGATATTGAGATCGAGATGTGATGTTGTCCGTATCCCCTCTCCCGGTGGGAGAGGGTTAGTTCGTAGGCCGGGTAAGGCGCAGCCGCCACCCGGCAATTTCAGCGTTAATCCTTCAAAAAGCTCACCGCTTTATCCGGAAAATCCGTAAACAGCCCGTCCACGCCCGCCTGGTTATACAACACCTCATAAAGCTGATTCACGTCCGTGGCATACGGCGGCAGCTGGTCTGCACGCACGGTATACGGATGCACCTGCATCTTGCTGGCGTGCGCCTCTTTTACCATCGCCGTCAGCTTCACGTGGCCCGGCGCTGAGCCTTCCGCCACCAGCATGTGGTAATCCGGCCCGATGCCGTCGGCGTACTGCGCAATCTGCTTCATCGCGCCCGGCTTAAACATCCAGTCGTAGTTATAGTTAACCCACTTACCGTCCGGCTGCTTCTCCTGGGTTTCATTCCAGTCGGTATAGGCGATCAGCTGAACCAGATTGAGGTTCATGCCCATCTTCGGCTCCAGCTCGGTTTTGATGCGCTTCAGCTCGGCGGCATCAAAACACTGCAGGTAGACTTTGTCCTTCTTGCTGGTGTAGCCGTACTGTTTCAGCACCTCCAGCGTCTTCGCGGCAATGTCTTTTCCTTCCTGATGGTGGAACCACGGCGCTTTGATCTCAGGGTAGATACCGATGTTTTTACCGGTGGAGTGGTTCAGCCCCTGAACAAACTCAATCTCTTCCTGGAAGGTATGAATGCGGAAGTCAGATTTGCCCATCGGGAAACGTCCCGGATAGACCTGCACCTTCTTGCCGTTTTCAATCTCAAAGCCTTCGGTAAACTTCAGGGAACGGATCTCCGCCAGGGTGAAATCAATGGCGTAGTAGCGGCCATCTTTTCGCGCGCGGTCCGGGAAGCGCTCCGCCACGTCCGTCACGCGGTCCAGATAGTGGTCATGCAGGACGACCAGCTGGTCGTCCTTCGTCATCACCAGATCCTGCTCCAGATAATCCGCGCCCTGGGCATAGGCCATCGCTTTTGCCGGCAGCGTATGCTCCGGCAGATAGCCGCTGGCACCGCGGTGGGCGATAACGATTTTATCCGCCGCCAGCGCGGAGCCGGTCATCAGGCCCGCCAGCAGCAGGCCGGTTGTTACGTAAGATAATTTCATGGCAATACTCCTTATTGACGACGCGCCTGCACTTCCGCGTGGTGGCGTTTCTCACCGATCATCACAACAATCAGCAGCAGTACCGCCAGCACGCTGCCGCCGATCATCACCATAAAGCCGCCGTCCCAGCCGAAGAAGTCAACGGTGTAGCCCACGATGGCGCTCGCCGCGACCGAACCGCCCAGATAGCCGAACAGACCGGTAAAGCCTGCCGCCGTGCCTGCCGCTTTTTTCGGTGCCAGCTCCAGCGCGTGCAGACCGATC
Source organism: Enterobacter sp. 120016 (assembly GCF_018383635.1). Classification (NCBI taxonomy): domain Bacteria; kingdom Pseudomonadati; phylum Pseudomonadota; class Gammaproteobacteria; order Enterobacterales; family Enterobacteriaceae; genus Enterobacter; species Enterobacter sp. 120016. The sequence continues at coordinate 299,640 of NZ_JAHAWC010000002.1, read as the reverse complement.
AGCATTACCGGACCATAAATCAGGAAGCCGATGACGATCATGCAGGCCATGTCTACTGATGGGTTGCCCGGCGGGTTGAGCCAGTAAACAACGGTCGCGATGGTCACCAGGGTCATAAAGAACACGCCCGTCGCGCCGCGGTTACCTTTAAACACCTTGTCCGACATCCAACCGCAAAGCAGCGTGCCCGGGATCCCGGCATATTCATACAGGAAATAGGCCCACGAGGATTTATCCAGCGCGAAGTGCTTCACCTCTTTCAGGTAGGTTGGCGACCAGTCGAGGATGCCGTAGCGCAGCAGGTAAACGAACACGTTCGCCACCGCGATGTACCACAGCAGCTTGTTCGGCAGGACGTACTTCATGAAGATCTGTTTTGCGGTCAGCTCTTCTTCGTGCTCCTTGCTGTAATCATCCGGATAGTCGTTTTTGTACTCTTCAATCGGCGGCAGGCCGCAGGACTGCGGCGTGTCGCGCATCAGCGCGAAGGCGATAATCGCCACGACGATGGCGCCAAAGGCAGGCATATACAGCGCAGCGTGCCAGTCGTTGAACCAGGCCATCCCCAGCAGGAACAGCAGCGGCGGAATACCGCCACCCACGTTATGCGCACAGTTCCACACCGACACGATGCCGCCGCGCTCCTTCTGCGACCACCAGTGCACCATGGTACGTCCGCACGGCGGCCACCCCATCCCCTGGAACCAGCCGCAGAGGAACAGCAGCACGAACATAATCGCAATACTGGACGTCGCCCACGGCACAAAGCCCATGAACAGCATGACCGCGGCCGCCAGGATCAGGCCAGCGGGCAGGAACACGCGCGGATTCGAGCGATCCGATACGGAACCCATGATGAATTTGGAAAAACCGTAGGCGATTGAGATCCCCGACAGCGCGAACCCCAGATCGCCGCGGGAGAAGCCCTGCTCCACCAGATACGGCATGGCGAGCGCAAAGTTTTTACGTACAAGGTAGTACGCCGCGTACCCGAAGAAGATCCCCAGGAAGATTTGCCAGCGCAGACGGCGGTATAGCGGATCAATTTCTGCCTCTGGCAGACGCGCCCGATGCGGCGCAGGTTTGAAGATACTGAGCATAACAGCCTCCGTGGCCTTGAATTGAATGAGCAGGTGGCTCGCACCCGAATTCCAGAGGCGGGGATGTTAAGAAATCACGGTGATTGTTACTGTGAATCAACGCACAGATTGTTACAGAAATATGACAGAATGCGCAAAAAAGCGCATGAAATCACGTTTCACTTTCGAATTTCGCGCGTTTATGTTCGAAATCAAACAAACCACACTATTGATATGGCTAAATGATAAAAAAACGAACATAGAGGGTAAACAATGACCATTCACGATCCTCGCTACAGCGATGTGATAATCATTGGCGGTGGCGCAACCGGCGCCGGGATCGCACGCGACTGCGCCCTTCGCGGCTTAAGCGTCACGCTGCTGGAGCGCCATGATATCGCCACGGGCGCAACCGGGCGTAACCATGGCCTGCTGCACAGCGGCGCGCGGTATGCGGTTACCGACGGTGAATCCGCGCGCGAATGTATTGCCGAAAACCAGATCCTCAAGCGTATCGCCCGCCACTGCATTGAGCCGACCGACGGCCTCTTTATTACCCTTCCAGAAGATGATCTCGCCTTTCAGGACACCTTTATTACCGCCTGCACTGCAGCAGGCATTCAGGCTGAGGCCATGGACCCGGCGCTGGCGCGGCGGCTGGAACCGTCGGTTAACCCGGCGCTTATCGGCGCGGTGAAAGTGCCTGACGGCACCGTTGACCCCTTCCGCCTGACCGCCGCCAATATGCTGGACGCCCGAGAACATGGCGCGCACATCCTGACCGGGCACGAAGTGACCGGGCTTATCCGCGAGGGGAATCGCATCTGCGGCGTGCGGATCCTTGATACGCAATATAACGAACACAGCGAGCTGTATGCCGCCGTCGTGGTCAACGCGGCGGGGATCTGGGGGCAGCGCATCGCGGAATACGCGGATCTGTCGGTGCGCATGTTCCCGGCGAAAGGCTCGCTGCTGATCCTCGACCACCGCATCAATAACCACGTGATCAACCGCTGCCGTAAACCGTCTGATGCCGATATTCTCGTCCCTGGCGACACCATTTCGTTAATCGGTACCACCTCAACCCACGTGGACTACAGCGAGATTGACTACAACCGCGTGACCGCCGAAGAGGTCGACATCCTGCTGCGCGAAGGGGAAAAACTGGCCCCGGTGATGGCCAAGACGCGTATTCTGCGCGCCTACGCGGGCGTGCGTCCGCTGGTCGCCAGCGATAACGACCCGAGCGGGCGTAACGTCAGCCGGGGCATCGTGCTGCTCGATCACGCCGAGCGCGACGGCATGGACGGGTTTATCACCATCACCGGCGGCAAGCTGATGACCTACCGCCTGATGGCCGAGTGGGCGACCGATGCCGTCTGCCGCAAGCTGGGCAATACCGAACGGTGCGTGACGGCAGAACAAGCCCTGCCCGGCTCGCGTCAGTCCACCGAAAAAACGCTGCAAAAAATTATCTCTCTGCCCGCGCCGCTGCGCGGGTCCGCTATTTACCGCCACGGCGACAGAACGCCACAGTGGCTCGGTGAAGGACGACTGAGCCGCAGCCTGGTATGCGAGTGCGAAGCCGTCACCGCCGGTGAGGTGCAGTACGCGGTGGAGAGCCTGACGGTCAATAGCCTGCTCGATCTTCGCCGCCGCACCCGCGTTGGAATGGGGACCTGTCAGGGCGAGCTGTGCGCCTGTCGTGCCGCCGGATTATTGCAGCGTTTTCACACCACCACCGCCACCCAGTCGCTCGATCAGCTCAGCGCGTTTTTAAACGAGCGCTGGAAAGGCATTCAGCCTGTAGCCTGGGGCGATGCCCTGCGCGAAAGCGAATTTACCCGCTGGGTCTACCAGGGGCTTTGCGGTCTTGAGAAGGAGCAACGCGATGAAATTTGATACCGTCATCGTCGGCGGCGGGCTGGCAGGCCTGCTCTGCGGCATCAAACTCACGAAGCAGGGGCTGCGCTGCGCCATTATCACCCGGGGCCAGAGCGCCCTGCACTTCTCGTCGGGCTCGCTGGATCTGGTGGACGAAGCGTACCGCGATAAGCTGCCGCCGGAGCACCCGTATCACCTGATTGGCGCGCAGCATATTGACCGCTTTGCGCTGGAAACCGAAGCGCTGCTGGCGGACTGCGGCGCGCGTCTGAAGGGAAGCGCCCGGCTCAATCACCAGCGCGTCACGCCGCTCGGCACCCTGCGCTCTGCCTGGCTCAGCCCGGAGGAGGTACCCGTTGCACCCTTCAATGCCGCGCGCGTGCGGGTCGTGGGTATTAGCGGCTTTCTGGATTTTCAGCCCCACCTCGCGGCGGCGTCGCTCTGTCGCCAGGGCGTTAACGCCGAAACGGCAGAGATAGAGCTGCCCGAGCTTGATGTCCTGCGCGATAACCCGAGCGAGTTTCGCGCGGTGAATATCGCCCGTTTTCTGGATAACGAGGACAAATGGCCGCTGCTGTATGACGCGCTCAGGCCGCTCGGCGACGGCTGCGACGCCCTGCTGATGCCCGCCTGCTTTGGTTTACGCGACAACCGGCTCTGGCGCTGGCTCTCGGATCGTCTGCCCTGCTCGCTCGGCCTGCTGCCCACGCTGCCCCCTTCCGTACCCGGCATTCGCCTGCATACCCAGCTCCAGCGCCAGTTTGTCGCGCAGGGCGGCGTGTGGATGGCGGGTGATGAGGTGAAAAAAATCACCCTGACCGACGGCGCGGTGAGCGAAATCTGGACGCGCAACCACGACGATATTCCGCTTCGTGCCCGCTATACGGTGCTGGCAAGCGGCAGCTTCTTCAGCAACGGGCTGCTGAGCAGCCGGGAGGGCATCCGGGAAGCCATCATGGGGCTGGATGTTCGCCAGCGAGCCTCCCGATCTGACTGGTATCAGAGTGATTTCTTCTCGCCGCAGCCCTGGCAGCAGTTCGGGGTGATTGTCGATAGCCAGCTGCACCCGCAGCTTTCCGGTAAGCCCGTCAGTAATCTCTTTGCCATCGGCTCGCTGCTGGGCGGGTACGATCCCATTGCCCAGGGATGCGGTGGCGGGGTCTGCGCCGTCACGGCGCTGTATGTGGCAGAGCAGATTAGCCAGCGCACGGAGGCTGAACAATGAACGACACCCGTTTTGAAAGCTGCATTAAATGCACGGTGTGTACCACCGTCTGCCCGGTCAGCGGCGTGAACCCACGCTATCCGGGTCCAAAGCAGGCCGGACCGGACGGCGAGCGTCTGCGTCTGAAGGACGGCAAGCTGTATGACGAGGCGTTGAAATACTGCATTAACTGCAAACGCTGCGAAGTCGCCTGCCCGTCGGATGTTAAAATCGGCGATATCATCCAGCGCGCCCGGGCGCGCTACAGCACGCAAAAGCCGACGCTGCGGGACGCGATCCTTAGCCATACCGATCTGATGGGCAGCGTCTCGACGCCCTTTGCCCCGCAGGTGAATGCCGCGACCTCGCTCAAGCCGGTGCGCCAGCTGCTGGATGCGACGCTGAAGATAGATCATCACCGCAGCCTGCCGAAATATTCTCACGGCACCTTCCGCCGCTGGTACAAATCCGTCGCGGCGGAACAGGCGAAGTATGCCGACCAGGTGGCCTTTTTCCACGGCTGCTATGTGAACTACAACCACCCGCAGCTGGGTAAAGACCTGCTGAAGGTGCTGAACGCCATGGGAACGGGCGTTCAGCTACTGAACAAAGAGAAGTGCTGCGGCGTACCGCTGATTGCCAACGGGTTTACCGATAAAGCGCGCAGGCAAGCTCAGAGCAATGTCACCTCCCTGCGCGAAGCAATTGTCGATAAAGGTATTCCGGTGCTGGCGACCTCGTCCACCTGTACCTTCACCCTGCGCGACGAGTACCCGCATCTGCTGGACGTGGATAACACCGGCCTGCGCGAGCACATCGAGCTGGCGACGCGCTTCCTGTGGCGCAAGCTGGATAGCGGGCAGACGCTGCCGCTGAAGACATTACCGCTGAAAGTGGTCTATCACACGCCGTGTCACATGGAGAAAATGGGCTGGTCGCTCTATACGCTTGAGCTGCTGCGGCTTATTCCTGGCCTGGAGCTGACGGTGCTGGATTCGCGCTGCTGCGGGATTGCGGGGACCTACGGCTTTAAGCGTGAAAACTACGAAACGTCACAGGCGATTGGCGCCCCGCTGTTCCGTCAGATTGAAGAGAGCGGCGCGGATATCGTGGTAACGGACTGCGAAACCTGCAAGTGGCAGATTGAGATGTCCACCAGCAAGCGCTGCGAACATCCAATCACCCTGCTGGCGAAGGCGCTGGGCTGAACATGGCCGGGGCGAAAGGCCCCGGCACAGGTTTTACTCAATAAACAGCGACTCGACCACATGGATCCAGCCGTGCTCGCTGGCAACCTCTTTACCATTCAGCCAGCGGCGCAGCATGTTCAACGCCATCATGGCGCAAACCTCCTGACGCACCGCCAGGCTGTGGCGGGTGATGCTCATTTTTACCCGCAGGGCCCAGGTGCCTTCCGGCGTCGCCAGCGCGAAGTTAAGGTATTCCTCGTCCAGCCCCCCGACGAACAGCGCCAGACCGGCAAAATGCTTCACCCTTCTCTCGGAAGCCCAGCGTGCGGTTTGCGCCAGGGTCTCCTGCTGGAACGGCACCACTTCGCTGGCCAGCAGCGGCGCGTTGACGCGCGACAGCTGCAGCGCCAGCAGGCCACCCGTGAACTGCTCGCTTAAGGTCACGCTCAGCTGACGCGACTGCAGATGCGCCGCAATCTGCGCGGGCAACCCTTCCGTCCCTTCAAAAATCAGGCTTTCGCCCGCCACGCGCTGCACCTCGGGCCACAGGGCCAGCATCGCCTCTTTCTGCTCGGCCGGGCCTGTCAGCTTAAGTTCAATGATCGGCATGGAGGAGCGATAGCCCATGGAGACGCCCGGCGGCAGCGGGAGAGGGTCAAGGCTCTGGGCCAGATCGCTTTCAGAGCGGCCAAAGGTGGTCAGACGCAGGCACAGCGGCGGTTCAGGCAGGGTAAAACGATCGCGAAGGCGCGGCAGGATCTGCTGCTCGACCATCACTTTAAATTCTGAGGGCACGCCCGGCGTGAAGAACATCAGGCAGCGGTTCAGCTGCATGGCAAACCCGCACGCGGTACCCACCGGGTTATCGACCAGCTCGGCGCTGGCGGGAATTTCCGCCTGTTTGCGGTTGCTGGGGGCCATGACGCGGCCACGTTCGGAGAAAAAGCGCTCCATCTGCGAAAGCCACGCCTCGTGCAGCACCAGCCCTTCGCCTTTTGCGGTCGCGGCGGCCAGCGCGCTGAGATCGTCGCTAGTGGGGCCGAGCCCGCCATTCACAATCAGCACGTCGCACTGTTCGCTGCGCTCGCGCAGAATAGCGACCAGCGACTCAAGATTGTCGCCCACGGTATTGCGACGCGTTAACGGTAATCCTTGCTCAAAGAAAAGATCGGCAAGCCAGGCAGCATTGGTATCGATAATTTGTCCATGCAGCACTTCGTCGCCGGTGGATAACATCTCCACGTTAATCATTATGTTCTCCCGCTTATTTGGTCAAAACACTATAGCGCAAACGCGGGGTGGAGAAGAGAGAAACTGGCGCGACAGAATGCCGCGCCGGAGTGATTAGAAGCCTGCGCTGACGCCCACGTACGGGCCGTCGGCCAGCGCGTTGTCGCGGTTGCCGTCTTTACCGGCCAGGTTCAGATAGCGATAGCCCGCTTCGATGGTAATCGGACGCATGATGGTCCAGCGCGCGCCGGCGTTGGCCTCTTCATAGCTCTCGATACCGCTTGAGAGGGAGTCCGGCGAATAGTAGTACTCACCAAACAGGCCGAAGCTGTCGCCAATTTTCCACTGCAGGCCGCCGCCTACTGCCGCCGCGTACCCTTCGTCACCGTCATTTGGGTTGGTATAGATACCTTTACCGCCGACGGTGGCCAGGAACGGGCCAAGAGGAATATTCAGACCCAAGCCGAGGCTGGCCGCGTCGCCGTCGTCATCGTTATGCGTCCAGCCGCCGGTCATCGCCAGACCGGAAGTCTCGGTACCCATGCCAAAGCCCAGGTGGGTGTAATCCTGACCCGCCGAGCCGTTAATGCTGATGGCGTTAGCCGCCGCAGATACAACCATCAGGCCGAAGCCCAGTAATGCCACTTTTTTCATTGTCGTGATCCCGCACAATTATTATAAAGAAGTCCCAAAACCGCGAGATTTTAACCGGAGTCTCCCGGGGATCAAGCACTCTGCGTGCGGCAGAACGGTAGATTGTAACTATTTGAAACGGCTATTATCCCTTCAGCGATGCGTTCACCCACTGCTGCAACGCGCGGCGCGAGACTTTAATGCCGCCATTTTTGAGTTCGGTCGGCAACAGCAGCCAGCGGACGGGTTGCTCAAAACGCGCCACCTTATCCCTGACCCAGTCAGGCAAACAGGTGATATCCGTGCCCGGCTCGCACTCCACCACCGCCACCGGACGTTGCCCAAACTCGGCGTCGTCCAGCGGGACGATAAACACCTGGTTAATCTGCGGATGGCGGGCGATAACACGCTCAAGACTCTCCGGCTGAATCCCTTCTCCACCGCTAAAAAAGAGGTTGTCCATGCGGCCCAGGATCGTCAGGCGGCCATCATACCATTCACCGCGATCGCGGGTGGCGAACCATCCCTGCGCGTTGGTCAGCGGAACTAATTCGCCGTCCCGCCAGTAGCCTGAGGCCATGCTCTGCGCCCGGATCCAGACCTCACCGTTAACCACCTGCACCTCTCTGCCCGGCAGAGCATAGCCTACGTCCGGCTCGCCGTCCGCCGCTTTCGCGCAGACGGTAGAGGCAAACTCGGTCAGGCCGTAGCCGCAGAAGGTGTGAATCCCCTGCTCGCGCGCCTGCTGCGTCAATTCAACAGGGATGGCGGCACCGCCCAGCAGCACCGCTTTCAGTGCGACAGGCTGGTGGGTATTAAGCAGACGCCAGAGCTGGGTCGGCACCAGCGAGGCGTGGGTGCAGCCGAGCAGCGCCTGCGCCAGCGGCTGTTTCTCGCGCACGGTTAACCGCGCCCCGGCCTGCAGCCAGCGCCATAAAATCCCCTGGCCGGAAACGTGAAACAGCGGCAGCGAAAGCAGCCAGTCGTCGTCTTCACCGTAGGGCATCAGCGCCAGCACGCCGCGCGCGCTGGCGAGGTGGGCGGCGCAGGTATGCACCGCCGCTTTCGGCAGCCCGGTGGAACCGGAGGTCAGCGTCATGGACGCCAGCCGCGACGGTTGCCACGCAACGCGATATTCACCCGCGCGCTCGCGCATGCGCAGGGCAGGAAGACCCTCACAGGTACCGTCCAGCACCAGCGCAAAGCGCAGCGTCATCTGCGGGAGCAACACGTCCAGCAGCGGGCGAGGCAGCTGCGGATTAACGGGAAGAATACGCGCCCCGCACTGGAGCAGCGCCAGCCACGCCAGAAGGGTTTGCGGGTGGTTATGGGCCAGCAGCAGCACCCCGTCGCCCTCCTCCACGCCCTGAAGATGAAATTCTGCCGCCAGGCGGTCGATGCGGGTGCACAGCTGCTGCCAGCTGAGCACCTCGTCGTCCAGCCTCAGGGCCGGTTTATCAGCAAACTGCGCGCACCAGTGTCGCCACGGCCAGTCGGTAAAACTCATCGCAGCGGCTCCAGCGCCGCGACGTCGAGGCACGGCAGCGCGCTGTCCGGCCACGTGCGGATAAGCTGAGCCTGCATCAGGTTCAGCGTGTCGAGGCCGGGGATCGTATCCGGCGTTAGCCAGGCGGCAATGCGCGCCAGCTGGGTCAGCCCAAGGCTGGACTCAATCGACGAGCTGATGACCGCCGTCAGCCCCAGCGCGTGCGCCGCCGAGACCTGCTCGCGCACCTTCGCCAGGCTGCCCGTCAGCGTCGGTTTAATCACCACCGCGCTGACGCCGGACTCGGCGACAAATTCAAAATCGTCCTCGCGCAGGCTTTCATCCCAGGCGATGGCTATCCCCGTTTCGCGGGCAAACGCGCGCGAATCGTCGCGGGTTTTGCACGGCTCTTCGAGGAAGGCAATGCGGCTGCGGTACGCCGGGTTAACGTACTTTGCAAATTGCTGCGCCTTGAGCGGCGTCCAGGCGCGGTTAGCATCCAGACGCAGATGAAGATCGGGGATCGCCTCCAGCAGCAGGTTGGCGACCATGCCGTCGCGCACCGCCTCGTAGAGACCGACTTTAATTTTCGCCACCTTCTCGCCCGGCATGGCGGAGAGCAGCGCAAACAGCTCGTCAGGATCGCCCGTACAGAGCGGTGCCGCGCGGTAGTTAGCCTCTTCAGGCAGGCTACCGTCCAGCTCCGCCAGCGCGCAGCTGATACCAAAAGCCGCGGAAGGCACGTCCGGCAACGCCGGATCCGCACCCTCGCGCCACGTGTCTACCCACGCCAGCAATGCTGACTGCGCGTCATCCAGCGACTCCAGGCTAAAGCCCGGCAGAGGCGAAATCTCGCCCCAGCCTTCCCGCTCGTCCTGCTGCAGATGCACGAAGAAGCCGTCACGGGTTTTTAACCGCCGTTCACGCAGCACCACGCCCGCGTCCATCGGTATCTGCCAGCGGTAAACCTGCGCGCGACGCATTACGGGTTCCGTTTGTATTTGCTGAAGTCCGGCTGGCGTTTTTCGTTAAACGCGTTGCGCCCTTCCTGACCCTCTTCGGTCATGTAGAACAGCATGGTGGCGTTGCCCGCCAGCTCCTGCAGACCCGCCTGGCCGTCACAGTCGGCGTTGAGCGCGGCCTTCAGGCAGCGCAGCGCCATCGGGCTGTTTTGCAGCATTTCACGGCACCAGCGAACGGTCTCTTTTTCGAGATCGGCAATCGGTACCACGGTATTCACCAGGCCCATATCCAGCGCTTCCTGAGCGTTGTACTGACGGCACAGGAACCAGATTTCGCGGGCTTTTTTCTGCCCGACGATGCGCGCCATGTACGAGGCGCCCCAGCCGCCGTCGAAGGACCCCACTTTCGGGCCGGTCTGGCCGAAGATGGCGTTCTCGGCGGCAATGGTCAGATCGCACATCATGTGCAGCACGTGGCCGCCGCCGATGGAGTAGCCCGCCACCATCGCCACCACCGGTTTTGGACAGGTGCGGATCTGACGCTGGAAATCGAGGACGTTCAGGTGGTGGGTACCCGCATCGTCCTGGTATCCGCCGTAGTCGCCGCGCACTTTCTGATCGCCGCCGGAGCAGAACGCTTTATCGCCTTCGCCGGTCAGGACAATCACGCCGATGTTGTCGTCGTAGCGCGCATCCGCCAGGGCCTGAATCATCTCTTTCACGGTCAGCGGACGGAAGGCGTTACGCACCTGCGGACGGTTGATGGTGATTTTGGCAATGCCGTCATTGGATTTGTGGTAACGAATGTCGGTGTAGCCTTCGGAGCAGTCCTGCCATTCAACCGGGGCGTAAAGCATGTTTTCATCAGGATAGATCATAGAGTGTCCTTTATTCGATAACGCAGTATCTGAGCCAGACTCGCGATAACCGCATCGGGATTTTCCCGGTGGGCGTTGTGTCCGGCATTGGGAATGGCATGGCGAACGGCGTTCACTTCTGCGGCAAGGGCCGCGAACTTCTCATCCCGTTCGCCATAGAGATAGTCAAAAGAGAAATCGCGTGCGCTAAGCGCGGGACGCAAATCCGGCTGCACGGCCAGCGAGGTCGCCTCGAGCATCATCGCCAGCGTCGCGCCGTTGTTCTGGCTGCGCAGGGTTATCAGCGCCTCGCGCTGGGCGTCCGTGAGGGAGGCGAACACGGGCTGTTGGTACCAGTCAGCGAACACCTTCTCCAGCGGTTCGGTGCGAAAACGCGTTGCCCAGCGGCGGTCGGATGCCAGCCGCGCATTCCGCACCTCGGCATCCTGCAGGCCGGGATGTCCCCCCTCCACAATCACGCCCAGCAGCCCCTTCGGCTGCTGGCAGGCATGAAACATCGCAATGCGGCCGCCGAGGGAGTACCCGATGAGCCAGAATTTCAGTATGTTGTAACTAAGAAGGGTTCGGGTGAGCAACGTGCTCACCTCGTCAAACCCCGTCACGCCCAGCTCCTGGGATCCACCGTGCCCCGGCAAATCCAGGTACAGCCGGGGGTAATCCCTGAGCCCTTCACCGACCCTCTGCCACTCGCGGCAGTCGCCTGAAAAACCGTGCAAAAAGACCAGCCAGGGATAGCCCGGTTTTCCGGCCTGCTGCACGCCAGAGAGGATCACAGCTGGCTCACCTGCGCCAGCAGGCTTTGCAGGGCCTGCGCACCGTCAGCATCGTTCACCACCAGCTCAATCAGCGTCGCCCCCGGCTGCTTCCAGGCGCTGCTTAACGCTGCGTCTAGCTGTTCCCAGCTTTCCGGGCGATGGTATTTCAGGCTAAACATCGCCGCGGCGTGTTCGAACTGCACGTTCTGCGGCATCAGATAGAAGCGCTCGCGCTCGCTCTGCGGCGTTGGCAGCAGGGAGAAAATCTGTCCGCCGTTGTTGTTGACCACAATCAGCACAAACGGGGCAGACGCCTGACGCAGCAGCGCCAGCGCGTTGAGATCGTAGAGCGCGGAGAGATCGCCCACGATCGCCAGCGTCGATTTCGCGCTGGCGCGCTGCACGCCCGCCGCTGTGGAGATCAGCCCGTCGATGCCGCTGGCGCCGCGGTTGCTGTACACCGGGTAGCCCGCGGGCAGCTTCGAAAAAGCGTCAATCAGCCGCACGACCAGGCTGTTGCCGACAAACAATTGCCCCTGTTCAGGCAGGCACTGGCGAATACGGTGCGCCAGCCCGGCCTCGCTAAACGCTTCACAGTGCGCTTTGGTCAGCTCCCACGCCTGGCGCGAAAGGTCCGGGATGGCTACCGCCCAGGGCTTGCGTTTTTCAGCCGGATGAAGCGTCAGCCAGGCGTCGATACTGCTGACCAGACGACGACCGCGGTGGTGCGCCGGGTCAAGCCGGCCTTCCAGCGCGTCCACCAGCCAGTACTCTTCCGGCGTGCAGGTGGCCTGCCACTGCAGTAACCGTTTGCCGGTCAAACTCGATCCAAGCTGGACCACAATCTGCGCCTGCGCCAGTTCGGTGACCGCTTTGGCATTACCCAGCCAGAGGTCGGCGCACGGCAGCGGCTGACCGGTCTGGGAAAGCACGTCGCCTATCAGCGGCCAGCCAAGGGTTTGCGCCCATTCGGCAACCAGTTTGCCTTCAGCGGCGCTCATGCGCCCGGCAATCACCACGCCGCGCTTCTGCCGCCAGAAGAACCAGTCGCGCTGCTTCGCGCTCTCAAGATGCGTCTGCTCGCGCAGCCACGGTTTTTCACTCTCCCACCAGTCGCCAAGGGACTGCTGCCAGTCAAGACCCGTGTCGTCCAGCTCACCGTAGAGCGGCTCGGCAAACGGGCAGTTGATATGCAACGCCCCGCTGCGCAGCGTCTCCATGGCGTGATCGACGGTGGAGACCAGCCAGCTTGCCGGAATATCCTGGGTGGGACGCGGTAACGAAATCGTCTGCGAAGGATGCGAAGCAAAGAGCCCCGGCTGGCGAATGGCCTGATTAGCGCCGCAGTCGATAAGCTCAGGGGGGCGATCGGCCGTCAGTAAGATCAGTTTTTCACCGGTTAACCCGGCTTCAATCAGGGCCGGATAGAGGTTCGCCACGGCGGTACCGGAGGTGACGATCACCGCCACAGGTTCTTTGCTGACCTTCGCCAGACCCAGCGCAAGATGGCCGAGACCGCGTTCATCAAAGTGGGTGTGGTGAATCAACGCCCGGTTTTCAGCGGCCGCCAGCGTCAATGGCGTTGAGCGAGAACCCGGTGCAATACACACGTGCCTGACGCCATGACGCGTCAGGGCTTCAAGGATCACCGCCGCCCAGCGTCGGTTAAAAGAACTTACTGACATGAGATTGTCCGGTATCAAGAATGCGACACAGTATAAATAATAGAAAAAAATAGAATTTTGATATGAATCGGGATTGCGCGATTCAGTATTAATCCCTTAGGAGCAGAGAGCGCAATCCGGCGGCTTTGTTTTCAATCTCCTGCCACTCCTGCTCCGGGTCAGACCCGCTGACAATACCGGCGCCGGCGTAGAGCCGCAGAGAATCCTCCAGCACGCGCGCGGAGCGCAACGCTACGCAGAACTCACTCTGTTCGGGAGATAAATACCCGGCCGAACCGGCGTACCATTCGCGGTTAAAGGGCTCAACCTTCTGGATAAACTCGCGCGCAGGCTGTCGGGGTAATCCGGCAACGGCCGCGGTCGGCTGCAGCATGAGCAGACACTGCTCGTCATCGGCCTGTTTGAGCTCGGTCCAGATACAGCGGCGCAAATGCTGCACCTTACGCAGGCGCACCACCTGGGCGGGCAGTACCTCAAGCGTCTGCGTATGGTGCTGAAGACGCTGGCAGATATCTTCCACGACCAGCATATTTTCGCGCTGGTTTTTATCGTCATTCAGCAGCCACTCGCCGAGACGCTGGGCCTGGCTATCATCGGTATGGCTGGCAACGGTGCCCGCCAGCGCTTCCGTGCGCAGCAGCTTGCCGCGCCGCCGCCACAGACGCTCCGGCGTAGAGCCAAGAAACGCGTTGTTAGCGTCGAATACCATGCAAAAATGGTAGCAGTGTAAATTCAGGGCGCGGCTGGCCGCCATCAGCGCGACAGGGTTAACGCGCTGCGTGAACTGCAGATCGGTTGCCCGGGCGAGAACCACTTTTTCAAAATCACCGCGCGCGATGGTCTCCGTCGCCGTGCGGATAAGCTTCAGCCATTCGGCCTGCTGCGGCTGATGGGTTTCGTGCTCAACCTGAACGGACAGCGGACGGATAGATCTCGCAGGACGGAGATGCTGTAAAAAATCCAGCGCGACGCAGGCATCCTCCTCAAGCGAGCGGTCGCTCCACAGCTGCAGGCGCAGCGTGGCGTTGCCGGCGGTGCGTCGCCAGAGCAGTCGCGGTAAAAAGAGGCTGCCCTGCTCCGGATTAAAGGCGTTCAGGCCACAAATGCGGGTATCACTTGCTGCGTTTTGCTCGCGCAAAAACTGCGAGGCTAATGCCAGAGAGGGAAATTGGGTGACTGCCCCCAGCGCGGCCAGCTCTTCATCGCCGTTACGCTGCTGCCAGTAAAACTGCGGATAACACTGCTGCTCGCCCAGCCAGGCGAGGGGATCGAAGGCGTCTTTTAACGGGAAAGAGACGTCGAAATGACGTATGCCGGGTGCTGCGGGTAACGCTTGCGATAGCTGGGTACGCAGTTGCTCCAGCGCGAGGAAAATCGAATTCACGCGAACCTCTCCCTGTTAAAACCTCGTATTATACGGGGTACTGACCATAAATAGCAGTACCCACGTATAGGGAGTGGTTAAGCGTTTAAAACGCTGTTAACGACGGGCTAACAGCAGCCCCAGCACCAGCCCCACGGCGGCACCCACCCCAATACCCTGCCACGGTTTTTCATGCACGTAATCATCGGCACGATACACCGCTTTTTTGGCACGGTAGTAGTAAGTATCTGACGCATGGCTGACGCGGTTTTTCACTTCATGCAGCGCCCGCTCGGCACGGGCCTTTAGCTCAATATATTTCTGATCGGCAGGGTCGCCCGAGGAACGTAACACCTCTTCAAGCGTTTCGCTCAGTAAGGCCAGGTCGTCGTCGATACGGGTATCCCAGGATTGAAATGACATATTTTTCTCCATGTTAGTACACCAGTCCGCTAACTATAGCCAACGAGATGCCATTACGCCTGTTTCGTTTCCCGCGCCATGCCGATGTGCGGAATGCCATCTTCGTCATACACTTCCGTTACCGGCGTGAAGCCAAAGTGGGCATAGAACGACTGCAGGTGCGCCTGCGCGCCCAGGTATAACGCCTTGTCCGTCCACTGTTTCCGGCACGCTTCCAGCGTTTTTTCCATCAGCTGATAGCCCAGTTTTTCACCGCGCGCCTTGCCGCTGATGATGACGCGGCCAATCACGACAGGCTCAAAATCATCTTCGCTTTTCAGAATCCTCGCATACGCCACCAGCTCGTTATCACGCCAGCCGAGGATATGGCGGTTCTCGCCAACGAGGTCATCGCCATCGATGTCCTGATACGGGCAGGTCTGTTCCACAACAAACACTTCGCAGCGCAGCTTCAGCAGGGCGTAAAGTGCATTAACGGTGAGGTCGCTATGATGTAAATCTTGCCACTGGATCATGTCAGTCTCCTTACTGGGGTTCATCACGTTATACTAAACCCCTCCCCGTTCGGCAAAGGGCTGATTGCGTTATGGAACTGATTTTTCTGGGTACGTCCGCTGGCGTGCCAACCCGCTCACGGAACGTGACGGCGATCCTGCTGGATCTTAAGCACCCCACCCGGGGCGGGCTGTGGCTGTTTGACTGTGGTGAAGGGACGCAGCATCAGCTGTTACACACCGTTTATCACCCCGGCAAGCTGGATAACATTTTTATCACCCATCTGCATGGCGACCATCTGTTTGGCCTTCCCGGCCTGCTGTGCAGCCGCTCGATGGCCGGTAACGCCAACCCGCTGACGATTTACGGGCCAGCGGGTATTCGTGAATTTGTTGAAGCTACGCTGAGCCTGAGCGGGTCATGGACCGATTATCCGCTGGAGGTCGTTGAGATTACCGAAGGCCTGGTATTCGACGACGGGGATTATCGGGTCACTGCTCAACCGCTCAGTCATCCTGTGGAATGCTATGGCTACCGTATTGAAGCGCATGACAAACCCGGTGCGCTGGATGCCGCCGCGCTGATGGCCGACGGCGTAAAACCCGGGCCGCTGTTCCAGCGTCTGAAGCATGGAGAGACCGTCACGCTGGAGGACGGACGCGTCATCAACGGCCAGGATTATCTCGCCGCACCGCAGCCGGGCAAAAAACTGGCGATTTTTGGCGATACGGCCCCTTGCCAGGCGGCGCTCACGCTGGCCCAGGGCGTGGACGTGATGGTGCATGAAGCGACGCTTGAAACCGCGATGGAAGAGAAAGCCAACAGCCGGGGCCACAGCTCCACGCGTCAGGCGGCGCAGCTTGCCCGTGATGCGGGTGTAGGAAGACTGATCGTCACCCACGTCAGCTCGCGCTACGACGCGCGGGGATGCGCAGGCCTGCTGGCAGAGTGCCGCACGCTGTTCTCGGAATGTGAGCTGGCCGAAGATTTCGCTCAGGTCAGCGTTTAGTCCTTCATTTTTCCCTCAGGATGCCGATAACGATTAAAAGGTCAGCATTTCTCTCGAGGGTAGAATGGATAATTTCCAGAAAGATATTGATGACAGGGCGAATCTGACCCTGTCGAACCGTTTTGAACTGTTGCTGTTCCGTCTTGGCACCTCTCTGAACGAAAATAAATCCGAGCTGTTTGGGATTAACGTCTTTAAGCTGCGTGAAATTGTGCCGATGCCGGAGTTCACAAAACCCGCCGGGATGAAGTCGCCGCTGATGGGAATGGTGAATATTCGCGATCAGGTGATCCCGGTGATTGACCTGGCCGCCGTGGCGGGCTGTAAGCCCACCACCGGGCTGAACATTCTGCTGATCACCGAATATGCGCGCAGCGTGCAGGCGTTTGCCGTGGAATCGGTTGAGAACATCATGCGTCTGGACTGGAAGCAGGTGCACGCGGCGGAAACCGCCGTCAGCGGTCGCTACATCACCAGCATTGCGTGTCTTGACGAGAAGACCGATACCAACGATCTGGCAATGGTGCTGGACGTTGAGCAGATCCTGTATGACATCACCCCGGCCAATCACGATCTGCACGCCACGAACCTGAAGACCACCAAATTCCATATCAAGCCAGGCGCTGTCGCCATCGTCGCGGAAGACTCTAAAGTGGCGCGCTCGATGCTGGAGAAAGGTCTGCAGGCAATGGAGATCCCGGCACAGCTGCATATCACCGGCAAAGAGGCGTGGGAGAAAATTGGCGTGCTGGCGGCGCAGGCCCAGGCTGAAGGGGTTCCCATCACCGATAAGATCGCTCTGGTGCTGACCGACCTCGAAATGCCGGAGATGGACGGCTTTACGCTGACGCGCAAAATCAAAACCGACCCGGTACTGAAAGATATTCCGGTGGTGATCCACTCTTCCCTTTCCGGCAACGCCAACGAAGACCATATTCGCAAGGTGAAGGCGGACGGGTA
The DNA here is from genome assembly GCF_018383635.1 of Enterobacter sp. 120016. Classification (NCBI taxonomy): domain Bacteria; kingdom Pseudomonadati; phylum Pseudomonadota; class Gammaproteobacteria; order Enterobacterales; family Enterobacteriaceae; genus Enterobacter; species Enterobacter sp. 120016. The sequence goes on along the minus strand of NZ_JAHAWC010000002.1, from coordinate 282,404 downwards.
TGTGGCGAAGTTTGAGCTGAACGAGCTGTCGTCGGTGATTGAGGAAGTGCTGGACCGCTCGATGAAGAAGATTGACGGGCCGTTGATTAGCAGGAAGCAGCTGTCTTAAGCATTGTGCGGGCTGGTGCCCTCACCCCGGCCCTCTCCCACGGGGAGAGGGCGAAAACCATAAAAAAACCCGCCGAGGCGGGTTTTTTGTTTTACATCAGCGGCATCGCGCGCTGCACGATATCAATCAGCGGCTGCGGATAGATACCGAAGATCAGCACCAGCAGCGCGGAGATAAGCACGACGATACCACCGGCGCTGTACTGCCAGTTGGTTGGGGCATCACGGTTGAGCTGCTGAGGTGCGCTCAGGTACAGGCTCACGGCCACGCGCAGGTAGTAGTAGAGGCCAATCGCGGAGCCGATAATCACGCCCGCAGTCAGCCACCACAGGTGCGCCTGCACACCGACGGCCAGCACGTAGAACTTACCGATAAAGCCGAGCGTCATCGGGATACCTGCCAGAGAGAGCATCATCACGGTCATCACTGCGGACAGGATCGGACGGTGCCAGAACAGACCACGGTAGGAGAACAGTGAATCGGCATCCGGACCACGGTACGGGCTGGACATCAGGCTCACCACGCCGAAGGCGCCGAGGCTGCTGAACAGGTAGCCGGCCAGGTACACGCCCACGGCTTCCATCGACATCTCACCGCTCTGCAACGCAATCAGCGCCACCATCAGGTAGCCCAGATGAGAGATAGACGAGTAGCCCAGCAGACGCTTGATGTTGGTCTGGCTCAGCGCCATCAGGTTACCGAAGATGATGGAGACGAAGGCGATAATGCCCAGCACCACGCGAACCGCTTCGCTGTCACCGACCGGTGCGTACAGGAACAGACGCATGACCACACCGAAGATAGCGATTTTGCTCGCCGTCGCCAGGAAGGTCGACACCGGAGCCGGAGCGCCCTGGTAGACGTCTGGCGTCCACAGGTGGAACGGCACAAGAGAGAGTTTAAAGCCGAGACCCACGATCATCATGCCCAGACCCGCCAGCAGCAGCGGCTCATGCAGCATGCCGTCACCGAGGCTCTTGCCGAGCGCCATGAAGGAGAGGTTACCGGACTGTGCGTACAGCAGCGCAATACCAAACAGCAGGAACGAGGACGCAGCAGCAGACAGAATGGTGTACTTGATGCTTGCTTCCAGCGAGCGCTTCTGACGGAAGGCGTAACCAATCAGGCCGAACAGCGGCAGAGAGATCAGCTCAATACCGAGGAACAGCGCGGCCAGATGGTTCGCATTCGCCAGCAAAATGCCGCCCAGCGCGGCAATCAGAACCAGCAGGTAAAACTCTTCTTTATTGTCGTTGTAGCCTTCGAGCCACGGGTACGCAAAGGTACAGGTTGCCAGGCTCGCCAGCAGCACGAGACCGGTATACAGCATGGCGTAACCGTCAACGCGCATCAGCGGGGTGACGTCCATCGCCCCGCCCTGGCCAACAAACCAGAGAGAGACTAACGCGGCGTTCAGGCCGATGACCGACAGCGTGGCATTCAGGAAGTGATTGCGTCGCCACGCAATGGAGAGCATCACAACCACCACCGTCAATCCGACGATCAGCAGCGGTAGCAGCGCGATCAGTTGTTGTGGAGTTATTGTCATGGCGAATTACGGCCTTGTAGTAGAAGCAGAATTAACAAACCACTGCTGGATGTTACCCATCGCGCTATGCGAGGTATCCAGAATCGGCTGCGGGAAGAAGCCCAGCAGCACCAGCAGTACGACCAGCAGCAGGATGATGAACAGCTCACGCAGCGACATCCCCGGCAGTTCTTGTGCAGCAATTTCGCTCTTCGCTTTACCGAAGTAAGCGCGGTGCAGCATCGCCAGCGAGTACACGGAAGCGAACACCAGACCAAAGGTGGAGATCACGGTAATCACCGGTACCACTTTGAAGCTGCCGAACAGAATCATAAATTCGCCGACGAAGTTACCGGTACCCGGCATCCCCAGAGTGGCAACAGCGAAGAACATGGACAGCGCTGGCAGCCACTTAATTTTGCTCCACAGGCCGCCCATCATGCGCATGTCGCGGGTATGCAGACGTTCATACAGCTGACCGCACAGGATGAAGAGGCCGGCTGCGGACAGACCGTGCGCAATCATCTGGATCACCGCGCCCTGGTACGCCAGCTGGCTGCCGGTGTAGATAGCAATCAGCACGAAGCCCATGTGGGAAACGGAGGTGTAGGCAATCAGACGCTTGATGTCGTACTGCGTGAAGGCCATCCAGGCACCGTAGAAGATACCGATCACACCCAGCCACATGGCAATCGGTGCGAACTCTGCGGAGGCATTCGGGAACAGCGGCAGTGCGAAACGCAGCAGACCGTAGGCCGCCGTTTTCAGCAAGATGCCCGCCAGGTCAACGGAACCCGCCGTTGGTGCCTGAGAGTGCGCGTCTGGCAGCCAGCCGTGCAGCGGAACGACCGGCATTTTCACCGCGAAGGCGATGAAGAAGCCCAGCATCAGCAGGTATTCAACGCCGTGTGACATTGGCGTTTTCAGCAGATCTTCGTAGTTGAAGGTCCAGGTGCCGGTCGCGTTGTGGTGAACAAACACCAGCGCCAGAATGGCAATCAACATCACCAGACCACTCGCCTGGGTATAGATGAAGAACTTGGTTGCCGCCGTGATACGCGTTTTACCGTCGGACGCCTTATGGCCCCACAGCGCGATCAGGAAGTACATCGGCACCAGCATCATCTCCCAGAAGAAGAAGAACAGGAACATGTCGATGGCAAGGAACACGCCGATCACGCCGCCCAGGATCCACATCAGGTTCAGGTGGAAGAAGCCCTGGTATTTTTCGATTTCTCGCCAGGAGCAAAGTACCGCCAGAACGCCGAGCAGACCGGTCAGCACCACCATCAGCAGCGACAGACCGTCAATCGCCAGGTGGATCGTAATGCCGAAACGCGGGATCCACGGCAGAATGAACTCAGACTGCCACTGCGGAATGCCCGCAGACTGGGTCAGTGAGTAACCGCCCTGCAACCACAGTTGCAGGCCAAGCGCGAGCGTCAATCCCATGGTGATCAGCGCAATCCAGCGCGGCATCTTCACGCCAAAGCGTTCAGTCTGCCAGCACAGGAAGCCGCCGATGAAGGGAATTAATATTAGCCAGGGTAGTAACATGGCGATTTTTATTCCTTGTTAAAGTCCCTAAGGGACCGATTTTCAACAAATTCGACAAAATTCACGCGTTAGTGCGGTTTGTGGTGTCGGGTGGCGCTCACGCTTACCCGACCTACGGTCTCGTAGGCCCGGTAAGCGCAGCGCCACCGGGCAAAACCACTATCGCAACACCATCAGCAGCGCCAGTACGACAACCGCACCGATGCTCATGGACGCCACATACCAGCGCAGGTAACCGTTCTCGCTGTACAGCAGGCCTTTACCTGCAAAGCGGGAGAGGATCGCCGGGATATTCATCAGGCTGTTCAGTGGGTCGCGCTTCACCAGCCACGCAATGCCCAGGAACGGCTTAACGAAGATCATGTCGTACAGCCAGTCGAAGCCCCACGCGTTGTACCACCAGGTGCCCAGCAGGCGGCCCGGGGCGCTGTTGGCAACGGCAGTCACCAGCGTACGTTTACCCAGCCACAGCCATGCTGCAATCAGGATGCCCGCAATAGCGACCACGCCGGAGGTGATTTCAAGCGTCAGAACGCGACCGTGCTCAAGCTCGGTGGTGTCTGGCAGTACGCCCTGCAGCGGTGGCACAATCATCGCGCCAACGAAGGTGGACAGTACCAGCAGCACAATCAGCGGCAGGTGGTGGGTGATCCCCTTCCCTGCGTGAGCGTGAATTTGTTCTTTACCGTGGAATACGATGAAAATCATACGGAAGGTATACAGGGAGGTCATGAACGCACCGACCAGACCCGCAACCATCAGATTGATATGACCATTCGCCATGGCACCCGCAAGGATTTCGTCCTTACTGAAGAAGCCCGCGGTAATCAGCGGCAGTGCCGCCAGCGCCGCGCCGCCTACCAGGAAGCAGATATAAACCAGCGGGATGGACTTACGCAGTCCGCCCATCTTGAAGATGTTCTGCTCGTGATGGCAGGCCAGAATCACAGAACCGGATGAGAGGAACAGCAGCGCTTTAAAGAACGCGTGCGTCATCAGGTGGAAAATGGCTGCGTCCCACGCCTGAACGCCCAGCGCCAGGAACATGTAACCAATCTGGCTCATGGTGGAGTACGCGAGAACGCGTTTGATGTCGGTCTGCACCAGCGCGGCAAAGCCTGCCAGCACCAGCGTGACCGCACCGACGATACCCACCAGATGCAGAATTTCCGGGGTCATCAGGAACAGGCCATGGGTACGCGCAATCAGGTAGACACCAGCGGTTACCATGGTCGCGGCGTGGATCAGCGCGGAGACAGGGGTTGGACCCGCCATCGCGTCGGCCAGCCAGGTCTGCAGCGGCAGCTGCGCGGATTTACCCACGGCACCACCCAGCAGCATCAGCGTTGCCCACCACAGCATATTGTTGCCTGCTGCGAAGTGCGCTGGCGCCAGTTCCACCATTTCGCGGAAGTTCAGCGTGCCCAGTTCGTTGTAAAGAATGAACAGCGCGAAAGCGAGGAAAACGTCACCCACGCGGGTCACGACGAACGCTTTCATGGCCGCTGCGCCATTCTTCGGATCGGTATAGTAGAAACCGATCAGCAGGTAAGAACACAGACCCACGCCTTCCCAGCCCAGGTACATCAGCAGCAGGTTATCGGCCAGCACCAGAACCACCATGCTGGCGATAAACAGGTTGGTGTAGGCGAAGAAGCGGGAGTACCCCTCTTCACCGCGCATATACCAGGAGGCGAACATGTGGATCAGGAAGCCAACACCGGTGACCACGGAGAGCATGGTCAGCGAGAGGCCGTCCAGCACCAGGTTGAAGCCGATGTTGAAATCGCCGACCGACATCCACGTCCACAGCGGCACGCTGAAAGGCTGACGTCCGTTGTTAAAGAAGTCGATACCCGCATACGCTGTGACCAGCGCAGCCAGGCCGATGGAGCCAATGCCCACGGTCGCAGACAGATTCTCAGACCAGCGGCCGCGAGAAAACGCCAGCAGCACGAAGCCAATCAGCGGAAAAATAATGGTTAAGGCAAGCATGTTCATCCACGCAACTCACTTACTGAATCGATGTTCAGGTTCTGGCGGCGACGATGGAGCTGCAGTAACAGCGCCAGGCCAATACTCGCTTCGGCAGCCGCGAGGCTGATGGCAAGAATGTACATCACCTGACCATCGGTCTGGCCCCAGTAGCTTCCGGCGACCACGAAGGCCAGCGCGGAGGCGTTAATCATGATTTCCAGCCCGATCAGCATAAACAGCAGATTGCGGCGGATAACCAGACCGGTCAGACCCAGGACGAATAAAATCGCAGCGAGGATCAGTCCATGTGTTAAGGGGATCATGCGCGCTCCTCCATTTTTCTTTTCGCGCGGTCGTCAGTGCGGTTGCTCAGCACCTCGCCAACACGCTCTTCGCGGCCAACGTGGAAAGCAACAACCAGACCTGCCAGCAGCAGCATTGAGGCCAGTTCAACCGCCAGAACGTATGGGCCAAAGAGCGTAATACCGACCTCTTTCGCGCCAATCGGCGTTCCGTCAATGCCCTGATCGTTAACACCCAGAATGGCGTAAACGATCACCACCAGCATGATGGCCGACAAAATTGCCGGGCCAATCCACACCTGCGGTTTTAACCACTGACGTTCCTGCTCAATTTCAGAGCCGCCCAGGTTCAGCATCATCACCACGAACACGAACAGCACCATGATGGCCCCGGCGTAGACGATGATTTCCAGCGCACCGGCGAAGTGCGCGCCCAGTGCGAAGAACACCCCGGAAATGGCCAGCAGCGAGATGATTAAGTACAGCAGCGCATGCACCGGATTGGTGTGCGTAATCACTCGCAGCGTAGCCAGGATGGCGATAAGGCCACAGATATAAAAAGCGAATTCCATTGCCCTCTCCTTACGGTAACAGGCTCTTGACGTCGATAGGCTTAGCTTCGTTCTCTGCTTCGCCCTTATCTTTGCCGTCGATTGCCATACCCGCCATCCGGTAGAAGTTATATTCCGGGTATTTGCCCGGACCGGAAATCAGCAGATCCTCTTTCTCGTACACCAGGTCCTGACGCTTGTACTCACCCAGCTCGAAGTCTGGAGTCAGCTGAATCGCCGTGGTTGGGCACGCTTCTTCACACAGACCGCAAAAGATGCAGCGTGAGAAGTTGATGCGGAAGAACTCAGGGTACCAGCGGCCGTCTACCGTCTCTGCTTTCTGCAGAGAGATACAGCCTACCGGACACGCTACCGCACACAGGTTACAGGCAACGCAGCGCTCGGAACCGTCCGGGTCGCGCGTCAGCACGATACGGCCACGGTAGCGCGGCGGCAGATATACCGGCTCTTCCGGGTACATCCGGGTTTCGCGTTTGGCAAACGCGTGCAGGCCGATCATCCAGATACTGCGTACCTGGGTACCGAAGCCTACCAGTAATTCTTTTAAGGTCATGGTCTATAGCCCCTTATGGCTGCTGCCAGAGAATGACAGCCGCCGTTACCAACAAGTTGACGAGCGTCAGCGGCAGGCACACTTTCCAGCCGAAGGACATTACCTGGTCATAACGCGGACGCGGTAACGCTGCGCGAATCAAAATGAACATCATCATGAAGAACGCGGTTTTCAGCGCGAACCAGATGAACGGCGGTAAGAACGGGCCATGCCAGCCACCGAAGAACAGCGTTACCATCAACGCGGAAATGGTGACGATACCGATGTACTCGCCCACGAAGAACAGACCGAATTTCATACCGGAATATTCAATGTGGTAACCGTCGGCCAGTTCCTGTTCGGCTTCTGGCTGGTCAAACGGGTGACGGTGACACACGGCCACGCCCGCGATTGCAAAGGTAATAAACCCAAAGAACTGCGGAATAACGTTCCAGATGTCGGCCTGGTTGTTGACGATGTCGGTCATGTTGAATGAACCGGCCTGCGCCACCACGCCCATCAGGGAGAGACCCAGGAACACTTCGTAGCTCAGTGTCTGCGCGGAAGCACGCATCGCACCCAGCAGGGAGTATTTGTTGTTACTGGACCAGCCTGCAAACAGCACCGCGTAAACCGCGAGGCCTGCCATCATCAGGAAGAACAGAATGCCGATGTTCAGGTCAGCGACCACCCAGGTCGGGCTGACCGGAACGATAGCAAACGCCAGCAGCAGCGAGGTGAAGGCGATCATCGGTGCCAGAGTAAAGATCACGCGGTCCGAGAAGCGCGGGATCCAGTCCTCTTTAAAGAACATCTTGATCATGTCCGCGACCAGCTGGAGTGAACCACCCCAGCCTACGCGGTTCGGTCCGTAACGGTTCTGGAACAGACCGAGCAGACGACGTTCACCAAAGCTCATGAACGCACCGCAGGTGACCACTACCAGCAGGATAACAACCGCTTTCAGAATGCTCAGCAGGATGTCGATAAGATCCGGCGTTAACCAACTCATGCTTTTGCCTCCTGCAGGTTATCAAGACGCGCACCCGCCAGAACCGGCGCGATGCCAGGCATACCCATCGGCAGACCCACCTGCCCTGCTGTCAGACCTTCGGAGATAATCAGCGGCAGGCTGATTGTCTGGCCGTCATAGCTAAAGGCAATGTTCGCGCCCGCGTTAACGCCAAGCTTCGCGGCATCCGCCGGGTTGAGCTTGATGTACGGCTGCGGCATACGGGTCTGGAAGACCGGTGAACGCTGGGACAGCTCGTCGCTACCGAACAGATGGTAGTACGGCGCGATACGCCAGTTACCATCCTGCGCCTGGAAGCTCGCTGGAACGGTGGTGAAGAAGTCCAGACCGGTTTCGGAGGCTTCAATCAGACGCACGCCCGGATCGCCGTGGCGCAGGGAGCCACCCACTTCAGCCTGGAACTTGTTCCACGCCTGCGGGGAGTTCCAGCCTGGCGCCCATGCGAATGGGATTTGCGAACGCGGCGCAGACGGCTGGTTGTTCCCTTCCATGGAGAAGGCGAACATGGTGTCTTTATCCTGCGGCTGGCGCGGTTCGTGCACGCTGATATTGGCACGCATCGCGGTACGGCCGCTGTAGCGGTGCGGTTCACGCGCCAGTTTCTGGCCGCGAATGCGGAAGCTTGCTTCAGGTGCGGCATCTTTAATGCCTGCCAGCTGAGGCAGTTTTTCGACTACCGCGTCGATAACGTGGTCGAGCTGCGTCCAGTCCACTTCACGGCTCTGCACGGTGCTGTGCAGGGAGTGCAGCCAGCGCCAGCTTTCCAGCATCACGGTGTTGCTGTCGTAGTACGCCGGGTCGTAAACCTGGAAGAAACGCTGTGCGCGGCCTTCGTTGTTAATCACCGTACCGTCGCTTTCTGCGAAGCTTGCCGCAGAGAGCACCAGGTGCGCTTTGTCCATGATCGCGGTGCGCTGATGGTCAATGACCATCACCAGCGGCGCTTTGGAGAGCGCGGCGTCAACGCGAGCGGCAGAGGCGTGACGGTGCAGGTCGTTTTCCAGCACCACAACGGCGTCGGCAGAACCGGATTCCAGTTCGCTTAACGCTGCTTCCAGAGAACCGCCGCCGATCATGCCCAGACCAATGCTGTTCACCGCACGGGCAATCATGGTCACGCCGACGTCCGCACCGCGGCCTTTCAGGGCTTTGGCAACGTTGGCTGCCGCCTGAATGATCTCCGCACTGCCGGCGTTGGTACCGGAAATAATCAGCGGTTTCTTCGCACCCGCCAGGGCCTGAACAATCACGTCAACCTTGTTCTGCAGGTCGCGATCCAGTTCTACCGCCGGAGAGCTGTTGTCCAGCGCGTGGGCAATCGCAAAGCCGAGGCGCGCCTGATCTTCAACCGGCGCGCAGTAGGTCCACGCGGCGATGTCGTCCAGACGGGTGTTGTCAACGTTGGTCACAAACAGAGGATGCTTCGCGCGCTGGCCGATGTTCAGGATCGCCGCAATCTGCCAGTCAGCCACTTTCTGCGCCGCTGCCATTTCACGTGCTTTACCCTTCACCGCCTGACGAACCGCCAGAGCCGCGCGTGCGCCCGTCTGCGTCAGGTCTTCACCCAGCACCAGGACCGCATCATAAGATTCAATTTCGCGCAGCGCAGGGGTATGAATACCGCCTTCACGCAGCACTTTCAGTACCAATTGCAGACGTTCCTGCTCGCCCTGGGCGATACCGGTATAGAAGTTTTCCGCTCCAACCAGCTCGCGCAGCGCGAAGTTGCTTTCGATGCTGGCGCGCGGGGAGCCGATACCGATCACTTTCTTCGACTGGCGCAGAATATCTGCCGCGCCCTGCATCGCCTGTTCAGCGTTCAGGGTAATGAAGTCGTCGCCACGGCGCTGAACCGGCTGACGCGGACGGTCTTTCAGGTTCACATAGCCATAGCCGAAACGACCGCGGTCGCACAGGAAGTAGTGGTTAACGGTACCGTTGTAACGGTTTTCGATACGGCGCAGTTCGCCGTAGCGCTCACCCGGGCTGGTGTTACAGCCGAGGGAACACTGCTGGCAGATGCTTGGCGCAAACTGCATGTCCCATTTACGGTTGTAACGCTCGGAGTGGGTTTTATCCGTGAAGACGCCGGTCGGGCAGATTTCTACCAGGTTACCGGAGAACTCGCTTTCCAGCACGCCGTCTTCCGGACGACCGAAGTAGACGTTATCGTGCGCGCCATATACGCCCAGATCCTGACCGTCTGCATAGTCTTTGTAGTAACGCACGCAGCGGTAGCAGGCGATGCAGCGGTTCATTTCGTGAGAGATGAACGGCCCCAGGTCCTGATTACGGTGGGTACGCTTGGTAAAGCGATAGCGACGGAAGCTGTGGCCGGTCATCACGGTCATATCCTGAAGGTGGCAGTTACCACCCTCTTCACAGACCGGACAGTCGTGCGGGTGGTTGGTCATCAACCATTCCACTACGCTTTCGCGGAACTGTTTCGCTTCTTCGTCATCAATCGAAATAAAGGTGCCTTCGGTGGCTGGCGTCATACAGGACATCACCAGGCGACCACGCGTGTCTTCCGCGTTTTGATATTGCTTCACCGCACACTGGCGGCAAGCACCGACGCTGCCCAGCGCCGGATGCCAGCAAAAGTACGGAATATCGAGGCCAAGAGACAGACAAGCTTCCAGCAGGTTGTCCGCCCCGTTGACTTCGTATTCTTTGCCGTCTACATGAATCGTAGCCATTAGCATGCTTCCAGTTGGCTCGGTCGAAACCGAGCGTTAATCAAAATTCTTGTCGTTACCAGCGCGCTTTAAGCAGGTTCGGCTGAATCCCATTAATCGCATGGGTATTGCTGAACGGCTGCTTGATGCCTGCTTCGAACTCGTCGCGGAAATATTTGATCGCGCTCTGCAGAGGTTCGACGGCACCCGGTGCGTGGGCACAGAAGGTTTTACCCGGGCCTAAGAATCGACACAGTTGCTCAAGCGTCTCGATATCCCCAGGCTGGCCTTCGCCACGTTCGATTGCACGCAGGATCTTCACGCTCCACGGCAGGCCATCACGGCATGGTGTACACCAGCCGCAGGACTCGCGGGCGAAGAACTCTTCCAGGTTACGCACCAGCGAGACCATGCCGATCTCGTGGTCGACGGCCATCGCCAGCGCCGTACCCAGACGGCTGCCTGCTTTACCAATGCTTTCGAATTCCATCGGCAGGTCAAGGTGGGCTTCGGTAAGGAAGTCTGTCCCTGCCCCACCCGGCTGCCAGGCTTTAAATTTCAGGCCATCGCGCATGCCGCCCGCGTAGTCTTCAAGAATTTCACGTGCGGTGGTACCGAACGGCAGTTCCCAGACGCCAGGATTTTTAACGCGACCAGAGAAGCCCATCAGCTTGGTACCGGCATCTTTGCTTGAGGAGATGCCCTGATACCACTCCACGCCGTTGGCGAGGATAGCCGGAACGTTACACAGGGTTTCAACGTTGTTTACGCAGGTCGGTTTACCCCATACGCCGGAGCTTGCCGGGAACGGTGGCTTGGAACGCGGGTTCGCACGGCGGCCTTCCAGGGAGTTAATCAGCGCGGTTTCTTCACCGCAGATATAACGCCCGGCGCCGGTGTGCACGAACAGTTCGAAGTCAAACCCGGTACCCAGGATGTTTTTGCCCAGCAGGCCCGCTTCGGTAGCTTCGGCAATCGCGCGACGCAGGTTTTCCGCCGCTTCGATGTACTCACCGCGCAGGAAGATATAGCCGCGGTACGCTTTCAGCGCAAACGCGGAGATCAGCATGCCTTCCACCAGCAGGTGCGGCAGCTGTTCCATCAGCAGGCGGTCTTTATAGGTGCCCGGCTCCATTTCATCGGCGTTACACAGCAGGTAACGGATGTTCATGGATTCGTCTTTCGGCATCAGGCTCCACTTCAGACCGGTGGAGAAGCCCGCACCGCCGCGCCCTTTCAGGCCGGAGTCTTTCACCGCATTAACGATGTCATCCGGCGCCATGCCGCCGAGGGCTTTACGCGCACCGGCATAGCCGTTTTTGCTCTGGTATTCGTCGAGCCATACCGGCTGTTTGTCATCGCGCAGACGCCAGGTCAGCGGATGCGTCTCAGCAGTACGAATTACAGTTTTCATTTGTACTGCTCCAGCAGGTCAGGAATCGCTTCCGGCGTCAGATGGCTGTGAGTGTCCTCATCAATCATCATGGTCGGCCCCTTGTCGCAGTTACCCAGGCAGCAGGTTGGCAGCAGAGTAAAGCGTCCATCGAACGTGGTCTGGCCCGGCTTGATATTGAGCTTCTTCTCAATCGCAGCCTGGATGCCCTGATACCCGGTGATGTGGCAGACAACGCTGTCACAGTAGCGGATCACATGGCGGCCAACCGGCTGACGGAAGATCTGGCTGTAGAACGTGGCTACGCCTTCTACGTCGCTTGCCGGAATACCCAGCACTTTCGCGATCTCATAGATCGCCCCATCCGGCACCCAACCACGCTGTTTCTGTACGATTTTCAGCGCTTCAATGGACGCCGCACGCGGGTCTTCGTAGTGGTGCATCTCATGCTCAATGGCGGCACGTTCTGCTTCACTCAGCTCAAAAGCCTCGGTTTGTGGTTGTTGATTCTCGTGCATAATTAGCGGTCCACATCTGACATAACAAAATCGATACTACCCAGATACACAATCAGGTCGGAGACCAGACTGCCGCGGATGGCGGACGGGATCTGCTGCAGGTGCGCAAAGCTCGGCGTACGCACGCGGGTACGGTAGCTCATGGTGCTGCCGTCACTGGTCAGGTAGTAACTGTTAATACCCTTGGTCGCTTCAATCATCTGGAAGGATTCTTGCGCCGGCATGACCGGACCCCAGGAAACCTGCAGGAAGTGGGTGATCAGGGTTTCGATATGTTGCAGCGTGCGCTCTTTCGGTGGTGGCGTCGTCAGCGGGTGATCCGCCTTGAACGGGCCTTCCGGCATGTTGTTGAGGCACTGCTCAAGGATGCGCAGACTCTGGCGCAGCTCTTCTACTTTCAGCATCACGCGGGTGTAGCAGTCGGAAACACCGCCGCCCACCGGGACTTCAAAGTCGAAGTTCTCGTAGCCAGAGTAAGGACGGGCTTTACGCACGTCGAAATCAATACCGGTCGCACGCAGACCTGCACCTGTCGTACCCCACTCCAGCGCTTCTTTCGCGCCGTAGGCAGCAACGCCCTGGGAACGGCCTTTCAGGATGGTGTTGCGGAGTGCGGCTTTCTCGTAAGACGCCAGACGTTTTGGCATCCAGTCGAGGAATTCACGCAGCAGACGGTCCCAGCCACGCGGCAGATCGTGTGCCACACCGCCGATACGGAACCAGGCCGGGTGCATACGGAAACCGGTAATTGCTTCTACCAGATCGTAGATTTTCTGACGGTCGGTAAAGGCGAAGAAGACCGGAGTCATCGCGCCGACGTCCTGAATGAACGTGGAGATGTACAGCAGGTGGCTGTTGATACGGAACAGCTCTGACAGCATGACGCGAATCACGTTAACGCGATCCGGCGTAACGATTCCCGCCAGTTTCTCAACGGCCAGCACGTATGGCATCTCGTTGACGCAGCCGCCGAGGTACTCGATACGGTCGGTATACGGAATGTAGCTGTGCCAGGACTGACGCTCGCCCATCTTCTCAGCACCACGGTGGTGGTAGCCGATGTCAGGCACGCAGTCGACAATCTCTTCGCCATCAAGCTGAAGAATAATACGGAATGCACCGTGCGCAGACGGGTGGTTTGGACCGAGGTTGAGGAACATGAAGTCCTCGTTGTCGGTACCGCGCTTCATGCCCCAGTCTTCCGGCTTGAAGGTCAGCGCTTCCATCTCCAGATCCTGCTTGGCTTTGGTCAGCTCAAACGGATCGAATTCGGTTGCACGTGCCGGGTAGTCTTTACGCAGCGGGTGGCCGGTCCAGGTCTGCGGCATCATGATGCGCGTCAGGTGCGGGTGGCCGTCGAAGGTCATGCCGAACATTTCCCAGGTTTCACGCTCGTACCAGTTGGCGTTCGGGAACAGTTTGGTGATCGTCGGCAGATGCATGTCGTTTTCAGACAATGCCACCTTGAGCATGATATCCGTATTACGGTCTATTGAGATCAGGTGGTAGAAAACGGAAAAATCCGCAGCAGGGAGGCCCTGGCGGTGGGTACGCAGACGTTCATCCATGCCGTGTAAGTCAAACAGCATGACGTACGGTTTTGGCAATTTCTTGAGGAAATCGACAACTTCCAGCAATTGCTCACGCTTCACCCAAACAACGGGTACCCCGGTGCGGGTAGCCTGAACAGTAAAGGCATCCGGCCCAAAACGGTTGCGCAGTTCGCCAATGACTGGGTCATCCAGATGATCCCGGGTCTGCCAGGCGGCTTCTTGCGCGGTTAAGTCGGTCATATTGTTCACCATTGCAAATGGTCCGTGGTGACTGTTGAGCCTGGCTTCGCGCTATTTGAGTAGTGATATGCGAAGGTGTTCTCCAGGCCTACAGGCGCAAATTAAATTTCGTCAGGCGTACGCAGATTGGTGACGGCAATACGTTCACCACGTTTACGCTCGCGCTCAGACTGCATGTTCGCGCGATACACACCCTGATCGCCAACAACCCACGACAGTGGGCGACGTTCTTTACCGATAGACTCCTGCAGCAGCATCAGCGCCTGCATGTAAGCTTCCGGACGTGGCGGACAACCCGGGATGTACACATCCACTGGAATAAACTTATCTACGCCCTGCACGACGGAATAGATGTCGTACATACCGCCAGAGTTTGCACATGCGCCCATGGAGATAACCCATTTAGGCTCCAGCATCTGGTCATAAAGACGCTGAATAACAGGTGCCATCTTGGTAAAGCACGTACCGGCTACCACCATCAGGTCAGCCTGACGTGGGGAAGCACGCAGTACCTCTGCCCCAAAACGCGCAACGTCATGCACCGCAGTGAATGACGTCACCATTTCAACGTAGCAGCAAGAAAGGCCAAAGTTGTACGGCCAGATGGAGTTCTTACGACCCCAGTTGACCATATCGTGCATGGCATGTTCGAGTTTGCCCATGTACACGCTTTTATTGACTTCTTGCTCCAGGGGGTCGGTTACGATCTCCTGTTTTTGCAGGGGGTAACGGTCATTCTCACCGTTAGGATCTATGCGGGTGAGCGTATAATCCATCTTATTGCCTCGCTGTTACTGCTGACGATTAGAGATACTGTTTTCCGGGTTGATGTGTTCACGACGTGAACGCGCAGGCGTCCAGTCAAGCGCGCCAATACGCACCAGATAAACCAGACCGGCCAGTAGCACTAAAATGAAAATTGCGGCCTCGACAAAGCCCACCCAACCACTTTCGCGGATGGACGTTGACCATGCGAAAAGGTAAAGCGCTTCCACGTCGAAGATGACGAAGAACATGGCTACCAGATAGAACTTGGCAGACAGGCGTAAGCGAGCGGAACCTACTGAATCAATACCTGATTCGAAAGGTGTGTTTTTGTGCCTTGCACGGGCGCGACCGCCCAGGAACCAGCCGCCGACTAACATCAGGCAGCACAGGCCAATGGCTACAATAAGAAAGATTGCGAATGCCCAGTGATGAGCGATGACTTCTGTGGATGTTGACATACTCATTGCTTACTCATCAAAAGTGATACCAACGACACTGCTCTTGCTGGCAGATGGGCATCACATCGATTCATGGGGAGGAACAAATAACCTTACACTAACTGTCAGAAATGAGACGTAGACAGCAAAATGATGGGGTTTTTTACTCCTTTCTATAACCTATTGTCAACTTTAACAAAGGTTTCTTCACATTAAATTACATCGAGCGATTCTCATTAACATTTGGTGCCCTTTAACCCTGGTGGGTGCATGACTTTCCGTCAAATGTATGTTGTTGAATCGTGTCCGTTTCGGAAGTAAAAAAAATAACCCTCCTATTTTGACAGGATTTGCCAACGATTCCTCCCCCCAAATAGGAGTATTTTCTTGATCTGAGACACGCTTTTGTTAATTCAACCTGGAAAACGGCAACATATTTCCTGTTTTTTTAACATGAGAGGGATGTGGATGAAGTTAGAACGGAAAACGGACAAGTTTTAAGCAAAAGCATTTATCTCATTGATAAATAGAGGATATCCTGAAAATCCATGCGCCATAAGCGGGTATTATTGCTAAAAAAAAGCCACTGCATGTGAAAATCACACGAGTGGCTTTTTTTTACACTTACATTTTGTTACCAGAATTTTGAGCTATCGATCACTCAAAATCCCCTTCAACGATCAGGGAGTCGTCCCCCCCTTCGGAGGTAACGCGCTCGAACTGCCACGGGTTATGGTAGTTTTCCATCGCCTCGAACACCACTTTGGCCAACTCGTTATGGCTGGACGAATTGTGGCAGAGCAGATACTCCGTATCCGGCAGCGCAGGAAGACCATCGGATTTCCCAAGGACGCGCAGATCGGGGCTCATCATCTCTACCGGACGGGCCGTTACGCCCAGACCGGCCTTCACGGCGGCACGGACCGCTGGCAGCGTGGAAGCCACATACGCCAGACGCCACGGAATGTTGGCCTCATTCAGCGCCGTGAGCACCATGTCGCGGAACGGGCTCGGGTCATCCAGTAAGACCAGTGGAACCGGCTCGCCTTTTTGCAGCACGTATTCGGCTGCGCAATACCAGTGCGTAGGCGATGTGCGCAGCGTCAGGCAATCAAACTGCCCGGGACGATGCGTCGTCACCACCAGGTCAACTTTATTCTCATTTAACATCTCAACCATAAAGGCATTACGCTTTACGCTAACGTCCAGCGCAAGCTTCGGATAAACCGAGCTAATACGGTTGAGAAGAAACGGCAATATAGTATCCGCTGACTCATCAGATGCGCCTAATGTTAGCACCCCTTGAAGGTTGCTAAACATTAATGACATACATGCTTCATCATTAAAGCGAAGAATTTTCCTGGCATAACCCAGAAGCTGAATACCGTGTTCCGTTAAGAGCTTATTACGCCCATGACGCGCAAAAAGCTCTTTACCAACCAGTTGCTCCAGCCGCTGCATTTGCTGGCTGACGGCGGACTGAGTTCGGCAAACGGCGGCAGCAGCTGCTGCAAAAGTGTTGAGATCGGCGACCGCAACAAACGTTCTCAGCAGATCGAGGTCGAGATTCATTATCGGACGATTTGCATTTATCATATCTATTCACTTTCAGGTTGCTCGTGCGGAGCTGCCCGGGTTGAAGCTGTGTGTGTACAGTTAAGCAATTCCCTCTGAAGATTTTCCCTCGCATCCCGGCCCGGCAGACTGCCTGACAGATAGTTATTGTGCTGCTTTATATCAACAGTCAGAAAGCACGTTTCATGACGTTATTTTTATTCTCTTAAACGTTCAGGATATTTAGATGTTCGCAGGTTTATGTAAATTACATTAAAGGTGTAACACCTTTTCTGCCATCTTTATCGCAGCGCTGTCAACGTAGCAGGAGATGTTCGACACATTCCAGCCAGAGATAACTCCAACAATAACAATCAATTAATTCGGAAAAACAGCGTCAGATATACAAAAAGCATGCTTCTGACCTCTGCTTTCCTGAAAGACATCTTAACCCAAATCCACTTTATTTATAAGTCTTATTGCAATATTGAGGATTAAAGAAGAATGTTAAGCTTCTAAACTAATTTTATTAGAATTAACTAAAGTTGCATTTTTTAGGTTAATAATAAATAAATTTTAATTTAGATTAAGACCATTCATTAATGGCACTTAACATTAATTTCACATGAGTAACTTTTAGCCACAGTATGCTATTACAGGAACATGTATCAAGCATTCAGGTTTAACGAAATGTCACTCAGGGTGATTGCCACCTTTGTCCTGCTTCCCACTTATTTTTACCAGCACAATATACACAATTTTGACAAATGAATAGCACATTTAACCTAACGCGACGCTGTGAGCACAACTTTACGCCAGCATAAAAGCACACACACAGCGAAAAAGATTTATCAAAATTTTACTCCCGGCACAAAATCTTCTACTGCACACCCTTCAAAACGAAGCGAGGGGGGAGTACATTATTCCGTGCTGACTTCCACGGCAGGGAGTGGCAATAATAGCGAAAAGGTTAAAGGTTCATGTCCCCTATCGAAAAATCCAGCAAGCTAGATAACGTCTGTTATGACATCCGCGGCCCGGTTCTGAAAGAGGCAAAACGCCTTGAAGAAGAAGGCAACAAGGTTCTGAAACTCAACATTGGTAACCCTGCGCCATTTGGTTTTGAAGCGCCGGATGAAATTCTGGTTGATGTGATCCGCAACCTTCCTACTGCACAAGGCTATTGTGATTCAAAAGGACTTTACTCCGCACGTAAAGCCATCATGCAGCACTACCAGGCACGCGGTATGCGTGATGTTACCGTTGAAGATATTTATATTGGCAACGGCGTCTCTGAACTGATCGTGCAGGCGATGCAGGCGCTGCTGAACAGCGGGGACGAAATGCTGGTACCCGCGCCGGATTATCCGCTGTGGACGGCTGCCGTATCACTGTCCAGCGGTAAAGCAGTGCACTATCTGTGCGACGAGTCCTCTGACTGGTTCCCGGACCTCGATGATATTCGCGCAAAAATTACGCCCCGCACGCGCGGCATCGTGATCATTAACCCGAACAACCCAACGGGCGCAGTGTACTCAAAAGAGCTGCTGATGGAGATCGTCGAGCTCGCCCGCCAGCACAACCTGATCATCTTTGCCGATGAAATCTACGACAAGATCCTGTACGACGCGGCGCAGCACCACTCAATCGCTGCGCTGGCCCCGGATCTGCTGACCGTCACCTTTAACGGCCTGTCTAAAACCTACCGCGTGGCCGGTTTCCGTCAGGGGTGGATGGTATTAAACGGTCCGAAAAAGCACGCCAAAGGCTATATTGAAGGGCTGGAGATGCTGGCCTCCATGCGTTTATGTGCCAACGTTCCGGCGCAGCACGCGATCCAGACGGCGCTGGGTGGCTATCAGAGCATTAGCGAGTTCATCGTTCCCGGTGGTCGCCTGTACGAACAGCGCAACCGCGCGTGGGAACTGATCAACGATATCCCGGGCGTCTCCTGCGTGAAGCCGAATGGCGCACTCTATATGTTCCCGAAAATTGACGCGAAGCGCTTCAATATTCACGACGACCAGAAAATGGTGCTCGATTTCCTGCTGCAGGAAAAAGTGCTGCTGGTTCAGGGTACGGCGTTTAACTGGCCGTGGCCGGATCACGTGCGTATCGTGACGCTGCCGCGCGAAGATGATCTCGAAATGGCCATCAGCCGCTTCGGGCGCTTCCTGTCCGGTTATCATCAGTAACGCTGGCTTTCTGCCGGGTGGCGCTGCGCTTACCCGGCCTACAACACCTTCAGATTTGCATCTTCCCTCCCCTCCCCGCACAATGAACGCCTGTCGCAGTGAAGACAAAAGGTAACCTATGAGTCAGAGTCATTTCTTTGCCCACCTCTCCCGCCTGAAACTCATCAACCGCTGGCCGCTGATGCGCAATGTCCGCACGGAAAATGTCTCAGAGCACAGTCTGCAGGTTGCGATGGTCGCTCACGCGCTGGCCGCCATTAAAAACCGCAAATTCAACGGTCAGGTCAATCCAGAGCGCATTGCCCTGCTGGCGATGTACCACGATGCGTCAGAAGTGCTGACCGGCGACCTGCCTACGCCGGTGAAATATTTCAACTCGCAGATTGCGCAGGAATATAAGGCCATCGAGAAGATTGCCCAGCAGAAGCTGATTGACATGGTGCCGGACGAGTTGCGCGACATCTTTGAGCCGCTCATCGATGAGCATCAGTACACGGAAGATGAAAAATCGCTGGTCAAACAGGCCGACGCGCTCTGCGCCTACCTGAAGTGTCTGGAAGAGCTGTCTGCGGGGAATAACGAATTTTTACTGGCAAAAACGCGTCTGGAAAAAACGCTGGAATCCCGCCGCAGCGAAGAGATGGATTACTTTATGCAGGTGTTTGTGCCGAGCTTCCATTTATCGTTGGATGAGATTAGCCAGGATTCACCGTTGTAATTTTTAGTTTGTAGGCCGGGTAAGGCGCAGCCGCCACCCGGCAAAATACTCAGAACGGGAACAGGACCGGTATCAACACCACGCATACCAGCATCACCAGCACGGTGAACGGCACGCCCAGCTTCACGAAATCACTGAACCTGTAATTCCCGGGCCCCAGCACCAGCGTATTCACCGGTGAAGATACTGGCGTCATAAACGCCGCGGAGGCCGCCATTGCGACCATCATCGCAAAGGGATACGGCGACACGCCCATGGATTTGGCCATCGCCAGCGCAATCGGCGCCATCAGTACCGCCGTCGCGGTGTTGGAGATAAACAGACCGATGGTGGCGCACATGATAAACAGACAGACCAGCATCATGTACGGCCCATACCCGCCGCCAACGTCCATTAAGCCTTTAACGATCAGATCCACCCCGCCGGTCTTTTGCAGCGCCAGGGCGAAGGGCATCATCCCGACGATGAGAATAATGCTCGGCCAGTGAATGGCTTTATACGCGCTTTCGGCGTCAATGCAGCGGAATTTGCCCATCAACAGGCAGGCGATAATTGCCGCGACCGGATTGGGGATTTCGTCGGTCAGCATCAGCGCCACCATCAGCACCAGACAAAAAATCGCGTGGGGCGCCTGGCTGTGCGCCGGGGAGGCGTCGCTCTCCTCTACAGGCATGTTGAGCACCACAAAATCGCGCCCTTTTTGCCCGAGCTGGCTAATCAGCTTCCAGTTACCGACAACCAGGAAGATATCGCCCAGCAGGATCGGCTCATCCACCACCGCCCCTTCCATCGCCACGCCATCGCGCTTCAGCCCCACGACATTTAGGCCATAGCGGGTTCGGAACCCCATTTCCCGCACGGTTTTACCCAACAGTTCCGATTCCGGGATCAGCGATACTTCGGCCATGCCAACATCCAGCGCCTGATCGGAGAAATACTCCCCGCGCAGCACCATCGGTTCCAGCAGCTGCTCGCTGCAAAACTCGCGCAGATCCACGTCCGCGGTGGACATATCAATCAGCAGGACGTCCCGCGCGCGGAATTCCGACACCCCGTTGACGTTGACGATCACCCGGCGAAAACGACGCCAGCGCTCTACGCCGATCACGTTTGCGCCATAGCGCTCACGCAGCTTCAGGTCGTCCAGGCGCTGTCCCACCATCGGCGAACCGGGACGAATAGCCAGACGGCGCGCGCGCCCGGTGAGACGGTACTCTTTAATCAGATCGCGGAAGGTGCGTCGCTTCCACCCTTCTTTATTTTTATCCTGTTTTTCACCTTTCAGGGCAAACCGGGTCAGCAGCATGTAGACCACGCCCAGCACCAGAATGACCAGCCCAAGCGGAGTGACGCTGAAAAAACTGAAGCCCTCGAATCCTTCCCGGATCAGCTCGCTGTTGACGACCAGGTTCGGCGGCGTTGCCACCAGCGTCATCATTCCGCTGATCAAACCGGCAAAACTCAGGGGCATCATCAGGCGCGACGGCGAGATCTGCATCCGCATGGAGACGCTCAGCACCACCGGAATAAAGATGGCGACCACGCCCGTTGAGCTCATAAACGCCCCCAGCCCGGCGACGGTCACCATCAGGTAGATCAGCATTTTGGTTTCGCTGCTGCCCGCTACCTTCACCAGCCACGATCCCATGATGGTTGCCACGCCGGTACGCACCAGCCCATCACCGATAATAAACAGGGCGGCAATCAGGATAACGTTGGGATCGCTAAACCCGGAGAAGGCTTCCGGCAGCGTGAGCGTACCGCTCAGCACAAACGCGACGATGACAAACAGGGCGACGGCGTCCATGCGTACCTTGCCCGTTGCAAAAAGAAGGATGGCGATTAAAAGCAGGCTCAGGACCCAAATCAGTTCACCGTTCACAACATGTCCTTGTCAGTGGGAGAGGAGAAATTGTGCCATAAAAAAGCCCCAGCAATGTGGGGCTATATCATGTGATTACATTTTTAGCGAGACGGTTACAACTCCGTCAGAGGCTTTCGAAACGGCCAGCGCCGTCAGTGAATCCAGCACAAAGTCTGCCTCCTCCAGCCGGGGGGATCCCGCCGGAACATTCACCGCGATAACGTGGCTTCCGGCGTTCAGCCCGGCCAGTACGCCAGCGGCCGCATCTTCTACTACCACACACTCTGCGGGGGCGAGGCCCAGCAGTTCAGCTCCCAGTAAAAATGCATCGGGCTCCGGTTTACCGCGCTTAACGCGCTCCGCAGTGATAAACACTTCTGGCTTCGGTAAACCTGCCGCCTTATGACGGGCGTGGGCGACGGGAATGGAGCCTGAGGTGACGATCGCCCACGGGATCTGCGCTTCGTTCAGATGCTCAAGCAGCTCGCGCGCGCCCGGTAAGGCGGTGATGCCGTCCGTATCCGTGGCTTCAATGTGTTCCAGGTATTTGAACTCCGCCTGAATTTCGTCCTCAGAGCGTCCGGCCAGGAAGTGCCGTAGCGAGGTGATGGCCTGTTTGCCATGGATAAAATTCAGCACGTCCTGATGGTCGATGCCATGTCGGTCAGCCCAATGGCACCATGAACGCTCCACAACCGGCAGCGAATCCACCAGCGTACCGTCCAGATCAAACAGAAAACCTCTACACTGCACACGCACCTCCGTCAGGCATTAATGATTTGTTGAATTTCGTTGCTGCTTAAATGGTACTGACGCGGACAGGCGTGCCACGCGCTCAGCATACGCTGATATTTCTCCCACATTGGGGTCTGCGCGTTGAAGCCGTGGGTGCCCGCGTCAAAGTGGGTGTAACGCCCTTCTGTATTCACCATAAAGCGAACATAGCTCAGATAACGCGCTTCCGTTGCGGCATCAAAGCCTAAGAAGGTCACGCGGCGCTCGTCAATGGACTGCTGATCTTTGAGATTCGTCCAGGACACGTGCAGGGCGTGATACATCTCCATAATGTCGATCACGATGCGACAGGTTTCTTCTTTCAGCTCGCCAAACTCGCGGTCCAGTTCGCGCATTTGCAAACCAAAACCGCGTTCTACGATGGTTTGCAGGCGGCTGTAGCGCGCAGCGTTATCGGGATCAAGCATAGTCATCATCTTGTACTGGTTAGACAAAATCAGACGTTGAGCATGGGTCATTTCCATCTTTCGACTCCTGTAGCGCATTGCACTTTAAAAAAAAGACACGGTAACTGATTGTTACTGTGCCTTCTTTTCGTCGTCGTTTCGATGATCAATCACAAGTCATCGAGGAATGTTTTATCCAGTTGCTTAAAAGCGCGCTTTAACGTGTCCGCCAGCGCCTGGTAATCCGGCTTGCCTTCAACCGGGGCGAGCGCCTGTCCGGCCTCCTCCAGTTTTCCGCGCACTTCATAAAACCAGTGTAAAATAGAAGGGGGAAGCGGGGTGATGGACCGTTTTCCTAACCACCACAGGCCCTGCATCGGCAGGCTTAACGCGAAGAGCGCCGTCGCGACCGCAGGACCAAGCTGCCCGCCCAACGCAATCTGCCAGCACAGCGTAAAGACAGCGACAGGCGGCATAAAGCGAATCGCATAGCGCGTGGCGCGAATGGTGCGATTCTCAATGAACATAGGCGCAAGGCGCTTTTCCATCGGCCACGTCTTTGCGTAATGCTGTCCCCGACGAAACAGACTAAAGAAATTTACGGACGGGTTTTCTGGTGTCGACATGGCTGTACCTCAACTTCACATATAAAAATTAAAATTTTCGTGCAAAACCACAACAAGCTATGACAACGTTCAAAATATTTTGTCATCTCTACCCCGTATCGGGTATCCTGTGCCAGCCTGATAGGGCCATAGACGAGAATCATTAACTCGTCAAATTATTGCATATTATGCCATTGGCTGAAAATTGTGCAAAATGGCATAAAATCATAGTTATTTCTTCCATCATGCCACAATGTTCGTTTGGCATGATGTTAATCATAAATGTCTGAGTCGTCATGCGTTACGCTGTTAGACTCACTGACGTTTTTTTAGCCACGTATCAATAATAGGTACTTCCATGTCGAGTAAGTTAGTACTGGTTCTGAACTGCGGTAGCTCCTCACTGAAATTCGCCATCATCGATGCGCTCAACGGTGACGAATACCTCTCTGGTTTGGCCGAATGTTTCCATCTGCCTGAAGCACGTATCAAGTGGAAGATGGACGGCAGCAAACAAGAAGCGGCTTTAGGTGCAGGCGCCGCTCACAGTGAAGCGCTGAACTTTATCGTTAACACTATTCTGGCACAAAAACCAGAACTGTCTGCTCAGCTGACTGCGATTGGTCACCGTATCGTCCACGGCGGCGAAAAATACACCAGCTCCGTCATCATCGACGACTCTGTGATCCAGGGCATCAAGGACTCTGCGTCCTTCGCACCGCTGCACAACCCGGCTCACCTGATCGGTATCGCTGAAGCGCTGAAATCCTTCCCGAATCTGAAAGACAAAAACGTGGCCGTATTCGACACCGCGTTCCATCAGACCATGCCGGAAGAGTCTTACCTCTATGCCCTGCCATACAGCCTGTACAAAGAACACGGCGTACGTCGTTACGGCGCGCACGGCACCAGCCACTTCTATGTGACTCAGGAAGCCGCAAAAGTCCTGAACAAGCCGGTTGAAGAACTGAACATCATCACCTGCCACCTGGGCAACGGTGGTTCTGTTTCCGCTATCCGCAACGGTAAATGTGTTGATACTTCCATGGGTCTGACCCCGCTGGAAGGTCTGGTGATGGGTACCCGTTCCGGTGACATCGACCCGGCGATCATCTTCCACCTGCACGACACCCTTGGCATGAGCGTTGACCAGATCAACAAAATGCTGACCAAAGAGTCTGGCCTGCTGGGTCTGACCGAAGTCACCAGCGACTGCCGTTACGTTGAAGACAACTACGCAGAGAAAGAAGACGCTAAACGTGCAATGGACGTTTACTGCCACCGTCTGGCGAAGTACATCGGCTCTTACACTGCGCTGATGGAAGGCCGTCTGGACGCGGTTATCTTCACCGGTGGTATCGGTGAGAACGCGGCAATGGTTCGCGAACTGTCCCTGGGCAAACTGGGCGTTCTGGGCTTCGACGTTGATCACGAGCGTAACCTGGCTGCCCGCTTCGGCAAGTCTGGCTTCATCAACAAAGAAGGCACCCGCCCTGCTCTCGTTATCCCAACTAACGAAGAACTGGTCATTGCGCAAGACGCGCACCGCCTGACTGCCTGATTCCACACCGCCAGCAATGCTGGCGGTGCTGTTTTGTAACCCGCCCAATCGCGGCGGTAACGAAAGAGGATAAACCGTGTCCCGTACTATTATGCTGATCCCTACCGGAACCAGCGTCGGCCTGACCAGCGTCAGCCTTGGCGTTATCCGTGCTATGGAACGCAAAGGCGTTCGTCTGAGCGTCTTTAAGCCAATCGCCCAGCCACGTGCCGGTGGCGATGCGCCAGACCAGACCACCACTATCGTTCGCAAGAACTCCAATCTGCCAGCGGCTGAACCGCTGAAGATGAGCCACGTTGAATCTCTGCTGTCCAGCAACCAGAAAGACGTGCTGATGGAAGAGATCATCGCCAACTACCATGCTAACGCGCAAGACGCGGAAGTGGTGCTGGTTGAAGGCCTGGTCCCGACGCGCAAACACCAGTTTGCCCAGTCTCTGAACTTTGAAATCGCGAAAACCCTGAACGCAGAGATCGTTTTCGTGATGTCTCAGGGCACCGACACCCCAGAGCAGCTGAACGAGCGTATCGAACTGACGCGCAGCAGCTTCGGCGGCGCGAAAAACACCAGCATCACCGGCGTGATCGTGAACAAACTGAACGCACCGGTGGATGAGCAGGGCCGTACTCGCCCTGACCTGTCCGAGATCTTCGACGACTCTTCCAAAGCGAAAGTTGTCAAAGTTGACCCGGCTAAGCTGCAGGAATCCAGCCCGCTGCCAGTGCTGGGCGCGGTGCCATGGAGCTTCGATCTGATTGCCACCCGTGCCATCGATATGGCGCGTCACCTGAACGCTACCGTGGTTAACGAAGGCGATATCAACACCCGCCGCGTGAAGTCCGTGACCTTCTGTGCGCGCAGCATTCCGCACATGCTGGAACACTTCCGCGCTGGTTCCCTGCTGGTGACCTCCGCAGACCGTCCTGACGTTCTGGTTGCAGCCTGCCTGGCCGCAATGAACGGTGTGGAAATCGGTGCGATCCTGCTGACCGGTGCCTACGAGATGGACCCACGCGTCAGCAAGCTTTGCGAACGCGCATTTGCGACCGGCCTGCCGGTCTTCATGGTGAACACCAACACCTGGCAGACCTCCCTGAGCCTGCAGAGCTTCAACCTGGAAGTACCGGTTGATGACCACGAGCGTATCGAGAAAGTTCAGGAATACGTTGCGGGCTACATCAACGCAGACTGGATCGAATCCCTGACCGCGACCTCCGAGCGCAGCCGCCGTCTGTCTCCTCCAGCATTCCGTTACCAGCTGACCGAGCTGGCGCGTAAAGCGGGCAAACGCGTTGTTCTGCCAGAAGGCGACGAACCACGTACCGTTAAAGCGGCTGCTATCTGTGCCGAGCGCGGCATCGCGACCTGCGTGCTGCTGGGTAACCCGGATGAGATCACCCGCGTTGCGGCGTCTCAAGGCGTTGAGCTGGGCGCTGGCATCGAAATCGTTGACCCTGAAGTGGTTCGCGAAAGCTACGTTGCCCGTCTGGTTGAGCTGCGTAAGAGCAAGGGCATGACCGAAGCCGTTGCGCGCGAACAGCTGGAAGACAACGTGGTGCTGGGTACGCTGATGCTGGAGCAGGACGAAGTTGACGGTCTGGTTTCCGGTGCGGTTCACACCACGGCGAACACCATCCGTCCACCGCTGCAGCTGATCAAAACCGCTCCAGGCAGCTCTCTGGTTTCTTCCGTGTTCTTCATGCTGCTGCCTGAACAGGTTTACGTTTACGGCGACTGCGCGATCAACCCGGATCCAACCGCAGAACAGCTGGCAGAAATCGCTATCCAGTCCGCGGACTCTGCGATTGCCTTCGGTATCGAACCGCGCGTCGCAATGCTCTCCTACTCCACCGGTACCTCTGGTGCAGGTAGCGACGTAGAGAAAGTGCGTGAAGCGACCCGTCTGGCACAGGAAAAACGTCCTGACCTGATGATCGATGGCCCTCTGCAGTACGACGCCGCCGTTATGGCCGACGTCGCGAAATCCAAAGCGCCGAACTCTCCGGTTGCAGGTCGCGCTACCGTGTTCATCTTCCCGGATCTGAACACCGGTAACACCACCTACAAAGCGGTACAGCGTTCTGCAGACCTGATCTCCATCGGGCCAATGCTGCAGGGTATGCGCAAACCTGTGAACGACCTGTCCCGTGGCGCGCTGGTTGACGATATCGTCTATACCATCGCTCTGACCGCGATCCAGTCTTCACAGCAGCAGCAGTAAGCTAAAAAGCCCGGTGGCGCTAGCGCTTACCGGGCCTACGGTTTTGTAGGCCGGATAAGCGAAGCGCCATCCGGCAAGAAAGGCGACCACTTAACCGGTCGCCTTTTTTATTTACAGCAGCTCTCTCGCCGCCGACACAATGTCATGTGCCGTCAGGCCATACTCCTTCTGCAGGAAATCCTGCGTCCCTACCTGACCGTAGCGCTCCTTGACGCCCACCCGCCGCATCGGTACCGGGCAGGTTTCCACCAGCACTTCTGCCACCGCCGATCCCAGGCCGTTGTGAATGCTGTGATTTTCACAGGTGACGATGCGTCCGGTTTTCTCGGCGTAGTTTTTCACCAGCATCCGGTCGATAGGCTTCAGGGTAAACATGTCGATAACCGCCGCGCTTACCCCCTCCTGCTCCAGCTGGCGCGCCGCTTCCAGCGCTTCCGCCACCATGATGCCATTGGCAATCAGGGTAATATCGGTTCCTTCGCGCAGCACGTTGCCTTTTCCGATGGTGAAGGTTGAGCCCGGGGCATACACGCTCGGCGCCTGCTTACGAATGGTCCGCACCCAGTAGAAGCCTTCGAGGTCGATAAGCTGGCGCAGCACGTCCTCGAACATCACCGCGTCGGTCACCTCCAGCACCACCGAGTGCGCCAGACCGCGAACAATGCCCATATCCTCAAACGACATATGCGTTCCGCCGTTGTGGCAGGCCGTCACGCCCGCATCCGAGGCAATCACCTTTACGTTGTTGCGCTGATAGTCCAGAGACATAAACAGCTGGTCGAAGCAGCGACGGCTGGCAAACGCGGTGAAGGTATGCACGAACGGCTTACGCCCGGTAAGCGACAGCCCCGCCGCGGTGCCGATGACGTTGGCCTCCATAATGCCGCAGTTAATCACGTGCTGCGGATAATCGCGCGCCACGCCGTCCATCGCCATTGAGCTCATCAGATCCGCCTCCAGGGCGATAATCTCGCTTCCTGCCTCAATCTGCTTTGCCACGAAGCCCGCGTAGACCTTACGCATCTCAACGGCGTCTTTCTGTCCTGCCGGCGCAACCTTAATCATGTGAAGCCTCCAGTTGGCGAATCGTCTCGTTGAGGGCCGCTTTGCTCTCGGCGGTCAGTCGCAGGTGGTGCGAGTTGCTGAGCTGCTCCAGGTACGGCACCCCCTGCCCTTTAATGCTGTCGAGGATGACGACTAACGGACGCGCATCGGCAGCCGGAACCCGCGACGTTACTGCCAGCAGACCCGGAATGTCGTCGCCCTTCACCGTCGCCACGTCAAAGCCAAAGGCGCGGAATTTCCCCTCCAGGTCGAAAGCGCTGATGATCTCGTCCAGCTCGCCGTCGAGCTGCTGTTTGTTCCAGTCCACGAACACCGTCAGGTTGTTGAGGCGATGGTGGGCGATAAACTGGAACGCCTCCCAGCACTGCCCCTCGTTCAGCTCGCCGTCACCGACGATGCAGAAGACCCGATTCGGCCGCCCCGCCAGCCTGTGCGAGAGCGCCATACCGCCAGCAATGGAGATCCCCTGCCCCAGCGAACCGGTGGTGGCGTCCACGCCGCGCGTTTTCAGACGGTCCGGGTGGCTTGGCAGGCGCGTGCCGTTCTGGTTCAGGGTGCTCAGCTCTTCCACCGGGAAGTAGCCTTTGATTGCCAGCGTGCTGTAGAGCGCCGGGCCCGCATGACCTTTCGACAGGACAAAATAGTCTCGCTCCGGCCAGTCCGGATCCGCCGGGTCGATTTTCATCACCGCGCCGTAAAGCACGGCCAGGGTTTCAACCACCGACATACTGCCGCCGTAGTGCCCAAAGCCCAGCTGCGTCAGGGACTTCAGCGTCTCAAGACGGATCTGACGCGCGAGTTCGGTTATCTCTTTCTCATTCATGATTTGGCTCCGGTGTTTTCCTGCGCGTTACCGCCCGCAGGTTTGTTTTTCGCGAAGACGTTGTACGCCACCAGCAGCGCGAACAACGCCACAACCAGTCCGGTGATGGCAAGCGGCGACAGGAAGCGCGCCAGGTTACCGAGGACAATCCCGACCGCGCCGAAGTCGGCGTCCGAGAAGGTGGTGTTGGCAAAGCCAATGGCGCCCAGCACCGGCAGCAGCAGGACCGGCAGGAAGGTGATCAGCAGGCCGTTAGCAAAGGCGCCAATCATTGCCCCGCGACGTCCACCGGTGGCGTTACCGAACACGCCCGCCGTTGCGCCGGTGAAGAAGTGCGGCACGACGCCCGGGAGGATCAGCACCCAGCTAAACTGACCGCAGATCAACAACCCCACAATCCCGCCGAGGAAGCTGAACAGGAAGCCAATCAGCACCGCGTTTGGCGCATAGGGATACACCACCGGGCAGTCCAGCGCAGGACGCGCGTTCGGCACCAGTTTCTCCGAGAAGCCGGTAAAGGCCGGAACGATCTCCGCCAGAATCAGGCGCACGCCCTGCAGGATGATGAACACGCCCGCCGCAAAGGTGATCGCCATGATGATGGCGTAGACCAGATAGTTCTGGCCGCCGCTGAAGGTGGCCTCCACGTACTCGCGCCCGGCGCTCACCGCCAGGATGAGGTAGATAATCATCATGGTCAGGGAGATGGAGATCGAGCTGTCGCGCAGGAAGCTCAGGTTCTTCGGCAGGTTCATCTCTTCGGTTGAGCGGGAGCCTTTGCCGACCTTGCTGCCAATCCAGCCGGACAGCACGTAGCCCAGCGTGCCGAAGTGGCCGAAGGCAATCTCGTCGTTGCCGGTAATGCGCTTCATGTAGCGCTGGGCAATCGCCGGGAAGAAGGCCATGATCAGGCCGAGGATCAGCGAGCCGGTAAAGACCAGACCCACGCCCTCAAAGCCCGCGACCGTCAGGATCACGCCAATCATGCACGCCATGTAAAACGTGTGGTGTCCGGTCAGGAAGATGTACTTAAGGCGAGTAAAGCGCGCGACGATGATATTCGCCACCATGCCGAAGGCCATAATCAGCGCGGTCGCTGCACCGTATTTTTCCAGCGCGATAGACACAATCGCTTCATTGTTTGGAATAATGCCCTGGATCGTAAAGGCGTGCTCAAACATACCGCCCAAAGGATTTAACGACCCCACCAGCACCGTGGCCCCGCCGCCCAGCACAATAAAGCCGAGAATGGTTTTAATCGTCCCTTTCACCACGTCCGAAAACGCTTTTTTCTGCGCAACCAGACCAATTAACGCAATTAAACCGACCAGCACCGAAGGGACTTTTAAAATATCAACAACGAAATTCAGCGTTTCAAGGATAAACATATCCACCTCGCCTTATCAGGGTTATTGTCTGTCGAACCAGGCGCGCAGCTGCGCTTCAAGTTCGTTGATGTCGATGATGTTGTTAATCACCACCAGCTGGCTTTCCGGCACGCTGGCGCTGGCCGCAATGTCTTTTGCCATCACGAAAAGATCGGCTGCGCCCGGCGTGGCCGAGGAGAGATCGGAATGTTCAACCTCAGCCTCAATCTCCAGCTTTTTAAGCACCTTTTTAATATTCATTTCGACCATAAAACTGCTGCCCAGGCCGGAGCCGCAAATAGCCATGATTTTCATTGTTGTCCCCTTATTTTGAGTAGAGCACGCCCCATCACGCTGGCGCGTAATGTTGTGAATAATCGGATTAAAGAATTAAATCAGAAGCGGTCAATAATCGTTTTAATTTCCTCCAGGGTATTCGCCTGATGCAGTTCCGCCATATCTGCATCGCTGGAAAATAATTCAGCCAGCGAAGAGATCATCTCAATATGGCTATTTTTGTCGGGTGCCGCGAGCATAATAATGACGTCGACAGGGTCAAACTCACCGGCACCAAACGAGATGCCCTGTTTTAGTTTTAATAAAGACAACCCCAGTCCTTTGGCGCCTTCCTCCGGCCGCGCATGCGGCATAGCCAGCCCCGGTGCCAGCACATAATAAGTTCCTAACGTGTGGTGCTGCTGGATGATGGCGGTGACGTATTCAGGATCAATCACCTGCAAATCCAGCAGCGGCCTCGCGCACAGCTCCAGCGCCTGCGGCCAGTTTTCCACGCTATCCTGCAGCGTGATGGTTGTATCATATATCCATTTTTTGAGCATTTTTCACTCCCGCTACACGCTTGAAGATGAGCAAACTTTATTCAACACATCGCTGGATGACTGCGATCGCGATCACAAAGATAGCGCTACCAATGGTTAACATGCAGAAATGTGATAGCGCTATCAAATTGCAATCACGGTGCTAAATCACAGCAAAAAAAGGGATTTAAGGCGTATACTGCCTGTCACGTGAAGCGAAGGAAATGAAGAACGCGTCTGGTCAGCAGGAAGGTGTATGTCTCTAACCCGAAAACGGCGCAGTACTGGTAAAGTGACACTCGCCGATGTCGCACAGCTTGCCGGTGTGGGCACGATGACCGTGTCCCGTGCACTCCGCACGCCCGAACAGGTTTCCGATAAACTACGAGAAAAAATTGAAGCTGCCGTGCAGGAGCTGGGCTATATGCCTAATCTTGCCGCCAGCGCGCTGGCCTCGGCGTCGTCATGGACGATAGCAATGGTGGTGCCTAATCTCTCCGAAGCCGGCTGCTCGGAGATGTTCGCCGGGCTACAGCAGGTGCTACAGCCTGCCGGGTATCAGATCATGCTGGCAGAATCCCAGCATCGCCTGGAGCAGGAGGAGAAGTTGCTGGAAACGCTG
The DNA here is from genome assembly GCF_018383635.1 of Enterobacter sp. 120016. Taxonomy (NCBI): domain Bacteria; kingdom Pseudomonadati; phylum Pseudomonadota; class Gammaproteobacteria; order Enterobacterales; family Enterobacteriaceae; genus Enterobacter; species Enterobacter sp. 120016. Next base: position 250,613 of record NZ_JAHAWC010000002.1, on the reverse strand, counting down.
CTGGCATCGAATATTGCCGCCGCTATCCTGCTCAGCGTTGAACATACCGACACCGTTCGCCACTGGCTGAAAAACGCCTCTATTCCGGTGATGGAGATGGGCGCCATGCGCGCCGACCCGATTGATATGAATATCGGGATTGATAACGTAGCGGCCATGTATGAACTTACGGAAATGGTGATTAAGCGCGGCTATCAAAATATTGGCCTGCTGTGCGCCAACCAGGAGCAGTGGATTTTCCAGCAGCATTTGCAGGGCTGGTACAAAGCCATGCTTCGCCACCATATGTCGCCGAACCGGGTCATAAACGCGGCGATGCCGCCGAGCTTCTCCACGGGTGCCGCGCAGTTGCCTGAGTTTTTGCTGGCATGGCCAGAGCTGGATGCGCTGGTTTGCGTGTCTGATGAACTGGCATGCGGCGCGCTGTACGAATGCCAGCGCAGGCGAATCAAGGTGCCGGACGATCTGGCGGTGGTCGGCTTTGGCGATAGCGACGTGAGCCGCGTCTGTCAGCCGCCGCTGACGACGATGGCGGTGCCGCATCGTAAGATTGGAATTGAAGCCGGGAAAGCGCTGCTGGAGCGTCTGAATGACGGTGACTGGCGCGATCAAAAGCCCATCGCGTCCAGTCTGTGTCTGAGAGAGAGTTGCTGAATCTTACTCAGCCTCTTCCTCTTTTTCTGATTTGGTCGATTCGTTTTTGGCGTTGCGGGTCATCCACAGCGCCAGCGCTTTTAACGAATCTGGCGTAAACTCGTCGCAGCGCGCGGTGATCTCTTCCGGCGTCATCCAGCTGACTTCGCTCACCTCTTCTTCCTGCAGGGCGAACGGGCCGTGAGAAACGCAGCTAAACAGCCCGCCCCAGACGCGGCAGTTTTCGTCTTCGAAATAGAACTGACCGTGCTCGGCAAACGGCACGCCGGCAATACCTAACTCCTCTTCCGCTTCACGACGCGCGGAATCCAGCAGCACTTCATCTGCCTGGACAACCCCACCAGCGGTGGCATCCAGCATACCCGGGAGAAAATCTTTGGTATCCGTACGGCGCTGGACCAGAATTTTGCCCATACCGTCATGCACAACGATGTACGTTGCGCGGTGGCGCAGACGCTCCGCACGCATTTGTTCGCGGCTGGCCTGCGCGATCACTTCATTCTCTTCGCTGACAATGTCAACCCACTCTGTACTTGCCAAATGACTCTGCTCCACCATCGGGAAACCTTCTCTTCTAAGCGCTCTTTCGGCGCGTTTGCAGTTGAGGTGTAACTTACGGATTAATCGCTACCTGCGCAATAACTTGCTGATCATTAAGTGCGATAACGCTCAGGGTATTTCCATCCAGCATGCCATAGCTCGCAGGGTATCCGCCTTTCGGTATGCTGACCGAACCCGGGTTAAAGTGATAAATCTCACCGCGCTTTTCAGCAACCGGAATATGAGTATGACCGTAAACCAGGACATCGCCAGCCGCGAGCGCCGGGAGATTATCCGGGCTAAAAAGATGCCCATGGGTCAGGAACAGGCGGCTTTGTTCCAGCAGCACCTGTTGCCATGGCGCGGTAAGGGGAAAATGCAGCAGCATCTGGTCCACTTCGCTGTCGCAATTGCCGCGAACGGCGATAATGCGCGAGGCAAACGGGTTAAGCTTTTCCGCGACCAGCGCAGGGGCATAGCCCTCCGGCAGCGCGTTGCGCGGGCCGTGATTGAGCACATCACCCAGAATAATCAGCCACTGCGCGCCGCTTTGTGCAAACAGGGAGAGGACACGCTCGGTAGCGGGCAGCGATCCATGGATATCCGACGCAAACATCAGTTTCATCAGTCACTCCTCGGGAAAACAGACTGCCCCCATCATACCTGAAGCGTCAGGGCTTATCAGCCCGCGCGCTTGGCCGAGAGTGCCACATAGCGCTGCACGGAGGCGCGCTGCCACTGAAACGCGGCATAATCCACCAGCAGCTGCGGCACCTCATCGCCGTTGAGGATCAGGCGGTTAAGCATCAACGCCAGATCGGCGTCGGCAATGCACCACTCGCCGAACAGGTTCGGGTTGCCGTGTGCGAGCAGCGAGGTGGCGGTTTCAATCAGTTTTTGCGCGCTTTCACGGCCTTCAGCGCTGAGCGCTGGCTTTTTCACCCCGGCGAACACGACGTCCGTTGAGCGTTCCACGCGAATCGGCACCAGATCGCTACGCAGCCACGCCTGGATCTGCCGCGCCCGCGCGCGTTTTTGCAGGTCGTGAGGATAGATGCGTTCCCACTCAGGCGGCGCGAACCGATCTTCCAGATATTCATCGATTGCCGACGATTCACTCAGGGCAAAACCGTCAATCTCCAGCACCGGCACGCGCCGGGTCAGGTCGTAACCCTGCCACTGCGGTTTAAGATGTTCACCGCCGTCAAGATCGACGGTCTTCAGCGTAAAAGTGAGTCCTTTTTCGGCCAGCGCAACGTATACGCTCATAACATAGGGAGAAAAGAAATTCGCATCGGACCACAACGTGATGACGGGCTGGTTCATAACATCCTCATAGGCTGATCGGTTTTTACTCAACATATAATCTCTTTGCCTCGCTGTCACTTGATGAAAACTCACGATTTACAACAACCACCTATACTCATTTGTCATGGCACCACTATTCGCATGGACAGGAGTTGAGAATGATCGACCTTTATTACGCCCCTACCCCAAACGGCCATAAGATCACCCTCTTTCTTGAAGAAGCCGAGCTGGATTACAGGATCATTCGCGTGGATATCAGCAAAGGCGATCAGTTCAGCCCTCTCTTTCTGGCTATCTCGCCGAATAATAAAATCCCGGCCATTATTGATAACCAGCCGACGGACGGGGGCAGACCGCTGAGCCTGTTTGAATCCGGTGAAATTTTGCTCTACCTGGCGGAGAAAACCGGCAAACTGCTGAGCGGCGAACTGCGCGAGCGTCACCATACCCTGCAATGGCTCTTCTGGCAGGCGAGCGGGCTGGGGCCCATGCTGGGTCAAAACCATCACTTTACCGCTTACGCCCCGCAGCCCATTCCTTATGCGATAGAACGCTATCAGGTTGAGACTCAACGGCTGTATGACGTTCTGAACCGTCGGCTGGAGAAAACGCCGTGGCTCGGCGGCGATCATTACAGTATTGCCGATATCGCCTGCTGGCCGTGGGTGAATACGCATGAAAAACACCGCATTGACCTGGCCTCTTACCCGGCGGTGAACAACTGGTTTGAGCGCATTCGAACCCGCCCGGCCACCGAGCGGGCGATGCAAAAAATCCAGCAGATTTAACCCTCTATGAGGCTGGGTGCCCGCGAGCCTCTCATGTATGATGAGCAGGAAATACTGACACGGAGAAGACCTGCAATGTCACAGCCAGATGCTGTTATTCGTATAAAAAATTTACGCTTGCGTACCTTCATCGGTATCAAAGAGGAAGAGATCGCCAACCGTCAGGATATTGTCATTAACGTGGTGATTCACTACCCCGCAGACAAAGCGCGGGCCAGCGAAGACATCAACGACGCGCTGAACTACCGCACAATAACCAAAAACATCATTCAGTACGTGGAGAATAACCGCTTCTCTCTGTTGGAAAAATTAACTCAGGATGTGCTCGATATCGCACGCGAACATCACTGGGTCACTTATGCTGAAGTTGAGATCGATAAACTTCACGCCCTGCGCTACGCCGATTCCGTCTCCATGACGTTAAGCTGGCGACGCCAGGCGTAAACCTGGAGGTTGTATGAAGATTTTGCTGACCGGCGGTACAGGCCTGATTGGTCGTCACCTGATTGCGCGTCTGCAGGCCTTGCATCACGACATTACCGTGGTTACGCGCAGCCCGGAGAAGGCGCGCCAGGTGCTGGGGGCGGGTATCGATATCTGGAAAAATCTGGCCGAGCAGCAAAATCTGGACGGCTTCGACGCCGTCATTAACCTCGCGGGTGAACCCATCGCCGATAAGCGCTGGACGGAAGAGCAAAAACAGCTGTTATGCAGCAGCCGGTGGAACATTACCGAAAAGCTGGTCGAGCTGATCCGCAATAGCCACACCCCGCCTTCGGTGCTGATTTCGGGTTCAGCGGTGGGCTATTACGGCGATCTCGGTGAGGTGGTGGTAACCGAGGAAGAGCCGCCCCATAACGAGTTTACCCATAAGCTCTGCGCCCAGTGGGAGCGTATCGCCTCTGCAGCGCAAAGCGATCGTACCCGTGTCTGCCTGCTGCGAACCGGCGTCGTGCTTGCGCCGAAAGGCGGCATTCTGGGTAAAATGCTTCCTCCCTTCAGGCTGGGGCTCGGCGGGCCAATTGGCAACGGGCGTCAATATCTGGCGTGGATCCATATCGACGATATGGTCAACGGTATTCTCTGGCTGCTGGATAACGATCTGCGCGGGCCGTTTAACATGGTTGCGCCGTATCCGGTGCGTAACGAACAGTTTGCCCACGCGCTGGGGCATGCCCTGCACCGCCCGGCGATTTTACGCGTACCTGCGACGGTCATTCGCCTGATGATGGGTGAAGCCTCTGTGCTGGTATTAGGCGGACAGCGGGCGCTGCCAAAGCGTCTGGAAGCGGCCGGCTTTGCGTTCCGCTGGTATGAATTAGAAGAGGCGCTGGGGGATGTGGTGCGGTGAATATGTTACAGTGACAGGCCATGTTCCGAAGAAATGGCGTAACAATGGCAACAATCACCACTCCCCGGCTTCACCTCACTCCTTTCGAACCCACCGACTGGGCCTTCTTCCGCTCGCTGCGCGAAGACCGCCGCATCATGCGCTACATGGCCGCCATCGCGCCGGAAAAAGAGACCCGACGCGTGTTTGCCGCAAGGCTGATGGCGGAGCATGTCTTCGTGATCCGCTCTCTGGAGGACGATACGCCGCTGGGCGATATTGGCCTGCAAATCAGCCCTGAGAATCGTGAAGAGGCCGACATCGGCTATACGGTTGTGCCTGCCGCGCAGGGAAAAGGGATTGCCAGCGAGGCGCTGCGCGCGGTGTGTGACTATGCGTTCAACCAGACCAGCGTAAAAGCGATTAACGCATATGTGCTGGCGGACAACGGCGGTTCGGTGCGGGTGCTGGAGAAAGCAGGGTTTGTGCGTACGCAGATGCTGGAAAAGGCGTATGAAATTGACGGCGTGCGCTATGACGACTGGGTGTATCGGCTGGAGTGCGGTGCGGCCTGAATGCCGGGCGGCACTGCGCTTGCCCGGCCTACGGTTTTTGTAGGCCCGGTAAGCGAAGCGCCACCGGGCGATTGGGCTGCACTGCGGGCTGATGCCCTCTTTACTTCAGAGATCCCTTCAGGAACTGCTGTAAACGCGGACTTTGCGGGTTCGCCAGCACCTCGTCCGGGTGGCCCTGCTCTTCAATTTTCCCCTGATGCAGGAAAATCACGTGGTTCGAGACGTTACGGGCGAAGCCCATCTCGTGCGTCACCACCACCATCGTTTTGCCCTCTTCGGCCAGCTTCTGCATGATGCGCAGCACTTCGCCAACGAGTTCCGGGTCCAGCGCGGAGGTCGGTTCGTCGAACAGCAGCACTTCGGGCTCCATCGCCAGCGCGCGCGCGATGGAGACGCGCTGCTGCTGACCGCCGGAGAGATGCACCGGGTATTTCATCTGCTGGCGCTCGTCGATACCCACTTTCGCCAGGTATTTCACCGCGCGCTCGCGGGCTTCCTGCTTGCTCAGGCCCAGCACCTGAATCGGCGCTTCCATCACGTTCTCCAGCACCGTCATGTGGCTCCAGAGATTGAAGTGCTGGAACACCATCGTCAGGCGCGTGCGCAGCAGGCGCAGCTGGTTTTTATCCGCGACCTTCAGCTGGCCGTCTTTGTCACGGACCAGGTTAATATTCTGCCCGCTCACCACAATCGAGCCTTCGCTCGGCTTTTCGAGGAAGTTGATGCAGCGCAGGAAGGTACTTTTACCCGAGCCGGATGAGCCGATGATACTGATTACATCGCCTGCATTAGCCTGCAGCGACACCCCTTTCAGCACTTCATGTTCGCCGTAGCGTTTGTGCAAATCAATAACGTTTAATTTGTTCTCAGCCATCATCTTTCTCAGTGCGTCGAAGAAGGTTTTATATGCTGCAACCAGCGTTTTTCAGCCTTACGGAACAGGCTAATCAAAACATAAGAGATAATTAAATAGAGCACCGCCGCAATGCCAAACGCGGTAAACGGCTGATAGGTCGCGGAGTTAATATCGCGCGCGATTTTGAGCAGATCCGGCACCGTCGCGGTAAAGGCGAGCGCGGTGGAGTGCAGCATCAAAATGACTTCGTTACTGTACGCCGGTAGCGCGATACGCAGTGCCGACGGCAGAATAATGCAGCGATAAAGCTTCACTGAGGAAAAGCCGTACGCGCGCGCCGCTTCAATCTCACCGTAAGGGACAGAGCGAATTGCCCCGGCGAAAATCTCGGTGGTGTAGGCGCAGGTGTTGAGCGTCAACGCCAGCACCGTACAGTTCAGACCGCTGCGGAAGAACGCATTCAGCATCTCAGTGCCTTTTACGATCTCAAGCGTATACATCCCCGAATAGAACACCAGCAGCTGCACGTACAGCGGCGTACCGCGAAACACGTAGGTAAACAGCCAGATCGGGAACTGGATAAATTTATTGTTCGACACGCGGCCAATGGCAAGAAACACCGCCAGAACGCCGCCCATCACCACGGAGGAAATCAGCAGCCAGAGCGTAATAGCAACGCCGGTAAAGCGGTAGCCATCCGTCCACAGCAGGGATTTCCAGTATTCCTGAATAATCTCAATCACAGGTCAGCCCTCTTCACACCCACGGAGTAGCGACGCTCGAGCAGAAGCAGCACACCATTGGAGACGGTCGTAAAGACCAGATAAATCACGCCGCAGACCACCGCAAAATAGAACGGCTCCCAGGTGCTCTTGCCCGCCAGCTGAGTCGCTTTAACGACGTCTTCCAGACCGAGCAGCGAGACCAGCGCTGTCGCTTTGAGGATAACCTGCCAGTTGTTGCCGATACCCGGCAGCGCGTAGCGCATCATGGCCGGGAACATAATCCGACGAAACGTTTGTGAAGAGGTAAAACCAAATGCGGTTGCCGCCTCAATGTGGCCCTTCGGCACGGCCATGTAAGCGCCGCGGAAGGTTTCGGTGAAGTAGGCACCGTAGATAAAACCGAGGGTAATAATACCGGCCACCATCGGGTCGATATCAATTTGTCCCATGCCCATCGCGTCCGTTACGCTATTCAGCGCAATCTGCAGACCGTAAAAGATAAGCAGCATCAGCACCAGATCGGGAACGCCGCGAATAAGCGTGGTGTAGCCTTCAAAAATTAGCGCCAGCGGTTTGTTAGCCGAAAGCTTCGCCCCTGCGCCTGCCAGACCTATCAGCACCGCCAGCACCACGGAGCTGATAGCCAGCTCAAGGGTGACAAGCGCGCCCTGTAAAATAACGCCAGAAAATCCGTACAGCATACCGCGAGCCCTGTCGTATCGTGAGTGGTGGAACCGTGTCTTATCCCCTCCCGCAGCGGGAGGGGCCGCACGTTATTTGACGGGGCGATTAGCCGCCGTAAACATTAAAATCAAAGTACTTTTTCGCCAGCTTGTCGTAGGTGCCGTCAGCGCGCATTTCAGCAAACGCTTTGTTCAGCGCCTCGCGAAGCTCGTTGTCTTCTTTGCGCAGGCCCATACCGGTGCCCACACCAAACAACTTCACGTCCTTAATGGACGGGCCGCCAAACTTGTAATCTTTACCCACCGGCGTTTTCAGGAAGCCTTCGCTTGCCGCGACTTCATCCTGGAATGCCGCATCAATTCGGCCTGCCGTCAGGTCAGCGTAGATATTTTCCTGGCCCTGGTAGGAGACGATTTCAATCCCCTTCGGCGCCCAGTGTTCGTTGCCGTAGGTTTCCTGCGTGGTGCCCTGCAGCACGCCGACGCGTTTGCCTTTCAGGGACTCCAGCGTTGGCTGAACGTCAGAGGATTTAGCCACCACCAGACGAGAATCGGCCGCGTAGAGTTTGTCTGTGAAGGCAATCTCCTGCTGGCGTTTTTCGGTGATGGATAGCGAGGACATAATCACGTCGATTTTTTTCGCTTTCAGGGACGGGATCAGCGCATCCAGCGGGTTCTCAACGTAGGTACACTGTGCTTTGATGCGTTTGCACAGCTCATTGGCCAGATCGATGTCAAAACCGACCAGTTCACCCTTTGAATTCTTCGATTCGAACGGCGCATAGGTTGGATCGGTACCAATCCGAATTTTCTGCGGAATGGCTGCGAATGCCGCGGTGGCGCTGGAAAAGGCCAGCACCAGAGATAGTGACAACACGAGTTTTTTCATATTTGTCCTCAACAAACTGTCTTCATACGGGATTTTTACGACGACGGGGTGGTGCTAATGTGCCATCAATCCCCTCTGTCAGGCAAAGACTAATGCCCTTCAGGCGGGAATTTTTGCATTATAAATGCGTAAGTATGCACAAAGCGATCCAATACGGTGCAACAAATGCACCGCATTGGGTCAACCGCTCCCGTAACGCACCTTTGCGGTGCGTTAGCGCCAGCTACTATTCACCGTATACGTTGAAGTCGAAGTATTTCTTCGCCAGTTTGTCGTAAGTACCGTCTTTACGCAGCTCTGCAAACGCTTTGTCGAAGGCGGCTTTCAGCTCGGTATCATCCTTACGCAGGCCAATACCGGTGCCGTCGCCAAAGTATTTTTTGTCTTTTACCGACGGGCCTGCAAACGCATAGTCTTTACCCGCAGGCTGTTTCAGGAAGCCTTCGCTCGCGGCAACTTCATCCTGGAATGCGGCATCCAGACGGCCTGCGGCCAGGTCAGAGTAAATCAGATCCTGGTTCTGGTAAGCCACCACGTCTACACCCTTTTCACGCCAGGTGGCATTGGCATAACCTTCCTGAGTCGAGCCCTGAAGCACGCCAACATGCTTGCCTTTCAGCGAGTCGATGGTTGGCTTAATCGGGGAACCTTTCGGCGCAATCAGGCGAGAATCCGCGGCGTAGAGCTTGTCAGAGAAGGCAATCTCCTGCTGGCGTTTTTCGGTGATGGAGAGAGAAGAGATAATGGCGTCGATTTTCTTGGCTTTCAGCGACGGGATTAACGCGTCAAAGTCGCTGCCCACCCATGTGCATTTCACCGCAATGCGTTTGCACATTTCATTTCCCAGATCGATATCAAACCCCACGAAATCGCCTTTCGCATCCTTGGAAGAGAATGGCGCGTAGGTTGCGTCTGTACCGATACGAACCGTCTGTGGAAGCGCTGCGTAGCTACCTGCTGCCGCACTTAACCCCACGAGCAAAGACAGAGCCAGAACCGTCTTCTTCATACATTTACCCTCAAGTACCGTGATTTTATTATGTATTGTGTTGTGTGTTGTGTTGCAGGCTTCATCTTGCAGGTCTTATGCCACATTGCCGTCTGGTCAAAACTTCGACGTTAAATATGTTAATAAAACGTTGCGATATTGCCTTAATGGTGAAAGATAGCAGGTCTGCCGAACGAACCGGAAAGAGAAAAAGGGAAAAAACGAATTAAATGTCGAGGATATGATCGCCGTTGCATAATTGCCCTGAAACAGGGCAACGTCTCTTTTCATGCACTCTGTTTGTGCACAGAATCAGGCCCCTTGCCAGCGGATGAAGAGATCTTCAGGCAGGTCGATGTCAAACTGATCCAGCACGCGGTTAACGGTCTGATTAATCACGTCATCCAGCGAGGTCGGGCGATGATAAAACGCCGGTACCGGCGGCATGATGATGGCACCAAGCTCAGCGGCCTGGGTCATCAAACGCAGGTGGCCGAGGTGCAGCGGCGTTTCCCGCACGCAGAGCACCAGGGGACGACGCTCCTTCAGCACCACATCCGCCGCGCGCGTTACCAGGGTATCGGTATAGCTGTTCACAATGCCTGAGAGCGTTTTAATGGAACAGGGCAGGATAACCATGCCGGCCGTTTTAAACGAGCCTGAGGAGATGCTGGCGGCGATATCACGGGCATCGTGAACCACGTCCGCCAGTGCCTGAACATCACGCAGGGAGAGATCGGTTTCCAGAGAGAGGGTCTGCCGCGCCGCCTGGCTCATCACCAGATGGGTCTCAACTTCCGCCACGTTACGCAGAACCTGTAACAGACGTACGCCGTAAATCGCGCCGCTGGCGCCGCTAAGCCCAACAATGAGTCGTTTCATGATTTTCGCCCTTACTGATTTCAGGGCAGACTGTGCAGGATTTTGCGGGGAGTTGCAAGTGAGGGCGTTCGCCCTCACCTGCCGGACCATCAACCTTCGTTGTGCATCTCTAAGCTTTCAAGATCGTTCTGCATCTGAACGGCTTTCGCATCGTCGTTGCGCAGAGAATCAAGATAGTCGAGGTACTGCTGGTCAACGTCTTTGGTCACGTAAATACCGTTGAACACGGAGCATTCAAACTGCTGAATTTCCGGGTTCTCGGCACGCACCGCGTCGATGAGATCGTTCAGATCCTGGAAAATCAGGCCGTCGGCACCGATGATCTGGCGAATTTCATCCACTTCACGCCCGTGAGCGATCAGCTCGTTGGCGGTTGGCATATCGATGCCGTACACGTTCGGGAAGCGAATCTCCGGCGCAGCAGAGGCCAGGTAGACTTTCTTCGCACCCGCTTCGCGCGCCATCTCGATAATCTGCTCAGAGGTGGTGCCGCGAACGATGGAGTCATCCACCAGCAGAACGTTCTTGTCGCGGAATTCCGCGCGGTTGGCGTTCAGCTTGCGGCGCACGGACTTACGGCGCAGGTGCTGGCCCGGCATGATAAAGGTGCGGCCAACGTAGCGGTTCTTCACGAAGCCCTGACGGTATGGCTTGTCCAGAATGCGGGCGATCTCCAGCGCGATATCGCAGGAGGTTTCCGGGATAGGAATAACCACGTCGATGTCGAGATCGTCCCACTCGCGGGCAATCTTCTCGCCCAGCTTCGTGCCCATGTTGACGCGCGCGCTGTAGACGGAAATCTTGTCGATGAAGGAATCCGGACGGGCAAAGTAAACGTATTCAAACAGGCACGGGTTGCTGACCGGGTTATCGGCACACTGGCGGGTAAACAGCTGGCCCTTCTCGGTGATATAGACCGCTTCGCCTGGCGCAACGTCACGCAGGAACTCAAAGCCCAGGGTATCCAGCGCCACGCTCTCAGAGGCAACCATATATTCGGTACGGCCATCGCCGAGGTCGCGTTTGCCGAGCACCAGTGGACGAATGCCGTTTGGATCGCGGAAGGCCACCATGCCGTGACCGATGATCATCGCTACGCAGGCGTATGCGCCGCGGATCTGGCGGTTTGTCGCGGCAATCGCAGCAAAGATGTTGTCTGCTTCCAGCGGGTAGTGACGGAAGTTATCCAGCTCGCTGGCGAACACATTGAGCAGGATTTCAGAATCAGAGGTGGTGTTAATGTGGCGACGTTTCTCTTCGAACAGCTTTTTACGCAGCTCATGCGCGTTGGTCAGGTTGCCGTTATGAGCAAGGGTGATGCCATACGGTGAGTTGACGTAGAAAGGCTGTGCCTCAGAGGCGCTGGAACTGCCAGCAGTAGGATAACGAACGTGACCGATCCCCATATTACCTTGCAGACGCTGCATATGGCGGGCTTCAAACACATCGTTTACCAGGCCATTCGCCTTGCGTAAACGGAAGCAGTTGTTTGCATCAATGGTGATGATACCCGCAGCATCCTGCCCACGGTGCTGAAGCACCGTTAACGCGTCATAAATCGACTGGTTTACCGGCATGAAACCGGCGATACCGACAATACCGCACATTCGTCTTTTCCTCGTTAAGCCACATCTCAGGGTTTATGCCCTGGGCAAAAAACTCGACGAGCTTTGCAGATAGTCAAAGAACCATCTGATGATGAAGCTGAACTCTGGAATGAGCTGCGATTTTTGCCAGTCTTCGCTTTTGGAGAACCCGGTAAAGGTATCCAGGAAGAACAGGATCGCGGCCACAATCAGCACGCCTCGTAACGCCCCGAAACAGATCCCGAGCACCCTGTCCGTTCCTGACAGACCGGTTTTCTCGACCAGCTGACCTATCACGTAATTCACGATAGCGCCGACAATCAGCGTTGCGATAAACAGCACCGCGATAGCGATTCCATTTCGGACCAGTTCATCTTCAAAGCCCGTGAACCAGACAGACAGGTAAGTGTAGTAATGACTGGCGACAAAGAAAGCACAGCCCCATGTCACCAGCGATAACGCTTCACGAACAAAGCCACGGATCAGGCTAACCAGACAGGAAAAACCAATCACCGCAATGATGGCGTAATCAATCCAGACCATATATGTCCCACGATTTAACGCCCTGTCATCCAGTTCGGGGCGAATTCTAACAGAAAAAGAAAACGTTTGCGTAGGGATTTCCTTCCCGCGCGTAAATAAAAAAGGCGCTGAAAAAATGTTCAACGCCACGGTCCATTTGACGTCTCTGTGGACGTCTGCTCCCCCCTCACCCCAGCCCTCTCCCTCAAGGGAGAGGGAGCTAACCACTCCGAGGATGGGTAAGATCTTATCAGTTCGCGCTGTAGCCCATCACCACACCGCTCAGGCCGGAGATCTGCTTCAGCTCACCGAGCGAACCTTTAAGCTTATCTTTGGACGCCTCTGGCCCCACGAGGATACGGGTAATTTTACCCTGCACCGGCGTGGAAGGTGAAGTGTAAACACGATATCCCGCACTGCGCAGTTTGCTCACGACCTCGTTGACCTTATCGGCGTTTTTCAGCGCACCGAGCTGCACAACGTACGCTTTTCCGGTCGGTGCCGCGTCTTGTTTTGCCGGCGGTGGGGTTTCTGACGCGGCAGCCAGCTGCTCTGCGGCTTTATCCCGCTGCGGTTTCGGCTGCGGCTTCTCAACCGGCTTCGGTTTTTCAACAGGTTTAGGCTGCTCTACCGGCACCGGATCGATATCGCTGTTGCTCACTGTCGCCAGGCGAGACGGATCGAGCGACGGTGCGGCGGCATCTCCTGCACGCACCTCTTCCGCCGCTCCTTCCGGAGGCTGAGCAGGCAGCGCCTGCGTCGCCGCTGGCAGCATATCCGGCTCATCGCGGTCACCCGGTTTCGGCACCAGCGGAATAGCGGCAAACTCGTCCTGATAATGCTTTTTCTGCCCGTCGAGCAGACCCGGGAGAATAATCACCCCGAGCGCGACCAGCACAATGGTTCCTGTTAAACGGTTCTGAAACTTACTCGCCACCGGTTCTCCCCGCGTCCATCACTTCCATGACATGTGCCACCGTGTGGAATGACCCACACACCAGCACGGTATCTTCTGGTTTAGCATCCGCCATCGCGGCACGCCAGGCCTGAGCCACGCTACTGTAGATTGCGCCTTTGCCGAGATGTTCCATCAGCTGCTCAGCCGTCGCGCCGCGCGGCCCCTCCAGAGGAGCACAATACCAGCTATCGACCACACTCTCCATGCAGGCCAGCGTCCCGCCGATATCTTTATCATGAAGCATACCGATAACCGCCAGCACGCGCCCGGTTTTTGGTAACGATTTGAGACGTCCCGCGAGATACGCCGCCGCATGCGGGTTATGCGCCACGTCCAGAATCAGGCGCGGTGACTCGCTGACAATCTGGAAACGCCCGGGCAGAATTGCGTTCTGAATACCGTCGCGGATCGCCTGCTCGCTGACCGCGAGGCCGCTGGCGCGCAGTGCCGCCAGCGCGGTTGCCGCGTTCGGCTGCGGCACCTGCGGCAGCGGCAGGTTGTCGAGCGCGCCCTGCGCGTCGCTAAAGCGCCAGCCGTTATCCTGGACCTCGTACTGCCAGTCAACGTCGCGGCGCAGCAGACGCGCGCTCTTCTCGTTTGCCACGTCAGCAATGGTGTATGGCATATCCGGCTCGCCGACCACGGCAGGCTTATTTGCGCGGAAAATACCGGCCTTCTCGCGGCCAATGCTTTCACGATCCGGTCCCAGCCAGTCGATATGGTCCAGCGCGATACTGGTGACTACCGCCACGTCCGCATCCACCATATTGGTCGCATCAAGACGTCCGCCGAGGCCGACCTCAAGGATCACCACATCCAGTTGCGCCTGTTTGAACAGCCACAGCGCCGACAGGGTGCCGTATTCAAAATAGGTTAATGAGATCTCACCGCGCGCGGCTTCAATTTCCGCGAACGACGCCGTATGCGCCGATTCCGGCAGCTCGCTGTTCTGCACGCGAACGCGCTCGGTGTAGCGGACCAGGTGTGGCGAGCTGTACACGCCAACTTTGTAACCTGCGGCCATCAGGACAGATTCCAGCGAGCGGCAGGTCGTGCCTTTACCGTTGGTCCCCGCGACGGTGAACACGAAAGGTGCCGGTTTGAGCACATCAAGACGCGCGGCGACCTGGCTTACGCGCTCAAGCCCCATATCGATGGTTTTACTGTGCAGGTTTTCCAGATAAGAAAGCCACGCGGCCAGGGGCGACGTGGCTTGGGGAATGCTTTTATTTTCCATAATGCCCGGTTGTCATTAACAGATTAGAAAGCAAAAGGGCAGCGCCAACCGGCCCTGCCCTTTTCAGTTATCAGGCCTCGGGTTCCTGATCCGGTACCACCACGCCTTCGCGCGGCTCATCCGGGTTCGGCGCCGGCAGATTCATCAGCTTCGCCAGGACGCTCGCCAGCTTCAGGCGCATTTCCGGACGGCGGACAATCATGTCGATGGCGCCTTTTTCGATGAGGAACTCACTGCGCTGGAAGCCCGGCGGCAGCTTTTCACGCACGGTCTGCTCGATAACGCGAGGACCCGCAAAGCCGATCAGGGCCTTAGGCTCAGCGATGTTCAGGTCGCCCAGCATCGCGAAGCTCGCGGAGACGCCGCCCATGGTTGGGTCGGTCAGCACGGAGATGTACGGCAGACCGCGCTCCTGCATTTTCGCCAGCGCAGCAGAGGTTTTCGCCATCTGCATCAGCGACATCAGCGCTTCCTGCATACGCGCACCGCCGGAGGCAGAGAAGCAGATCAGCGGACAGTTGTCTTCCAGCGCCTGCTCTACGGCACGCACGAAGCGCGCACCGACCACGGAGCCCATAGAGCCGCCCATAAAGGCGAACTCAAACGCAGCGGCAACAACCGGCATCTCATGCAGGGTGCCTTTCATGACGATCAGCGCGTCTTTCTCGCCGGTCTCTTTCTGTGCAGAGGCCAGACGATCTTTGTATTTTTTGGAATCGCGGAACTTCAGCACGTCTTTTGGCTCGAGTTCGCTACCCAGCTCTACCAGAGAGCCTTCGTCCAGCAGGCTATGCAGGCGGTTGCGCGCCGACATGCGCATATGGTGGTCACACTTCGGACACACCTCAAGGTTGCGCTCCAGCTCTGCGCGATACAGAACCTGACCGCAGCTATCACACTTCGTCCATACCCCTTCAGGAATGCTCGCTTTGCGCGTTGGGGTAATGTTGCTTTTAATTCGTTCAATCCAGCTCATTGATAACCTTTCTGCCTGAACCTGGTCGTATGCCAGTTTTGCTATAAGAGGCGAATAATGCCATTTTTGCCTCCAACAGACCATGAATGTTGCACATTAAAACATAACAGCCCGAAACTTTGGATAAAAAAGTGGTCGAACCGCCAGCGTGCATTTACTTCGCTTGTTTTGCCGCCGCGCGTTTGTGACGAATGATTTCGATAACGCCCGGCAGTACGGAAAGCACAATAATCGCTACAATCAGTAACTTAAGGTTTTCCTGAACGATCGGAAGATCGCCAAACAGGTAACCTGCATAGGTGAACAGCAGTACCCACAGCAGCGCGCCAACCACGTTGTATGCCGCAAAATGACGATAGGACATATGCCCCATTCCCGCCACAAACGGTGCAAATGTACGCACAATAGGCACAAAGCGCGCAAGGATAATGGTTTTTCCACCGTGGCGTTCATAGAACGCATGGGTTTTGTCTAAATAGCTGCGACGGAAAATTTTCGAATCAGGATTGCTAAAAAGCCGCTCACCGAACACTCGTCCAATCGTATAGTTGACCGCATCACCGACAATAGCGGCAATCACCATCAGCACAACCATAAGATGCACGTTCAGATCGTTAGTGGGCAACGCCGATAGCGCGCCGGCAACGAACAGCAGTGAATCCCCAGGCAGGAATGGGGTAACGACCAGACCGGTTTCACAAAACAGAATAAGAAACAGAATGGCATAAACCCAGACGCCATACTGCGCGACCAGCTCCGCCAGGTGAACATCAATATGCAGGATGAAATCAATTAAAAAACGAATTACGTCCATATTGTCTAAACCCTAATTGCACCTTTGTTTAGTCCGCTAAAAATAGCGGACCCATTGGCGGTTTCGGCAGGTCAAACCGATCCGGATAGTCTACCGAGACCAGATACAACCCTTCCGCTTTCGCCGTGGCTGCCGCAAGCGTTCTGTCCTTCGCTGCAAGCAGGTCTGCAATCCAGCTCTCCGGCTGGTGTCCGGCACCCACTTCCATCAGGCTGCCCACAATATTCCTAACCATATGATGTACAAAGGCATTGGCTTTGATATCCACCACCACATACGCGCCAAAACGGCTGACGTTTATGTGCATAACGTTGCGCCACGGCGTGCGGGACTGACACTGCACCGCACGAAACGACGTAAAGTCATTTTCACCAATCAGACACTGCGCCGCGCGATGCATACGTTCTGCATCAAGCGGCTCATAAAAATGCGTCACGCCCTGGCTTAGCACCGCCGGACGCAGGCGCTGGTTGTAGATGACATAACGGTAGCGACGCGCCGTGGCGCTGAAGCGCGCGTGAAAATCATCCGGCACAGCTTTTACCCAACGCACCGCAATGTCACCAGGCAAATTCGCATTTACACCCAGGGTCCAGGCAGCATCCTTACGCACGGCGGTGGTTTCAAAGTGAACCACCTGCCCCGTGCCGTGAACACCCGCGTCCGTCCGTCCTGCGCACAGGACGTTAATCGGCTCGTTTGCCACCTGAGAGAGCGCTTTTTCCAGCTTCTCCTGGACGCTGCGCACTTCGTTCTGACGCTGCCAGCCATAATATTTACTGCCATCGTACTCAATTCCGAGGGCAACTCTATGGACCGGCTTTTGTTCCACGTCTGACATCAGTACAGGTACTCCTGCACCAGTTTTTCAGCGATTTTGACCGCCATCAGCGCGCCGCCAAAGCGAACGTTGTCGGCAACGGACCAGAACTGAACCTGTTCCGGCATGCCGTAATCGTTACGCACGCAGCCAACGGAAAGATGCGCGCTGCCGGTGGCATCGCCAACCTGGGTCGGGAACTCGCTCTCTTCAGAGAGCACGATGTCTTCACCGCGGCCAAACGCATCGCGCGCCTCTTCTGCCGCAAGCGGACGCAGGGCTTCGAAGCCGACCATCTGCGCGTGGCCGTAGAAGACCGGAGACTGCACGACGTTCGCGGAGATCATCAGGCCATCGTCCTGCAGAATTTTACGTACTTCATCGACGATACGACGCTCTTCGCGCACGGAGCCCTCGCGGTCCGGCAGCAGCGGCAGCATGTTGAACGCCAGCTGGCGGCCAAAGAAATCATCTTCATCAATCGGGATACCGTTCAGCAGCTTCGCGCTCTGCCCGGCCAGCGCGTCAACGGCCTTTTTACCGTTCGCGGACGCGGAGAGCAGGCTGGTGACGGTAATGCGCGACAGGCCGCCGTCGTCGATCAGCGGTTTCAGGGCGGTCAGCAGCTGGCTGGTCAGGCTGTTCGGAACCGCAATCACGTTACGGTTGCGGTAGTCAGCCAGCACAAACGGGTTCACGTCCGGCACCACCAGCGGCACATCCGGCTCCATTGAGAACAGGCCGCTCAGGTCGATCACCAGGCAGCCTGCGTTGGTCGCTTCTTCAACGTACGCAGCAGTCGCTTCAGCACCCGCGGCGAAAAACGCCAGCTGCGCCTGCGTCCAGTCGAACGCTGCCGCGTCCTGGACCATAACGGATTTACTGTTAAAACGCAGATGCTCACCTGCGCTGTCGGTACGCGCCAGCGCATAGATGTCGCCCACCGGGAACTGACGCTCAGCAAGGGTTTCGAGCAGGGCTTCGCCCACGGCACCCGTGGCACCTAAAATGGCAATGTTCCAGCCTTCAGACATGGTGGTTTACTCCAGAAATAAAAAAGCGTCCCTGTCGGAGTATCCGACAGGGAGCATTAAGAAGACATTAACGTGCCGGGTGATGAACGGCGTTAAATCCCAGCTTATGCAGCAGCGTCGCCGCCGACGCGTCGTCGCACATCACATACAGGGAAGACCACTCGCGGCGCTCAACATAGTTCTTGCGCAGCTTATCAAACTCACCCGGGATCCCCGCCACTTTACGCAGCAGCGCATCATCGCGGCGCACATCATACACCAAATGCACCAGCCTTTTCAGCGTTGCCTGATCGAGCGGACCGTGCAGGGTAATGCGGCCAAATTCAGGCGCGGGGAGTAAGGTATCCAGCGCTACCTGCTGCGGATGGCCGATAAAAGTGCTGTAGGCCTCGAAGACCTGCGTCGTGCCGCGCGCTTTTCCCTCGAGGGTATAACCGGCGATATGCGCCGTGCCCACGTCCACCCTGTTAAGCAGCTCAACGTTGAGATCCGGCTCCGGCTCCCAGACGTCCAGCACCACGCTGAGGTCTTGACCTTCATTCAGGCATGTCAGCAGCGCGGCGTTATCTACGACCGGACCACGGCAGGCATTTATCAGAATAGTGCCAGCCTTCAGACGACGGATCAGCACCTCGTCGGCAAGATGCAGCGACTTATACGGCCCCTCTTTAAACAGCGGCGTGTGGAAAGTCAGCACGTCACACTGTTCGACCAGCTCGTCCAGCGAGCGGAAATCGCCCTCATCGCCGTTGTCTTTGCGCGGCGGATCGCACAGCAGCGTGCGGATCCCCAACGCTTCAAAGCGCTTTTGCAGGCGTCCGCCAACGTTACCCACGCCGACAATCCCCACGGTGCGGTCCTTCAGCGCAAACCCGTCGCGCTCGGCCAGCATCATCAGCGAGGAGAAAACGTATTCCACAACGGCAATGGCGTTACAGCCCGGCGCGGCGGAAAAACCGATTCCAGCCTGCTTCAGCCACTGATCATCCACATGATCGGTCCCTGCCGTTGCGGTTCCGACAAACTTAATCGCTTTACCGGCGAGCAACGCCTCATTTACTTTGGTCACCGAGCGCACCATCAGCGCGTCTGCGTCATCCAGTTCGTTGACCGGGATCGGGCGACCAGGGACAGCCTTAACGTTACCCAGGCGGCTAAACAGCTCACGGGCATAAGGCATATTTTCATCAACGAGGATTTTCACGTCTGAGTACCTGTTTGAGAGGAAGAAAACCTGCCAAGTGTGCCATAATCTGGCCGCCAGGCATATACGTATACCTGGTTTACGCTGAGTTTTGACTTTAAGGATTTTTGACGATGCAGCCCATTTCAGGTACGCCGCCACGCCCTCCGGGTGAAGGCCCCGTCACGCCAAACGTTGCCGGTGAACAACCGCTATCCACGCAACAGCGCACCGTGCTGGAGCGACTGATCACGCGCCTGATTGCGCTGACTTCACAGCAAAACGCGGAAGTCTGGGCCGGGGTTAAGCATGATCTAGGCATGAGGAACGACGCACCGCTGCAGTCGCGTCATTTCCCTGCTGCCGAGCAAAACCTGAACCAGCGTATCAATAACGCGCAGCAGAACCACACCACGCGCCAGATTGTTGCTCAGCTGACGGAGCTGCTTGGCCAGGGCAATAACCGCCAGGCGGTGAGTGATTTTATTCGCCAGCAGTATGGTCAGACCGCGCTGGGGCAGTTGACGCCCGACCAGCTCAAAACCGTGCTGACTCTGCTGCAGAACAACGAGCTGTCGATTCCGCAGCCTCAGGTGCGCCCGGCAACCGAGCGTCCGCTGCTGCCCGCCGAGCACAACACGCTCAAGCAGATGGTGACAAAGCTGGCTGCGGCCACCGGCGAACCGACGAAGCTTATCTGGCAATCCATGCTGGAGCTGTCCGGCGTGAAGGCGGGTGAGCTGATCCCGGCCAAGCAGTTTACTCATCTGGTGACCTGGCTCCAGGCGCGCCAGACGCTCAGCACCCAGAATGCCCCTACCCTGCATACCGTCCAGGCGGCACTCAAACAGCCGCTTGAGCCGCACGAGTTCGACGTGATTCGGGATTACGCTCAGCAAAACTGGCAGGCCACGCCGCAAACGGTACTGACCACCGAGCAGGTGCAGGATCTGCTCAATCAAATATTCGTTCGTCGCGCCGAGCGCGAGGGAGGCGTGCCGGAGGTGAGAAATATTCAGCCGATCTACAGCCCGCTGTTTGCGCCGGTCGTCGAGACGTTCAGAACGCTCTCTGCGCGTCCGGGGTTGATGTTTATTGCGCTACTGATCGCACTGGCGATTTTCTGGCTGGTTGCCTGAGGTTTTGCCCGGTGGCGCGACGCTTACCGGGCCTACAACGGCTCGAACCGTAGGCCGGGTAAGGCGCAGCCGCCACCCGGCAACAACGGCTCAAGTCCTGCGAAACGCCACCAGCGTCACCACGATCCCCACCACCGCAGAAACCGCACCCGCCAGGAAGACGGACGGATAGCCAAACGAGGTGGCTAACACCCCGGCCAGCGGCCCGGTTACCCCGTATGAGATATCCTGAAACGCCGCATAGCCGCCCAGCGCCGTACCGCGCACCTGCGGGGCCACGCGCTTCACCACTTCAACGCCCAGCGCCGGGAAGATCAGGGAACAGCCGCAGCCGGTCAGCGCCGCGCCAAGCAGCGCAACGGACGCCACGGGTGCATTCCACAGCAGCAGCAGACCCACGGTCTCTATCATCAGCGACGCTACCGCGACCTTCACGCCGCCGAAGCGATCCGGCATCCAGCCAAAAAGCACGCGCATCAGCACAAACGCGCCGCCAAACGCGGTAAGCGTAAAACCGGCCATCGCCCATCCGCGGCTCATAAAATAGAGCGAGACGAAGGTGCCAATCACCGCAAAACCCACGCCCTGCAGCGCCAGGCCAAGACCCGGCTGCCAGATCTGGCCGACCACGCTCCACAGGGAAGGACGCTCGCCTTTGTGCGCGGGCACCTTACGCACCGAACCGTTAAACGCCCACGCCAGCAGGGGTAAAACCATCGTGGTTGCGGCCAGCGCCGCAAATCCAAACTGGCTATTAATCAGCAGCCCAAGCGGTGCGCCTGCGGCCAGCGCGCCATAGATGGCCATGCCGTTCCAGGACATCACCTTGCCGGAGCGTGCTGGCCCCACCAGACCCATTCCCCAGGTCAGGGTGCCGGTCAGCAGCTGACTTTCACCAAAGCCAAGGATTAAACGGCCCAGCACCAGCAGCGCAAATTTATACGCGGCGTCTACGGGCAGGAGAGCAGCCAGCAGCCATGCGCCGCCCGCCAGCCCACAGGCAAACATCCCCTGTAACGCCGAACGTTTTGCACCGTGCTGATCCGCCAGCCGTCCGGCGTAACCGCGGGTTAATACCGTGGCTAAAAACTGAATGCCCACGGCAATGCCGACCATGGTGTTGCCATAGCCCAGTTCCTGATGAACGAACAGCGGGATCACCGGCAGCGGCAGGCCAACGGTCATATAGGTTAGAAATACCGCAAAAGCGATGCGGAACAGCGAGGTGTTCCCGGACGTGGCGTTTTTTTCTGAGGTTGCGGCCGTCATGCATAACTCCGAATTCAGGCATAAAAAAAGGGAGCCATCAGGCTCCCTTCTACTATACATTCAAACGCTTATGCTTTCAGCTTACGCATTACCAGCGTGGCGTTGGTGCCACCGAAGCCGAAGCTGTTTGACATAACGGTGGTCAGCGTCGCGTCCATTGGTTTGGTCACGATGTTCAGGCCAGCAGCCTGCTCGTCCATCTCATCAATGTTGATGCTTGGCGCGATAAAGCCGTTTTCCAGCATCAGCAGAGAGTAGATCGCTTCCTGCACGCCAGCCGCACCCAGAGAGTGACCGGTCATGGCTTTGGTCGCGGAAATCGCCGGGCTGTTGTCGCCGAAGACTTCACGGATCGCACCCAGCTCTTTCACGTCGCCTACCGGAGTAGAGGTACCGTGGGAGTTCAGGTAGTCGATTGGGGTGTCAACGCCGTGCATCGCCATCTTCATGCAGCGCACCGCGCCTTCGCCGGATGGCGCAACCATGTCGGCGCCGTCAGACGTTGCACCGTAGCCCACGATTTCAGCGTAGATGTGCGCGCCACGTGCCAGGGCATGCTCCAGCTCTTCAACCACAACCATACCGCCGCCGCCAGCGATAACGAAACCGTCACGGTGCGCATCATAGGTACGGGAGGCTTTATCCGGGGTTTCATTGTACTTGGTGGACAGTGCGCCCATCGCGTCGAATTCACAGGCCATTTCCCAGCCCAGCTCTTCGCCGCCGCCAGCAAATACGATGTCCTGTTTACCCAGCTGGATCTGCTCAACAGCATTACCGATACAGTGTGCGGAAGTCGCACACGCGGAGCTGATGGAGTAGTTCACACCGTGGATTTTGAATGGGGTCGCCAGGCACGCGGAAACCGCAGAACCCATGGCTTTGGTGACCACGTACGGACCTACTGCTTTCAGACCACGCGGGCTACGCATTGCGTCAGCGCCGAATACCTGCGCTTTTGATGAGCCGCCGGAACCGGCGATCAGACCCACGCGCGGGTTGTTCTGATAAACCTCTTCACTCAGGCCGGAATCTTTGATCGCTTCCTGCATGGAGAGATAAGCATAAATAGAGGCATCGTTCATGAAACGAACCACTTTGCGGTCAATCAAACCGGTGGTGTCCAGTTTGACGTTACCCCATACGTGGCTACGCATACCTGAATCTTTAAACTCTTCAGAGAAAGTGATCCCGGAGCGTCCTTCACGCAGAGATGCCAGGACTTCCTGCTGGTTATTACCGATGCTGGAAACAATGCCCAGGCCAGTAATCACTGCACGTTTCATTCAATACCTCTGTAAGTCGCACTATAGTAAGTTTCGAGTCGCACAATAGCGTACACTTGTACGCCGAACAAGTCCGATCAGACATTTTCTGCGGAAATTTGCACCGATGGACTCACATCGTTAAGATCGTGCCACTGCCTGTCAGACGAGTAACTTACGTGAAACAAAACGCTATACAACCCGCCAACCTCGAATTCAACGCTGAGGGTACACCTGTTTCCCGAGATTTTGATGACGTCTATTTTTCTAATGATAACGGACTCGAAGAAACTCGCTATGTTTTCCTCGACGGAAACCAGCTCAGCACCCGTTTCCCGGAGCATCCGCGGAGCCTGTTTGTGGTCGCGGAAAGTGGATTCGGCACCGGGCTGAATTTTTTAACCCTCTGGCAGGCTTTTAACCAGTTTCACGCTGCACACCCTGAGGCTACGCTACAAAGATTACATTTCATCAGTTTCGAAAAATTCCCGCTCACCGCGCACGATCTGCGGCTCGCTCATCAGCGTTGGCCTGAGCTTGCCACCCTGGCGGAACAGCTTCAGGCGCAGTGGCCGCCTCACATCGGCGGCTGCCACCGTCTGATTCTGGACGGCGGACGCGTAACGCTGGATTTATGGCTTGGCGACATCAATGACCTGACCGATACGCTCGATGATTCGATGAATCAGACGGTGGACGCGTGGTTCCTGGACGGCTTTGCCCCCGCCAAAAACCCGGACATGTGGAGCCAGCATCTGTTTAGCGCGATGGCGCGGCTGGCCCGTCCTGGCGCAACGCTTGCCACCTTCACCTCGGCAGGCTTTGTCCGCCGCGGGCTGCAGGAGGCGGGTTTTACCATGCAGAAGACCAAAGGCTTTGGCCGCAAGCGCGACATGCTGGTCGGCAGGATGGAACAGACGCTGGACGTTCCCGCTCAGGCGCCCTGGTTTGCACGCCGCGCCAGCGCAGCACGTGAGGTGGCGATAGTCGGCGGGGGGATCGCCAGCGCCCTGCTGTCCCTCGCGCTTCTCCACCGCGGCTGGCAGGTCACGCTCTACTGTGCTGACGATGCGCCAGCAAGCGGCGCGTCCGGCAATCGCCAGGGGGCGCTCTATCCGCTTTTAAGCGCGCACGACCCGGCCCTGTTCCGGTTTTTCCCGGCGGCGTTTACCTTCGCCCGTCGCCTGTACGACGCCCTGCCGGTGGCGTTTGACCATGACTGGTGCGGCGTGACGCAGCTCGGCTGGGATGAAAAGAGCCAGCAAAAAATCACGCAGATGCTGTCGCTGGGCCTGCCTGACGAGATTGCCCGCGCGGTAAGTGCACAAGAGGTGGCAGACACCGCTGGCGTGGAAACCGGCTGTGGGGGCATTCAGTATCCGCTCGGCGGCTGGCTGTGTCCGGCTGAACTGACCGCGGCGGTCATTGCCCTGGCGCAGTCGCGCGGGCTGACGGCGCATTATGCTCACACCGTTGAATCGTTGAGACGGACAGAACGCTGGAATCTGCGTTTTGCCGATGGCAAAGCGGCGAGCCATGCCTGCGTTGTGCTGGCAAACGGGCATAACATCAGCCAGTTTATCCAGACAGAAACGCTGCCGGTTTATCCGGTCGGCGGCCAGGTGAGCCATATTCCTTCCGCACCCGAACTGAGCAAACTGCGTCAGGTGCTGTGCTATGACGGCTATCTGACGCCGCAAAATCCGTCTAACGGCCATCACTGCATCGGGGCCAGCTACCATCGTGGCGAAACGGATATGCGCTACAGCGACGCGGATCAGGCGCAGAACCGCCAGCGCCTGATTGACTGTTTCCCAGATGCGGCGTGGGCGAAAGAGGTTGACGTCAGCGAGGGGGAAGCGCGCTGCGGCGTGCGCTGCGCCACCCGCGATCATCTGCCGATGGCGGGAAATGTGCCAGACTATGAGGCGACGCTTGAGGCCTATCAGGACCTTGCTGATAACCGGGATAATGCGGTAAGCGCGCCGGTTTATCCGGAGCTGTATATGCTGGGTGGATTAGGATCTCGCGGGCTGTGTTCCGCACCGCTGCTGGCAGAAGTGTTAGCCGCGCAAATGAGCGACGAGCCGATTCCGCTGGACAGGGTTACACTTGCTGGGCTGAATCCGAATCGCTTGTGGGTACGGAAACTGCTGAAGGGGAAGAAGGTTAAGTAGGGTGTGGCCTGGTGCCCTCACCCGTCCCTCTCCCCGTGGGAGAGGGTGGTGAAACACTTACTTCGCTTTCGCCTGCTGGAACAAAGTGTCCCACATGCCCAGCACCAGCGACTGGTCGCGCGGAGAGAGCTCCCCGGCCAAAATGGCTTTTTCCAGACTGCGAGTGACTTCAGCGTGAACGGCATCGGCAGAGTGATCGTCACCCGCTTCCAGCTCGGCTACCGCGAGCGTCAGGTGACCACGCAGATAACCGCTGGCGAACAGCTCATCATCACTGGCGTGTTCCACCATGTCATCAATTAACGCCAGAATGCGTGATTCAAATTCTGCGATCATCTTCTTTCCTCTGTTAAAGATCTTCCGGCCAAGGGAAGCATTCCGCCGTGATAACCGGCGTGTGGTAATAATTCTGTAAGGCCTCGATCAGGCGTGCCGGACGTTCCGGGATGCCTTTCTCAAGATATTCCATCACCTGCGCATGCACACGGCGCTGGAAGACGATACGGTCTGGCTCGAAGTCGCCTTCGAGGTTGTCACAGCTCACGTTGAACGGGAAACCCGCCGCGACGCAGAATAGCCATTCCAGCGCCTGCGGCTTCACTTCCACATCCTCAAACTGCCCCTGCGTTGCGGCGTCACGTCCGTCCGGGCAGTACCAGTAGCCGAAGTCCACCAGCTCGCGCCGCGCTTTACCCGCAATGCACCAGTGTGAAATCTCGTGCAAGCCGCTGGCGTAAAAGCCGTGGGCAAAGACGATGCGGTTATACGGAACCTCTGCATCAGCAGGAAGATAGATCGGTTCGTCGTCGCCTTTAATCAGACGGGTATTAAAATCGTCAGCAAAACAGCCGTCGAAAATCTCAATCAGCTGTTCGTATTTATGCGTACTGTTCATTAGTGCATCCCCAACCAGGTGAGGATCTCCTGTCCATGGCTGTCATAAAGAAGTTTGGCGCTCATTACGGCCGAGACGATGACGATCATCGGGCGAATCAGTTTTTGTCCTTTGCTTAACACCAGACGCGAGCCCGCGCGCGCGCCCAGGAACTGCCCTGCCATCATCACAAATCCGGTTGCCCAGATGACCTTACCGCCGATGATAAACAGCAGCAGGCCGCCGACGTTTGAGGTCGCGTTGAGCACTTTGGCATGGGCAGTGGATTTGGCGAGGTTAAACCCGGCCAGCGTCACGAACGCCAGCGCATAAAATGAACCGGCCCCCGGCCCGAAGAAACCGTCGTAAAAACCCACACAGCCCCCGGCAATCAGCGCAAACGGCAGGCCGTGCAGACGACGCTGGCGGTCCTCTTCACCGAGCTTTGGCATCAGCAAAAAGTAGAGGCCAATGCAGATAACCAGAATCGGCAGGATCTGACGCAAAATATCAGACTGCACGTGCTGAACCAGCAGCGCACCTGAGGTCGAGCCGATAAAGGTCATCAGAATATTCAGCTTCTGATCGGCAAGGTTTACCACCTTACGCCGAATAAAGTAGAGCGACGCAGAGAGCGATCCGCCGCAGGCCTGAAGTTTGTTCGTGGCGAGCGCCTGGGCAGGGCTCATCCCCACCGCCAGCAGTGCCGGAACGGTCAGCAAACCGCCCCCGCCCGCCAGGGCATCGATAAAACCGGCTAACATCGCAACAAAAAACAGTGCCGCCAGCATCCACGGTGACACCATAAACAGATCGACGAAATTATCCATTAAAGTACATGCTCATCCAGTAGCGCCTGGCAGGAAGGCGGCAACGGAGGCGGTGTCTTCTTCTCAGGCTTAGAGGTTCCAGGTTTTGCCGGTTCAAACCAGCTTTGCAGTTCCGCACCGCAGCCATCGCCTGGCGGCGGTAGCGGCTGATCTTCACATTCCAGGCTATTTGCCGGGCAGCGCAGACGAACGTGCATGTGCGCACGATGCTGGAACCACGGGCGCACTTTGCGCAGCCAGTCGCGATCGGTTCCGGCATCCAGACAAAGCTGCTGCTTGATGGCCGGGTTAACGAAAATCCGCGTGACGTCGTTATCTTCCGCGGCCAGCTTGATCATGCTGGATACGTCCCGCGTCCACAGGGACGGCACAACGCGCTTACCGTCGCTCGCCACCAGATCCAGCGCCTGCGGTTTCAGTAGTTGGGCAGAGGTCCAGCGGGTTTTCGGCAGCTGCAGGAAGATATCGACATCCAGTCCGGTCTGGTGACTGGCGTGTCCACCGTTAAAGCGACCGCCGGCAGGCATCCCCATATCGCCAATCAGCATCGTGCCCAGCCCCAGGTTATGCACCTGGTTTCCCAGACGCTGGATGAACAGCACCAGATCCGGGTGGCCGAAATAACGTCGCTGATCGGTGCGCATCACCTGATAGGTATCAGACTGGAGAGGAAGCTCCTGGGCACCGACGATACAGCCGTTGGAAAAGGCGCCAATGGACTGCGCGCTCCCCGCCACCGGGTGGGTGATTTTTTGCCATGGCGTCGCGGCCAGACTGGCTCCACTGGCAAGCAGCGCCAGCAGAGCAATTGCGGTTTTTTTCATGTTTACCAGCGTGGAATGGTGGTCGTCACATCCGCATTCTGCGCGCGCTGGCGCAGGAAGTGATCCATCAGCACGATCGCCAGCATCGCTTCAGCGATCGGCACCGCGCGGATCCCCACGCACGGATCGTGACGACCTTTGGTGATCATCTCAACTTCTTCGCCATCGCGGTTAATCGTGTGGCCCGGCACGGTGATGCTGGAGGTCGGCTTCAGCGCGATGTTGGCAACAATCTGCTGCCCGCTGCTGATACCGCCCAGGATGCCGCCCGCATGGTTGCTCTGGAAGCCCGCCTTCGTGATTTCGTCGCGGTTCTGACTGCCGCGAAGCTGAACCACGTCAAAGCCGTCGCCAATCTCTACGCCCTTCACCGCGTTGATGCTCATCAGCGCGTGGGCAATGTCGGCGTCGAGACGGTCAAATACCGGCTCGCCCCAGCCAGCCGGGACACCATCGGCCACCACGGTGACTTTCGCCCCAATAGAGTCGCCCTCTTTTTTCAGGCCGCGCATCAGTTCGTCCAGCGCCTCCAGCTTGTCGGCATCGGCGCAGAAGAACGGGTTTTGTTCAACCTGATCCCAGTCTTTGATCGCCAGCGGAATGTCGCCCATCTGGGTCAGACAGCCGCGAATGACGATGCCAAACTTCTGCTGCAGGTATTTCTTAGCAATCGCCCCTGCCGCCACGCGCATCGCGGTTTCACGCGCGGAAGAACGCCCGCCGCCGCGATAGTCGCGGAAGCCGTACTTTTGTTCGTAGGTGTAGTCGGCGTGGCCCGGACGGAAGACGTCTTTGATGGCGCCGTAGTCCTGGGACCGCTGATCGGTGTTTTCGATCAGCAGACCAATGCTGGTCCCGGTGGTGCGGCCTTCAAAGACGCCGGAAAGAATTTTTACCTGGTCCGGCTCGCGACGCTGCGTGGTGTAGCGAGAGGTGCCCGGACGACGACGGTCGAGGTCGTGCTGTAAATCGGCTTCGGTCAGTTCGATGCCTGGCGGTACGCCATCAACGATACAGCCCAGCGCCAGCCCGTGCGACTCGCCAAAGGTGGTCACGCGGAATAACTGTCCAATACTGTTTCCTGCCATCACGGCTCCGATATTGTTGTTTGTGTTTGAGCGTTGTGAAACGGGCCGAAGCCCGCTGGATTAATCTTTATAGATGCTGAAGTGTTCGCGCGCGTCGAGCAGCTGCGCTTTGGTCAGCATAAAGACGCCGTCACCGCCGTTGTCGAACTCAAGCCAGGTGAACGGCACATCCGGGTACTGCTCTATCAGATGTACCATGCTGTTGCCCACTTCACAAATCAGAACGCCGTCGTCGGTCAGATAATCCGGCGCGCAGGCCAGAATGCGGCGGGTCAGCTTCAGGCCGTCAGAGCCTGACGCCAGACCCAGCTCCGGCTCGTGACGGTATTCGTTCGGCAGATCGGACATGTCTTCCGCATCAACGTACGGCGGGTTGGTGACGATCAGATCGTACTGCAGCGTCGGCAGATCGCGGAACAGGTCAGAGCGAATTGGCGTAACGTGATGGATCAGGCCGTGCTCTTCAATGTTGTGCTCGGTTACGGCCAGCGCGTCGGTAGAGATATCGACGGCGTCCACTTCCGCTTCCGGGAAGGCGTACGCGCAGGCAATCGCGATGCAGCCGCTGCCGGTACACATATCCAGAATGTGCTGCGGCTGATGGCCGATCAGACCTTCAAAGTGGTTGTTAATCAGCTCGCCAATCGGCGAGCGCGGCACCAGCACGCGTTCATCGACATAGAACTCGTGGCCGCAGAACCAGGCTTTGTTGGTCAGGTAGGCGACCGGAATGCGCTCGTTCACGCGGCGGATCACGCGCTCAACGATGCGGTGTTTTTCGCTGGAGGTCAGGCGCGCGGTGCGCATGTCTTCCGGGATATCCAGCGGCAGGTAGAGGGACGGCAGCACCAGCTGCACGGCTTCATCCCACGGGTTATCGGTACCGTGACCGTACCAGATATTAGCGGCGCTGAAGCGGCTAACCGACCAGCGCAACATGTCCTGTATGGTATGCAGCTCGTTTACTGCTTCATCGACAAATATTTTATCCACTCTTTCCTCCAGGGCATGCTCGCATAATTTTCGGCGGCTAGTTTGCCATGAAGACGGCGATAAATCAGCAATGACGCGTCTCGCTTGAGGTTAAAAAATGCGTTTAGTCGGGTACACTGTCGGAAATACGAGATGAGAATGACGAATGAAAAAGAAAACATCGCTCAGCGAGGAGGATCAGGCGCTCTTCCAACAGCTAATGACCGGGACGCGTAAAATCACGCAGGACACCATCGTCCATCGCCCGCAGCGTAAAAAAATCAGCGAAGTACCGGTCAAACGCCTGCTGCAGGAGCAGGCGGATAACAGCCACTATTTTTCAGATGAATTTCAGCCGCTGCTCAATACGCAGGGGGCTGTAAAATACGTACGCGAAGACGTCAGCCATTTTGAGCTGAAAAAGTTACGTCGCGGAGATTATTCGCCGGAGCTGTTTCTCGATCTCCACGGTTTAACGCAGATGCAGGCAAAACAGGAGCTGGGGGCGTTGATCGCTGCCTGTCGCCGTGAACATGTTTTCTGCGCCTGCGTGATGCATGGCCACGGTAAACATATCCTCAAACAACAGACGCCGCTATGGCTGGCTCAGCATCCACACGTGATGGCTTTTCATCAGGCACCCAAAGAGTACGGCGGAGATGCCGCATTGCTGGTGTTGATTGAAGTGGAAGAGTGGCAGCCGCCAGAGTTGCCCTGACAGAATGGCGGGAAGCACATTGCACCCCGCCATATCGCACGTCACGTCAGATCGCTTTTGCCATCTTCAGGTTGCACGGACTCATTTGCCAGTTGAAGACACCTTTGCCCGTTTCGTCGAGAGAAACATTGGCAATGGCGGATGTCGTGAACATCGGCGGGGTCTCGCCTGGGCACAGCTCAGATACCAGATAGCCAACCAGTGGCAGGTGGGAAATGACCAGCGCGGAAGCGACACCTTCATTGCACAGCGCCTGAAGATAAGCGCTGACAAGGCCTACATCGCCACATGGGGTGAGTTCAGGGAGAACATCCACACTGGATGGCAGGTTCATACACTCCCCTACCACGTCCAGCGTCTGTTCTGCACGCAGGAACGGACTCACCAGAACGCGTTCGATGTCCACTTTTTGACCGTTAAGCCAGGTCGCCATCAGACGAGATTCGTCGCAGCCACAGACGGTCAAAGGACGTACTGAGTCACTGGCGGCATCGAGTGCCGCGTCGCCGTGACGCATGATAAAAACTTGCATATTGCACCGCTTTTGTTAACCAGAATCACCGGCGTTAACTACCCGCGATAAATGCTGCGAGGTAGAAAACCCGATGGTCGGGCATTGTGCCTGATCCATTCGGTGAATGAAACGCTGTTTTTTACCTCAATGGCGTAAGTATAGTCAATCTCTGTTTACAAAATCGCCAGAACAGGTTCATTCACTTCCGGATTTACCCTTCTTTGACCTCAGCTTACGAGGACAGTTTCCCTTGCAGGCCAAAATGTCTGGCCGCGTTCCGCCATCTGCAATAATTCGTCACACGGTGTAAACCGTGGACCATATTGCGAAGCCAGACGTTGCAGGATAGCAACCACTTCACCCGTGCCGAGCGTATCCATGTAACGGAACGGACCGCCAAGGAACGGCGGGAAACCAATGCCAAATACCGCGCCGATGTCACCATCGCGTGCGCTCTTGATCACCTGTTCACCAAAGCAGCGTGCCGCTTCATTGAGCATCATCATCACGCAGCGCTCAGCGCACTGAACGGCGGACAGTTTTCCCTGACCGGTGGTCGAAATAAGCCCATAAACCGAAGGGTCGAGCTGTTTCTTGCTTTTACGCCCTTTCGCGCCGTAAAGATAGAAACCGCGTTCATTTTTTCTGCCTTTGCGATCGTCCTTCAAAATCGCAGAAACAATGTTTGCAGGTGGGCTAAAACGATCGCCATATGCGGCTTCCAGCACTGGTATAATTTTAGTGCCGGTATCTATTCCCACCTCATCCAAAAGTTGGATTGGGCCAACGGGGAAACCAAACTTTACCAATGCCTCGTCGACGTGCTCGATTTTCTCGCCTTCCGTCAGCAACCGCATTGCTTCATTAATGTAGGGAGCCAGAATGCGGTTAACGTAGAAGCCGGCTTTATCTGCTACCACGATCGGCGTTTTACCCTGCTTCTTCGCAAGCTTGACTACCGTAGCGATGGTTTGCGGACTGGTGGTCGCATGCGGAATCACCTCCACCAGCGGCATTTTTTCGACCGGGCTAAAGAAATGCAGTCCGATCACCTGCTCCGGACGCTCGGCTTTCGCCGCGATATCGCCAATGGATAATGACGACGTATTGGAGGCAAAAATGGTATGCGGGGCGCAATGTTGCTCAACGTCTGCCACCATCTGCTGCTTAAGCGCCAGATCCTCAAACACGGCTTCAATCACCAGATCGCGGTGCGCAAAACCGCTGTAATCCGTGGTACCGGAAATCATCGACAGGGTTTTATCACGCTCGCTTGCCTTGATATGGCGGCGTTTGACCTTTTGATCAAGGTTCTGCCAGCTGTACTGCAGCGCGTGGTTGATCCCCTTAGGATTAATGTCTTTGATTCGTACAGGTAATTTGCCTTTGCTGGCGGTAACAAAAGCGATACCGCCGCCCATGAGCCCCCCGCCCAGTACGCCAATGGCACGCAGTGGCGCAGATTCTGCCTCGCTGCCGGGATCTTTTTTCACGTCCGTGCTGGCGAAGAAGATGCTGCGCAATGCCTGTGACTGCGGCGTCATCGCCAGTTCGCCAAAGGCTTTAGCTTCAGCGGCATAGCCGCTGCTGCTGCCTTGCGACAGCCCGGTTTCGATCACGTCGAGGATCCGCTTTGCCGCCGGGTAATTGCCTTTGGTTTTTTGTTCGGTCTTTTTGCCCACCATGCTGAACAGGAGCGTTCTCCCCAGCGGGCCGGCCAGCACGCGCTCACGTACCGGCAGAGGACGTTTTTCCTGACGCCCTTTCAGCGCAAGCTCAACGGCGGCCTCCAGCAAAATGGACTGCGGCACAACGTCATCGACCAGACCGGCTTTCAGCGCCTGACGGGCGCGCAGCTGTTTACCGGTTAAGATCATCTCCAGCGCCGTGCTGACGCCCACCAGGCGCGGCAGTCGTTGCGTTCCGCCGGAGCCTGGCAGCAGGCCCAGCTGCACTTCCGGCAAACCCAGAATGGTTTTCGCATCGTCAGTACAAATCCGGCTATGGCAGGCCAGCGCCAGCTCTAGCCCGCCGCCCAGACAGGCGCCGTGGATCGCGGCAATGACCGGGATCGGCAGGCCGTTAATCTCCGCCATCACCTGCTGGCCCTGACGCGCCAGCTCTTCGGCTTCCAGAGCGCTTTGCGCCCGGGCGATCATGTTGATATCGGCCCCGGCGATAAAGTTATCCGGCTTGGCAGAGATAAACACCAGACCACGAATGGCTTTGTTGTCGCGGATCTGCTTTAGCATCGCGCGCACCTGAACACCAAATTCGGCCTTCAGGGTATTCATCTTTTCATCAGGCACATCAATAGTGATAACGGCCACGTTATCGAGGCGAACCGTCAGATTAAATGCAGATGGCATATCCATTATTCAGCCTCCAGAACCATTGCTGCGCCAAGGCCACCCGCAGCACAGGCGGTAACAAGGCCAAACCCGCCGCCACGGCGACGGAGTTCATGTAATGTTTGTGTGATCATCCTCGCCCCTGTGGCGGCAAACGGATGACCATAGGCGATAGAGCCGCCCAGCACGTTGAATTTACTCTGATCCACTTCGCCCGTGGCGTGGGCGCGGCCCAGCACATCGCGCGCGAAACGCTCGCTTGCCAGCAGCTGTACGTTTGCCAGGGTTTGCGCGGCAAACGCTTCGTGCATATCAATCAGGGTTAAATCAGCCAGCGTCAGCCCCGCGCGCTCCAGTGCCAGCGGCGTGGACCACGCCGGACCTAACAGCATGTCCTGCCAGACATCAAT
The DNA here is from genome assembly GCF_018383635.1 of Enterobacter sp. 120016. Taxonomy (NCBI): domain Bacteria; kingdom Pseudomonadati; phylum Pseudomonadota; class Gammaproteobacteria; order Enterobacterales; family Enterobacteriaceae; genus Enterobacter; species Enterobacter sp. 120016. The sequence continues at coordinate 216,834 of NZ_JAHAWC010000002.1, read as the reverse complement.
GGCGGTGAAAGCATAGCTGCGTAAATACCCCAGGGGAGTGATGCCCAGCTCCTTCGCGCGGGATTCGGTCATCAGGATCACGGCGGCTGCGCCATCCGTCAGCGGCGTGCTGTTCGCCGCCGTCACCGTGCCGTGCTTGCGGTCAAACGCCGGGCGCAGCTTTGCGTAATCCGCCAGCGTCGAGGTGCCGCGAATATTGTTATCTTCCGCGAGCGGTTCACGGTAAGGCGGGATGTAAGCCGTCATCACCTCGTCGGCAAGTTTGCCTTCCGACCAGGCCTTCGCAGCGAGCTGGTGCGAACGATGCGCCAGGGCATCCTGCTGTTCACGGGTAATACCATACGTTTTAGCCATCTGCTCGGCGGTATCGCCCATGCGCAGGCCGGTGGAGTATTCCGCGACGGCAGGTGGTACAGGCATGAGGTCGCGCAGGCGTAAACGTGAGAAGAGTTTGAGTTTCTGACCCATCGTGCGGGCTTTATTGGCATCCACCAGGATGCGCGCCAGCTTTTTACTGACCCCAATCGGCAGCACTGAAGAGGAGTCCGCCCCACCCGCAATCCCGGCGCGAATTGTGCCTGCCATCAGGCTTTCAGCGACGTTAGCCACGGCCTGGAAACTGGTCGCACAGGCGCGGCTGACGCTGTAGGCATCGGTATGCACGTTCATCCCGGTACCGAGGACGATTTCACGCGCAATGTTGGGGGCTTCTGGCATCTGCACAACCTGACCGAACACCAGCTGTTCAATGACCTCAGGCGGAATTTCGCTGCGAGCCAGCATCTCCCCCACTACCATTTTCCCCAGGTCGACGGCCGGTATGCCATGAAACGCCGTTGCCTGACGCGCAAATGGCGTGCGCAATCCACTGACTATGGCAATTCGATCGCCCTGACGGGTAATAAGCGGTAATGCCTGACTCATAACACTCCCCTGTAAAAAATTTTCTCAAACATAAAGTGGTCTGACCTGATAATAGTCTTAACCATTTTTTTACATTCAGCCAATCGGGGAAACGAAAAAGTGCGAGCTAAGGCACAGAGAAGAAAAAGAAAATGCCCCAAGGAAAAAGCAAAACGGTAACCCGTAGGTTACCGTTTTTAGTGTTTGCACCCTCTCCCGTGGGAGAGGGTCGGGGTGAGGGCATCAGGCCGCAGAGATTAACGCAGGCCCAGCTGGAAAATCAGCGTTTCTGCTTCGCAGGCGAAGACAAAGTCGATGTCCAGCTTCACGCCGCCTTCCACTTCGGTAAAGGTAGACTTGATTTCACACGGATCGGATTCAACGTCACGCGCACGCTTGCTCAGTGCGGTCAGGGTCTCTTCCGCTTCTGCGCGGTTGGTGAATACGCGGCTGTAAGAGGCGGTGCAATCGGTGTTGTCCATAATGGTCCCAACATCCATACAGCAGCAAACCGGGGTTTCATCAGCACTGCATTTACTCATAGCTCAATTTCCTCTGTATTCGCGCAGCGCGCGAGATAAACACGATGCTGCTATTTTACGCCCCGGCGCGGGCTCTCTCCAGCCGTTAATGGCGCAAAATCGGATAAGTGACCAATATCACACTAAAAAATGATCTAAAACAAAAACCACCCTTTTGGGTGAGTCGCGATGGTCACAATTTTGCCAACCAGATCTCGTTTCACGAAACATGTTTGAAAATATTAATAAACAAACTTGCAACATTCAGGCTGGTCAGACCTATACTCTGGCCACTGGTCTGATTTGTCTGTCATACCTCAGACCCTACACTTCGCGCTCCTGTTACGGTATGTAACAATTATTGAATAAAAATAACTCAATGAGGTTATGGTCATGAGCCAGAAAACCCTGTTCAACAAGACTGCGCTGGCAGTCGCAGTGGCACTCGTCTCCACTTCCGCCTGGTCAGCGGGCTTTCAGTTAAACGAATTTTCTTCCTCTGGCCTTGGCCGTGCGTATTCCGGGGAAGGCGCTATTGCTGATGATGCAGGTAACGCGAGTCGTAACCCTGCATTAATCATGATGTTTGATCGTCCGACTTTCTCTGCCGGTGCTATTTTTGTCGATCCAGGCGTTGATATCTCGGGCCGTTCTCCGACAGGTGCCGATCTGAAATCGGATAACATTGCCCCAACGGCATGGGTTCCAAACATGCACTTCGTGGCGCCGATCAACGACCAGTTTGGCTGGGGTGCATCCGTGACCTCTAACTACGGTTTAGCAACCGAGTTCAATAACGACTATGCAGCTGGGGCGTTTGGCGGTAAAACCGACCTGGAAACCCTGAACCTGAACCTGAGCGGTGCTTACCGTCTGGATAATCACTGGAGCTTCGGCGTAGGCTTTGACGCTGTGTATGCTAAAGCGAAGATCGAACGTTACGCGGGCGACCTGGGTAAAGTCGTTGCTGGCTCAGGCGCGCTACCACCAGCCCTGGCACAGCGAGTGGCTGGTATCCCAGCAGACACTCAGATTGCTTATCTGAAGGGCGACGAATGGGGCTTTGGCTGGAACGCCGGTATCCTCTATGAACTCGATAAAAACAACCGTTACGGCTTTACCTACCGTTCCGAAGTAAAAATCGACTTTGATGGCGATTACAAAAGCAGCCTCCCTTCTGCTTATAACCAGATCCTCGGCAACTTCGGTCTTCCTATGGGGACCAATGGCCAAACCACTGGCGGCTCTCTGAGCCTGCACTTACCAGAAATGTGGGAATTGTCGGGTTATAACAAAGTGGCGCCACAGTGGGCAGTTCACTATAGCCTGACCTACACCAGCTGGAGCCAGTTCCAGGAGCTGAAGGCGACCAACAGCAACGGCGACACGCTCTTCTATAAAGATGAGAGCTTCCGTGATGCTTACCGCATCGCGCTGGGGACCACCTACTATATGGATGACAACTGGACATTCCGTACCGGTATTGCCTTCGATGATAGTCCGGTACCAGCAGACAAACGCTCTATCTCTATTCCGGATCAGGACCGCTTCTGGCTGAGCGCAGGTGCGACCTATGCATTCAACAAAGATGCCTCTATTGATGCGGGCATCTCTTATATGCACGGTCAAAAAGTTAACTTCAAGGAAGGTCCGTATGAGTTCTCTTCCGAAGGTAAAGCCTGGCTGTACGGCATGAACTTCAACTACGCGTTCTAATTGCGCTGAAATCAAAAAAGGTGAGCATTGCTCACCTTTTTTATTTATTCCGAATCGATGTCTTTCAGTTCGTTTTCGATCGCCTTCGCGTTTGGATTCTCTTCCGGCTTAAGCTTACCGCCGTTGGCAATAAAGTCATGATTCTGGAAGTACGCTTCACGTACCATAATGTACGGGTCAGAAGACTGGCGCAGCAGACCATCAGAGTCGAGCAGTTGCGCGCGGGTTTCAATCCCTTCCACCGTCCATTTACCCACCGACAGCGGCCAGGTCAGCCATGACAAGACCGGATACAGCGTATCCGCCATATCGCCGCCATCATCACGGAGGGTAAAACTACCGTAGAACGGTAAATGCATGTACGGACCATACCCGACGCCGTAGTGCCCCATCGTGCTGCCGAAACGGTGCGGCTGTTCACGCTGCAGTTTCGGATTAGCCATACCTGCAACATCAATAAAGCCACCCATCCCCAGAATGGAGTTCAGGAAGAAGCGGGTAAAGTGGACCATCCCCTGATACGGGTCGCCCTGAAGGAAGTAGTTCACCATTACCGCAGGCTCTTCGAGGTTGCTGGTAAAGTTACTTAACCCGTTACGCGCAGGTTGTGGAACATAATCGCGCCATGCTACAGCCACCGGACGAACCACATACGGGTCCAGTACGTTGTAGTTGAAGCTATACATTGAGCGGTTAAATCCTTCGAGAGGATCGGAGCGTCCCGTTTGCTCACCGGAGCTGGCGCAGCCCACAAGCATCGTCGCGCCAAGCGCAAGCGCCGACAGCCGAAGTTTCATAAATATCTCCCTGTTCAGTATGGCTATCGTTGATTGCCATCCGTAACGGAGCCGTTGACGCTCCGTCTGTAAACGTGCAAGCGATTGTAACAGCACGTTTACCGATGTCTATGAGCACAATTACGGGCAGTAACCACCGTGACTCTGATCTCAGCATAGCCTGGCTTTTGGAATTCGTTTCGCTGGCAATTTTATAATGACTTTGAAAGAGATGTATCACCTTTGTTGTCATTGCCGCCAATTTAAGAGCATCCCCACAGGCATCCCGATAAAAGCCGCTACGCTTAACAGAAAGATCAACCTCCGGGAGCAAATATGAAAGACGTGGGCGAAGAAAAAATTGGCGAGAACAATGAGGATCTTGAAATTGAAAGCGAGGAGAAAGCGCGCGGCGAGAAGATAGAAATTGATGAAGATCGCCTCCCCTCCCGCGCGATGGCCATCCACGAACATATCCGCCAGGATGGCGAAAAGGAGATGGAGCGCGACGCGATGGCCCTCTTCTGGTCAGCCATCGCTGCCGGGCTCTCTATGGGCGCGTCACTGCTCGCAAAAGGGATATTTCATGTGCAGCTGGAAGGCGTGCCCGGCGGATTTTTACTGGAGAACCTCGGCTATACCTTTGGCTTTATTATCGTCATCATGGCCCGCCAGCAGCTGTTTACCGAAAACACGGTGACCGCCGTGCTGCCGGTGATGCAAAACCCCACCCTCGGCAATTTCGGTTTATTGATGCGGCTTTGGAGCGTGGTCCTGCTGGGTAATATTATCGGCACGGGGATCGCAGCATGGGCGTTTGAATATATGCCGATCTTTGATGAACCCACCCGGGATGCGTTTGTGAAAATTGGCATGGATGTGATGAAAAACACCCCGATCGAGATGTTCTCAAATGCCATCATCTCCGGCTGGATTATCGCCACGATGGTCTGGATGTTTCCTTCAGCGGGGAGCGCCAAAATTGTGGTGATCATATTGATGACGTGGCTGATTGCGCTGGCGGACACCACGCATATTGTGGTCGGTACCGTGGAAATCCTCTATCTGGTCTTTAACGGTACGCTTCACTGGAGCGATTTTTTCTGGCCGTTCGCCCTTCCGACGCTGGCGGGAAACATCTGCGGCGGAACGTTTATCTTTGCGCTGTTAAGCCATGCCCAAATCCGCAACGACATGTCGAACAAACGCAAAGCTGAGCTTAAGGCACGGGAAAATGATGATAAATCGACAAAAAAATCGACCTGAACGGTGACTCTTTGAGCAGTCAGGCGGCAATGCGCTTAACCCAAAGTGTAAATAGAGCTATACTCGTGCCGCCTCGTCCCCTTAGTTAAATGGATATAACGAGCCCCTCCTAAGGGCTAGTTGCAGGTTCGATTCCTGCAGGGGACACCATGCTCAGTCAATCTTTTCAGCGCAACGATAATCCGGCACGCACCGTATCCTTCCGGTAAAATTCTCAAATAACCCTGTTTCAGCCGTAGTAATCCTCATCCAAGCCTTGCAAGGACGTGACAGCTCGGCGGCAATCCGTTGGATCCCATACAAAAAAAGCCCATCTGGTATGGCCACATCCAGCCCGCTCAACAGCGTACACATCAGATACAACTGTTATGCCCCAGCAAAGACGCCATACCACGTTGAAGTCTATAAAATCTGTAAAATCAAACACCTCCCAAACTGCCGCTTTTTTAATCAAAAACGAGTAATAGCACATATCGTATAACGGTGTTACATTATGCCGCCCACCCAATGTCAGCTATGGCCAGGTAACGCCGTAAAGATCGGTAAAGCCTGCAACCATGACCTTGTACTACGGTCTAATAGGCACGTGGTATCGCACTATGCGTTACTTTCACCGGCTCTACATAGGTTTCTCTATTTTGTCTCAATCCAATTTCAAACGCGCATTTTTGCACCCGCGTTACTGGTTCACATGGTTTGGTCTTGGCGTACTCTGGCTGCTGGTTCAACTTCCGTACCCTGTTCTGCGTTTGCTGGGATCTAAACTGGGCAGCGCTTCCCGCGTTTTCCTGAAACGTCGCGAATCCATCGCGCGTAAAAATCTTGAGCTTTGCTTTCCTCAGTACAACGCTGAAGAGCGCGAGAAACTCATCGCTGAAAACTTCAAGTCTATCGGCATGGCGCTGCTTGAAACCGGCATGGCCTGGTTCTGGCCGGATGAGCGTGTCCGCAAGTGGTTTGACGTGGAAGGCCTGGATAACCTTAAGCGCGCACAGATGCAAAAGCGCGGCGTGATGGTCGTTGGCGTTCACTTTATGTCGCTGGAGCTGGGCGGCCGCGTGATGGGGCTTTGTCAGCCAATGATGGCAACCTACAGACCGCACAACAGTGCGCTGATGGAGTGGGTGCAGACGCGAGGCCGCATGCGTTCCAATAAGGCGATGATCAGCCGTAACAACCTGCGCGGTATGGTCGGTGCCCTCAAGAAAGGTGAAGCCGTCTGGTTTGCACCCGATCAGGATTATGGACGTAAAGGCAGCAGCTTTGCGCCCTTCTTTGCGGTGAAAGACGTTGCGACGACTAACGGCACCTTTGTCATTTCGCGTCTGTCTGGCGCCTCCATGCTGACCGTGACGATGGTGAGAAAAGCAGATAAGTCAGGCTATCGTCTGCACATCTCGCCTGAAATGGCTAACTACCCGGAAAACGAGTGCGAAGCCGCAGCGTTTATCAATAAAGTTATCGAAACTGAAATCATGCGTGCGCCAGAGCAGTATCTTTGGATGCATCGCCGTTTCAAAACGCGCCCTCTTGGCGAAGCCTCTCTCTATATTTAAGTCTTCCGGGAAGGTTAGTTTCGCTAAGAAACTAACCTTTTCAATCACCTGTCTTGCCGCTGAAAAACCGTCTTTGATTGCGTCGCCCAAAGTGAATTTATTGCGAAGCGAAATCAAACTGTCGCCGTTCCACGACACTCGTAAGTGACGGAAATTATTTAAAAAAATGCCTCTTGTCACCCCTCATTTTTAGGCGTACATTAGCGCCGTCTGGCAACAGGAAAGCACAGAATTCTGAGCTGGAGTTAACGGCGTAACGGGAAAATTCTCATTTCCGTTTTGACCGGATTTCAGTTCTCTATAATCAGGTGGACTCTGTTTTTAAATGCGTACCACAAGATACGCGGAGCGATGAAACGTGAAATATTTCTTTATGGGCATTTCGGTGATTGTTTTAGTCTGGGCCGGAACCTTTGCCCTGATGATCTAGTGAAGAACATGCAGTCAAAAAAACAGGAGCCATCGGCTCCTGTTTTTTTATGTCATGACGACGCGGGGTGTTCTGCGACGCTCTTTGAGGTGAGAAGACCGTCGGCCCGGAACATACTCTTGATGCCCCTCACCGCCTGACGAATACGGTCGCTGTTTTCAATCAGGGCAAATCGCACATGGGTGTCGCCGTAATCACCAAAGCCAATGCCCGGTGACACACACACCTTCGCATCCTGCAGCAGTTTTTTGGCAAACTCCAGCGAGCCCATCGCCGCATATGGCTCCGGAATTTTCGCCCAGACGTACATAGATGCTTTCGGCATTTCCACCATCCAGCCCGCTTCATGCAGCCCTTTTACCAGCACGTCGCGACGGCGCTTATACTGGGCGGCAATCTCGTGAACACACTGCTGGTCGCCTTCCAGGGCAGCGATAGCCGCGACCTGCAGCGGCGTGAAGGTACCATAGTCGTGATAACTCTTAATGCGCGCCAGTGCATTCACCAGCGTTTTGTTACCCACCATAAAGCCAATACGCCAGCCCGCCATGTTGTAGCTTTTCGACAGGGTAAAGAACTCTACCGCCACGTCACGCGCGCCCGGGACCTGCATAATCGACGGGGCTTTCCAGCCGTCATAGACGATGTCCGCATAGGCTAAATCGTGAACCACCAGCACGTCATAACGCTTGGCCAGCGCGACAACTTTCTCGAAGAAATCAAGCTCCACGCACTGGGCCGTTGGGTTCGACGGGAAACCGAGGATCATCATCTTGGGTTTCGGATAGCTTTCGCGAATCGCACGTTCCAGCTCGTTAAAGAAATCGACACCTTCCACCAGCGGCACGGAGCGGACCTGCGCCCCGGCAATCACCGCGCCGTAGATATGGATCGGGTAGCTTGGATTAGGCACCAGCACCGTATCGCCATGATCCAGCGTGGCAAGCATCAGGTGTGCCAGCCCCTCTTTCGAGCCGATGGTGACAATCGCTTCACTTTCCGGATCGATATCAACCTGATAGCGATCCTGATACCAGCGCGAGATCGCGCGACGTAACCTGGGAATACCGCGAGAGGTTGAGTAGCCGTGCGTATCCGGGCGCTGGGCAACCGTGCAGAGCTTCTCAACGATATGCGGTGGCGTTGGGCCGTCAGGGTTACCCATGCTGAAATCAATGATATCTTCGCCGCGCCGACGCGCAGCCATTTTCAGCTCAGCAGTGATATTGAAAACATAAGGGGGGAGACGATCGATACGCGTAAAACGGCGTTCAGGACTGAATTCAGCCATAGATTCCTCAGATTAACGTTAGCGCCCGGACCGTCCGAGCGACGCTGCCACCGATGTGGCATGTTTAGAAAATAACCTGAAAAAAATCATGCTGTCGAGAGGGAAATGAAAAAAAAGCGATCGTCTGAAAACAGGAACTCGGCTGCGCCTAAAAGCGGAAGCCTCTGTTTCGGGATCGGCTTTCTGATAGCCGTTGTTTAACATGATGATATCAAACCAGTTACCTGACGGTGCGCGGGCATGGAAAAAACAGGACGCATCGGTCACCGCCAGATAATCCCCTTTGCAAATTATGGTTTTTCCTCATTTGATAAACCTGACGGATAGCTGGTCAATACGCGCCAGGTTTTTTATCATGGTTCTTTCCCGTTATCCCAGGTCTACTCGTGCACGAAATATTCACTATGCTGCTGGCGGTTTTTGACCGCGCGGCATTAATGCTGATTTGCCTGTTCTTCCTCATTCGCGTTCGCCTGTTTCGCGAGCTGTTGCACAAATCAGCCCACTCGCCAAAAGAGCTGCTGGCCGTTACCGCCATCTTTTCGCTGTTCGCCCTGTTCAGCACCTGGTCCGGCGTGCCGGTAGAGGGTTCGCTGGTTAACGTGCGCATAATCGCCGTCATGTCCGGCGGGATTTTGTTTGGTCCGTGGGTGGGCGTCATCACCGGCCTGATTGCCGGGACGCACCGCTACCTGATTGATATCGGTGGCGTAACGGCAGTGCCGTGCTTTATCACCAGCATTATCGCCGGGGTGCTTTCCGGCTGGATCAGCCGAAAAATCCCGAAAAAACAGCGCTGGCGCGCCGGGATTGTTGCAGGCATGGTGTGCGAAACGCTGACCATGATCCTGGTCGTCGTCTGGGCCCCCACCACCGCGCTGGGGTTGGATATCGTCTCGAAAATCGGTATCCCGATGATCCTGGGCAGCGTGTGCATCGGTTTTATCGTGCTGCTGGTGCAAAGCGTAGAAGGGGAAAAAGAGGCCAGCGCCGCCCGTCAGGCCAAGCTGGCGCTGGATATCGCCAACAAAACGCTGCCGCTTTTCCGCCACGTTAACGCGGAATCGTTGCGTCAGGTCTGCGAGATTATCCGTCACGACATCCATGCTGACGCCGTCGCCATCACCAACATTGACCACGTGCTGGCCTACGTTGGCGTCGGGGAACACAACTATCGCGACAACGATGACACCATCAGCCCGACCACCAGGCAGGCGATTAACTACGGTAAAATCATTATTAAAAACAATGATGAAGCCCACCGAACGCCGGAGATCCACTCGATGCTGGTGATCCCGCTGTGGGAGAAAGGCGTCGTGACGGGTACCCTGAAAATTTATTACTGTCACGCGCATCAGATCACCTCCTCCCTGCAGGAGATGGCGATTGGCCTGTCGCAGATTATCTCCACCCAGCTTGAGGTTTCGCGGGCGGAACAGCTGCGTGAGATGGCAAATAAGGCAGAGCTGCGCGCGCTGCAGAGCAAAATCAATCCCCATTTCCTGTTTAACGCGCTGAACGCTATCTCCTCGTCCATTCGTCTTAATCCGGACACCGCGCGCCAGCTGATTTTCAACCTGTCGCGCTATCTGCGCTACAACATCGAACTGAAAGATGACGAGCAGATCGACATTAAAAAAGAGCTGTATCAAATCAAGGACTACATCGCGATTGAGCAGGCACGTTTTGGCGACAAGCTCACGGTCATTTACGATATTGATGAAGAGGTCAACTGCGTGATCCCGAGCCTGCTTATCCAGCCGCTGGTCGAAAACGCGATTGTTCACGGTATTCAGCCCTGTAAAGGCAAAGGCGTCGTCACCATCAGCGTGACCGAAAGCGGCAACCGCGTGCGTATTGCCGTGCGCGATACCGGCCACGGGATTGATCCAAAAGTCATTGAGCGCGTGGAGTCTAACGAGATGCCCGGAAATAAAATCGGCCTGCTGAACGTGCACCACCGGGTCAAGCTGCTTTACGGCGACGGACTGCATATTCACCGTCTTGAGCCGGGCACCGAAATTTCTTTTTACGTCCCGAATGAGCGCTCTCTCGCACATACGACGACATCACTGTTGCCCCAGGTGGAGTAGCCTATGAAAGTTATCATCGTAGAAGATGAATTCCTGGCTCAGCAGGAGCTCACCTGGCTTATTAAAACCCACAGCCAGATGGAGATTGTGGGTACGTTTGATGATGGTCTGGACGTGCTGAAGTTTTTGCAGCATAACCGGGTCGACGCCATTTTCCTGGATATCAATATCCCGTCGCTGGATGGCGTATTGCTGGCGCAAAACATCAATCAGTTTGCCCATAAGCCGTTTATCGTTTTCGTTACCGCCTGGAAAGAGCACGCCGTAGAGGCCTTCGAGCTGGAGGCGTTTGACTACATTCTTAAGCCTTATCAGGAGTCGCGGATTGTCAGCATGCTGCAAAAGCTGGAGGCCGCATGGCAGCAGCAGACCGCCCCCGCTAGCGCCACCCCAGCGGTACGGGAAAACGACACCATTAATCTGGTCAAAGACGAGCGCATCATCGTGACGCCGGTCAATGATATCTACTATGCCGAAGCCCATGAAAAGATGACGTTTGTCTATACGCGGCGGGAATCGTACGTGATGGCAATGAACATCACCGAGTTTTGCAGCAAGCTGCCAGCGGCACACTTTTTCCGCTGCCACCGTTCGTTCTGCGTGAATTTAAACAAGATCCGCGAGATCGAACCCTGGTTTAACAACACCTACATTTTGCGTCTGAAGGATCTGGATTTTCAGGTGCCGGTGAGCCGCAGCAAGGTGAAAGAGTTCCGCCAGCTGATGCACCTGTAAAGAAAGCGCCCTCTCCCGCGGGAGAGGGCTATGCGTCAGAGGATTTGACCAAGAACCTGACGCAGATGGGCGCCCGAACCCAGCAGGCCAGGGTTATCATGCACGATCAGATAAACCGGAATGTCCTGCACGTAGCTTCTGAAGCGCCCTTTATCTTCAAACCCGCCGCGGAAGCCCGAGGCTTTAAAGAAGTCGAGGAAGCGCGGTACGATCCCGCCCGCAATATAGACCCCACCGAAGGTGCCCAGCGTTAGCGCCAGGTTGCCGCCAAAACGTCCCATGATCACGCAGAACAGCGACAGGGCACGACGGCAGTCAATGCAGCTGTCCGCCAGCGCGCGTTCGGTGACGTCTTTCGGCTGCAGGTTTTCCGGCAGACGACCGTCAGATTTCACAATCGCCCGGTAGAGGTTCACCAGCCCCGGACCTGAAAGGACGCGCTCGGCGGAGACGTGGCCGATCTCAGCGCGTAATTCTTCGAGGATAATGCCCTCTTCTTCGCTGTTTGGCGCAAAGTCTACGTGGCCGCCTTCACCCGGCAGGCTCACCCAGCGCTGGGCAACATGCACCAGATGCGAAACGCCCAGGCCGGTACCGGCCCCGTAAACCGCAATCGGCTTGCCTTCGACCGGTTCAGCGCCGCCAAACTGGATCAGATGCTCAGGCTTCAGCATCGGGATCGCCATGGACACCGCGGTGAAGTCATTGATGATTTCAAGATGCGAAAAACCGAGGTTTTTTTTCATCTCTGCGATGGAGAATGCCCAGGTATGGTTGGTCATTGCGACCCAGTCGCCGGTTATCGGGCAGGCAATCGCGATGCAGCCGTCTTCAACGCTTACCTGATGCTCGTCCAGATAGACGCGGACAACGGCCTCAAGGCTTGGATAATCCAGCCCTGAGTAGGTTTTCGCCCGGGAAATCTCACCGCTACTTACATCGCATAATGCGAGGCGCGCGTTCGTGCCGCCCACATCACCTACCAAAGCATACTTTGTCATTCTTCTACTGCTCCGCTAAAGTCAGAATAAATCTTTGGGACACTGTAAATTCAAGGCGTGATAACAACAACGGCCGTAAGGTGAATGCCCATGGATTATCGATCTTCGTCACAGAATAACTTTACCGTTTCAGCACCTTTTGCACTATTGCCATAAAGCTTAATGTGCAAAGTAACGTAATACCGTTTTGTACAAGGAAATCATCATGCTCCACCCGCGAGCCAGAACCATGCTGTTGCTGGCCATTCCGGCGTTAATCATTGGCGTGGCCTCAAGCCTGGTGCTCATTGTCGTGATGAAAGTCGCGTCGGTGCTGCAAACAATATTATGGACAGCGCTTCCGGCAAAACTGGGGGCCACTGCAGATTCTCCTGCCTGGATCGTTGTGATGCTGACGTTGACCGGTATTGCGGTGGGCCTGGTAATCCGTTTCAGTCCCGGCCATGCTGGACCAGACCCGGCACAGGAACCGCTGATTGGCGCCCCGGTTTCCCCTTCGGCACTGCCGGGGCTGATTATCGCGTTGATTATCGGTCTGGCGGGCGGCGTTAGCCTGGGGCCTGAGCATCCGATTATGGCGGTGAATATTGGCCTGGCGGTTTTCCTCGGCTCACGCATTTTGCCCCGGGTCGGCGCGCTGGACTGGACCATTCTCGCCTCAGCAGGCACCATCGGGGCGCTTTTCGGCACGCCCGTCGCTGCCGCACTGATCTTTTCGCAGACGCTCAGCAGCAATAACGACGTCCCGCTGTGGGATAAGCTGTTTGCGCCGCTGATGGCCGCAGCCGCTGGCGCGTTGACGACCAGCCTGTTTTTCCATCCCCATTTTTCACTCTCCCTTCCCCACTACGGCCAGATGCAGATAGCCGATATTTTCAGCGGCGCCATCGTTGTCGCCATCGCCATCGCGCTGGGGATGGTCGCGGTATGGTGTCTTCCCCGCCTGCACCGGCTGGTGCATAAACTGAAGCACCCGGTGTTAATCCTGGGGGCCGGAGGTTTGATTCTTGGTATTTTAGGGGCAATCGGCGGGACGGTGACTTTGTTCAAAGGTCTGGACGAGATGCAGCAGCTGGCCTTCAGCCAGGTGTTCAGCGTCTCCGACTATCTGCTGTTTGCCGTGATTAAGCTGGCCGCGCTGGTGGTGGCTGCAGCCTGCGGTTTTCGCGGTGGACGCATCTTCCCGGCGGTCTTTGTTGGCGTAGCGCTGGGGCTGATGCTGCACGAACATGTCGATGCGGTGCCGGCGGCCATTACCGTCTCCTGCTCTATTCTGGGGCTGGTTCTGGTGGTCACGCGCGACGCGTGGCTCAGCCTGTTTATGGCGGCGGTGGTGGTACCCGATTCAACGCTTTTCCCCCTGCTCTGTATCGTGATGTTGCCCGCCTGGCTCCTGCTGGCGGGCAAACCGATGATGATGGCCTGGCGAAACGACAAGTGATCAGGCGTTATTGCGCGCTTCCAGCGCTCTGGTAAGCGCCCCCAGCAGCGGTGGGATATCTGCTTTCGGCAGCATCACCTCAATCAGCGAGAGCCGCTCGTGGTGCGCGACTTTTTCCAGTACGTCCGCCAGCTCCTCCGCTTCACTGACTCGCCAGCTCTGGGCCTGAGGATCAAGGCTCAGGGCCTGCGGGATTTGCGTCCAGTTCCATAGCGCGATGTCGTTATACCGCTGCTCCGGCCCGTGGATCGCTCTTTCCACCGTGTACCCTTCGTTGTTAAGGACCAGAATGATGGGGTGTTGTTTATCCCGCAGCATCGAGCCAAGCTCCTGGATGGTGAGCTGCGCCGCGCCATCCCCCGTCAGCACAATCACGCGCCGGTTCGGGCAGGCGGTTTGCGCGCCAAATGCCGCCGCCAGCGTGTAGCCAATCGATCCCCACAGCGGCTGGACGATAAAATTCACGTCAGCCGGAAGACGAAGGTCGATCGCGCCGAAGGCAGAGGTTCCCTGATCCGCAAGAATGATGTCTCCCGGGCGGATAAACGTCTGCAACGTTTTCCAGAAATTCTCCTGCGTCAGCGAGCCATCCGGCTGCGGATAGGCCATCGCGCTTTGAGAGGCCGGTAGCGGCGTATCGTGCACGTGCTGTTTACACAGCTCCACCAGCGTTTCGATTGCCTGGAGCATGGGGATGCCGGTAAACCAGACGTCGCCGACGCGTGAGGCATGAGGCTGAACTTCAATTGTTTGTGACGGGGTTAACTGATGCGTGAAGCCAGCGGTCAGGGTATCGGTAAATCGCGTGCCGATGCACAGCACCGTGTCTGCCCCTTCAATCGCCTCCTTTACCGCGCCGGCGCTGGCCGAACCGCTGTAGGTGCCGTAAAAGCCGGCGTGACGCTCGTCAAATATGCCTTTCCCCATCAGCATGGTGGCGTGCGCCATCGGCACGTCCTTAACCCATTTCTGCAAGGCATGCTTCAGGCCATGGCGCAGGACAAGGAAATCGGCCAGCAGCGCAGTACGCTTGCTCATGGCCAGCCTGTTCTCTGCGGCATCCCGGAACGCTTTCAGGCAGGCGCTATCGGCATGCGCGTGCCGGAGAGTGAGAGCGTTTACAGGCGGCGTGGCGGCCTTTTTAGCCACGTCGGCGGGCAACATCAGATAGCCGGGGCGACGTTCCCGGAGCATGGTAGTTAACACCCGGTCAATCTCATAGCAGGCGTTTTGTTCGGTCAGGATCGCCTGTGCAGCGGTGATGGGTTCGCTCATATGGTAAAAATGACGAAACTCACCGTCGCCCAGCGTATGGTGCAGCAGTTCCCCTCTTTGCTGTGACGCCGTACCCGGCGCGCCCACAATATGCAGCACCGGAACGTGCTCGGCATAGCTGCCCGCAATGCCATTCATCGCACTTAACTCTCCTACGCCAAATGTCGTCAGCAGCGCGGCGAAGCCCTTACATCGGGCATATCCGTCCGCGGCATAGGAAGCATTTAACTCGTTGGCACAACCCACCCAGCAGATATCCGGGCTGTCTATCACATGGTCGAGAAACTGCAGGTTATAGTCGCCCGGCACGCCAAACAGATGATCGGCTCCACAATCTGTAAGACGGTCCAGCAGGTAATCGGCGACGCAGTATGGGGTACGCATAAACAGGTATCCTTCTAATGTTGACCTCACCTTGAGTATTAAATAAGCGTGATGACTGTCCAGAATTGGCGATAAGTAGGGCATGGAAAGAATGCTTTACAAAAAAGGCTGCGCTATGCTGCTTTTTTTCACGTTAATGTAAACGCATACACTGATTTTTTTCTTCAGCGCCAGAGGTCACAAGAATGGGTTATCAGCCGGACAAAAATCGTTATCGGACAATGGAGTATCTCCGTTGCGGCCAAAGCGGGCTCAGGTTGCCCGCCATCTCGCTTGGGCTGTGGCATAATTTTGGCGACACCACGCTTATCGAAAACAGCCGTCAACTTTTACAGCGCGCGTTCGACCTGGGCATTACGCATTTCGACCTTGCCAACAACTATGGTCCGCCTCCCGGCTCCGCCGAACGTAATTTCGGCCGTATTTTGCAAGAGGATTTCCTGCCCTGGCGCGATGAGCTCATCATCTCCACCAAAGCGGGCTATACCATGTGGGAGGGTCCGTACGGCGACTGGGGGTCACGCAAATATCTGCTGGCGAGCCTGGATCAAAGCCTGAAGCGCATGGGGCTGGAGTATGTGGATATTTTCTATCATCACCGTCCTGACCCGCAAACGCCGCTGCTGGAAACCATGAAAGCGCTTGACCATGTGGTGCGCCAGGGAAAAGCCCTGTATGTCGGGTTATCCAACTACCCTGCAGAACTGGCCCGCAAGGCGATTGATATTCTTGACGATCTCGGTACGCCCTGCCTGATCCACCAGCCGAAATACTCTCTGTTTGAGCGTGCTCCGGAAGCAGGACTGCTGGACGCGCTGCAGGAAAAAGGGGTTGGCTGTATTCCCTTCTCGCCGCTGGCCGGCGGGCAACTGACCAACCGCTATCTGAACGGCATTCCGGCTGATTCACGCGCGGCAAGCGGCAGTCAGTTCCTTAACCCTGACCAGATCACCGAAGAGAAGCTGGAGAAGGTAAGAAAGCTGAACGCCATGGCGGAAGAGCGCGGCCAGAAGCTGTCCCAGATGGCGCTGGCCTGGGTATTACGCCATGAGACGGTGACGTCAGTGCTGATTGGGGCAAGTAAAACGGCGCAGATTGATGACGCCGTGGGCATGCTGGAAAACCGCCATTTCTCTGCGGAAGAACTGGCCCGTATAGAAGGGATTCTGAGCAGCTCAAAATAAAACCGCTTTTAGCAAAAAGTGCTCTCACCCAGGAATTCGGAGTTGAGGCGATGAAACGAGGCTTTACCAACTCGTAATATTGCGTTAACAGGCCCAACAAAGGCCCCGATCGTGAAGGAGAAAGAGTATGTTCAGGTCACTGATTCTTGCAGCGGTATTACTGGCTTCAGCCCCGCTGATCGCCACTGCGGGCGAAATCACCCTGTTGCCATCAGTAAAATTACAAATTGGCGATCGTGACGACTACGGCAGATACTGGGACGGTGGCTACTGGCGCGACCGTGACTACTGGAACCGTCACTATGAGTGGCGCGGAGACCGCTGGTGGAAACACGATAACGGCAGACACCGCGGCTGGTATAAAGACAACGCCTATGAGCGCGGCTACCGTGAAGGCTGGAACGATCGTGACGACCGTCGCGGCGGCTGGGGTCGCGGCAAAGGTCACGGGCATGGCCATCACGGTCATGACGACTAACAGCAAAAAGGAGCCTCCCGGCTCCTTTTTCTTTTAGAGTCCCAACGCTGTGCCAATCAGCAGCCACAGGTTCAGCGCCACCACCACCACCACGATGGCCCACCCGGTCCGTTTCACCAGCGTTGAGTTGACCAGTTCGCCCATCAGGGTTTTGTTGCTGGTAAAGATCAGCAGCGGCACCAGCGCCAGCGCGATACCAAAACTCAGCAGCACCTGGCTCATGACCAGAATTCGCGTTGGGTCGAGCCCCATCAGAATCACGATAAATGACGGGAGCATGGTAACAGAGCGACGAACCCACAGCGGAATATGGAACCGAACAAATCCCTGCATCACCACCTGGCCTGCCAGCGTGCCCACTACCGTAGAAGAAAGACCGGCAGCCACCAGGCTGAGACCAAATATCGTGGCGGCAGCATGGCTGAGCAATGGCTCCAGCGTGAGATAGGCCTGGTCGAGATCGGCAATACCGGTATGACCGTTAAAGTGGAAAGCCGCGGCTGCGGTAGCCATCATCGCCAGATTGACAAACCCCGCAATGGTCATGGCGATCGCCACGTCCCATTTGGTGGCGGAGTAACGCTCTTTGCGCGTCCCACCGTGGAGATGCTGAGTTAGCGAGGAGTGGAGGTAAATCACATGCGGCATGATGGTCGCCCCCAATACCCCGGCGGCCAGGAACACCGCTTCCGAGGTTGGCAGGCTTGGGATCACCATACCTTTACCGAGCTGCGCCAGATTCGGCTGTGAGAAAATCAGCTCGACGATATAGGCCGCCGCAACAAACAGCAGCAGACCGCCGATGACCTTCTCCAGCGGCTTTTGGCCCCGACGCTGCAGCATCAGGATCAGGAAAGTGGCAATCCCGGTCAGTACCGCCCCCTGCAACAGCGACACACCCAGAATCAGCTTAAAGCCGATCGCTGCGCCGATAAATTCAGCGAGGTCAGTGGCCATGGCGATGATTTCAGCCTGAACCCAGTAGAGCCAAACGGCAGGACGTGGGTAATGGTCGCGAATTTGCTCCGCCAGGTTTTTACCCGTGGCAATCCCCAGCTTTGCGGAGAGCATCTGAATCAGCATCGCCATCAGGTTAGCCCAGACGACCACCCACAGCAGCTTATAGCCGAAGCTGGCCCCGGCCTGAATATTGGTCGCAAAGTTACCTGGATCGATATAGCCAATGGCAGCGATGAACGCAGGTCCCATTAATGCGAACCGCAGCTTGCGCGCGGCCCTGCCACTGCTACCCTCTACGCGACTGTTTGTCATTTCTGCCTCTGAAATATAGCCTTTGCTATGTTTAATGCTATCAAAATGAGAATGATTATCAAGATCATTTGTGAAGTTTACAGTGATTTCTCTGATAGCTTTGAACGATAGGCGGGCGGGTAAGTGGGGCGATCTAACAGAAACTGAAATCGCGCGCGCTTTTTGTGAAGACTAGCACACAAACTTAACTTTTCACTCATTTACCTAACATAACAAAAATGTATTGTGGATCACTATTTTTGAGACTCGTCACAGGATGTAACTATAGTGTGTCTTCGATCTCGTTTTCTTTTCGCTTGTTACATAGAATGTGCACGAAAATTAAACCTGCCTCATATTTGGAGCAAATATGGACCGCGTCCTTCATTTTGTCCTGGCACTTGTTGTCGTTACTGCACTTGCATTGCTGGTCAGCACAGACCGCAAAAAAATTCGTATCCGTTATGTTGTCCAGCTGCTGGTCATTGAAGTTTTACTTGCGTGGTTCTTCCTGAACTCCAACGTAGGCCTCGGCTTCGTAAAAGGCTTCTCCGAAATGTTCGAAAAACTGCTCGGATTCGCCAACGAAGGGACCAACTTTGTCTTCGGTAAAATGAACGACGAAGGTCTGGCGTTCTTCTTCCTGAAGGTTCTCTGCCCAATCGTCTTCATCTCCGCGCTGATCGGTATTCTGCAGCACATCCGCGTTCTGCCGTTCGTTATTCGTGGAATTGGCTTCCTGTTATCCAAAGTGAACGGCATGGGCAAGCTGGAATCCTTTAACGCCGTCAGTTCCCTGATCCTCGGTCAGTCTGAGAACTTCATCGCGTATAAAGATATTCTCGGCAAAATGTCCCGCAACCGCATGTACACCATGGCGGCAACCGCAATGTCTACCGTTTCCATGTCTATCGTGGGCGCGTATATGACCATGCTGGAGCCAAAGTATGTTGTTGCGGCGCTGGTTCTGAACATGTTCAGCACCTTTATCGTGCTGTCGCTGATCAACCCGTACCGCGTTGACGCCAGCGAAGAGAACATCCAGATGTCAAACCTGCACGAAGGCCAGAGCTTCTTCGAAATGCTGGGTGAATACATTCTGGCGGGCTTCAAAGTGGCGATTATCGTTGCCGCCATGCTGATTGGCTTCATTGCGCTGATTTCTGCGCTGAACGCCCTGTTCGCCGCGGTGCTGGGTATCTCCTTCCAGGGGATTCTGGGCTACATCTTCTACCCTGTTGCATGGGTGATGGGTGTTCCGGCTCACGAAGCGCTGCAGGTAGGGAGTATCATGGCAACCAAACTGGTGTCCAACGAATTCGTTGCGATGATGGATCTGCAGAAAATTGCCAGCACGCTTTCTCCGCGCGCGGAAGGCATTCTGTCCGTGTTCCTGGTCTCCTTCGCGAACTTCTCGTCCATCGGGATTATCGCGGGTGCGATTAAAGGTCTGAATGAAGAACAGGGTAACGTGGTTTCTCGCTTTGGCCTGAAGCTGGTTTACGGCTCTACGCTGGTGAGCGTCCTGTCTGCTTCCATCGCGGCACTGGTCCTGTAACCTTTACCGTTAAACAAAAAACCGGGAGCCTGGCTCCCGGTTTTTTTATGCCCGCAACGCTTCCAGCGGTTTGGGTTTACCTATCAGGTAGCCCTGCAGGTAATCCACGCCAAAGCGAAGCAGCATCTCGCGCTGGGCCGGTGTTTCTACGTACTCCGCTACGACGCACAGCGATTTCGTCTTCGCCAGATTACACATCGACTGGACGATCATCGCATCCATATCGTCGGTACAAATGTCTTTAACAAAGCAGCCGTCAATTTTAATGATATCTGCCTGCAGGCGTCTGAGACGCTCGTAGTTGGCGTAGCCGGTACCAAAATCATCAATGGCAATCCGGAAGCCGTAATCGCGCAGCTGCTGAATATTGTGCATGCTGCAGCCTGAATTTGAGAAGGCCTGCTCTTCGGTGATCTCAATTACGACGGCCTGAGGCGCAACGCCGTAGCGTTCAAAGAGCGCGCAAATCTCGGTCGCCACCTCTTTTTGCATCAGCGTGAGCGGCATCAGATTGACAGAGAAACGGGCGCCAGCGTGCGTGGCAGGGTTATCGCGCAGCCACAGCAGTAATTTCTCCATAATGCACATATCAAACCGGTGGCTGAGGTTGAACTGGGCAATCAACGGAATAAAGCGGTCAGGAGTGAAGATCTCGCCCTCGCTCTCCATACGCGCCAGGATTTCGTAATACCCGCTCCCGTCCGCCTTCTGGATCGGCTGCGCGTATAAATGGAATTGATCCGTCTCCAGAGCATGCTTAATCCGCGCCAGCATCAGGACGCGCTCCGTTGTTTGTCCTGATGCCGCCTCGAGGCTATTCGTGAGTGCGAGAACGTTTTGCGCTCCGCTGGCCTGCTCTGCCAGCCAGCTCAGCTGCCCCAGCGTGTGATGCAGCTTTTCGCCATTTTCGACCATTCCCCAGGACGCGCCAAATTCAATATCCAGCCCTGCGTTGTTCCAGAAAATCTTACTGCTGTTGAGCCGATCGACCATATGCTGGAGACGTTCAGCAATTTCCGGCCCCAGTAATACCAGCACCAGCTCGCTTCCCGGGAGCTGGAAGAGCTTCTCATCCTTCTGCAAAAGTGGCTGCAGCGACGTGGCGATCGTGCGTTTGCAGTGGACACGCATGAGGATCCCATAGTGGCGGCTCAAAAACTCCAGGTTATCCATACGCAGAATGCACACTTTGGCATCCGGGTGAGTCTCAAGATACTCCTCCAGCGCGCGAATATTGGGCAATCCTGTCAGCGGATCGGTGAGCGCTCTGTCCTGCCAGCCCCGCTTGAGCCATTCGCTACGCTGATAGATCCGCGACATGTAAAGCAGACAGATAGCGAAAGAGATAAGCACGGACAGGATAAAAGAGAGCGAATGGCCCGTTTCCACCCCGTTAAGGAAGTTGTAGTTGTAGGTCAACAGCAGGAGCGCGGATGCGGACCACAGCAGGGAGATAAGCGCATAGGTCAGGCGGCTTATCGCTAAGGTGAAAAGAATAAAAATCAGCGGCATCAAATAGCCGGCAATGACGGGTGATTCAAAAGGACCGCATAAAATGACGAGAATGAAACTTAAAAGCATTAGCCAGACAAAAATATATAATGAATTCTTGTGAAAAAACACGGGCTTCACGCTTTGTCGCCAGAAGTTCCTCGCATAGCGAGGATTAATTATCATTCTTAATGGGTAATAGAACATCATGGTAAAAATCAACGCCGCACAGATCAGGCTCAGTATATCTACAACGTTATAAATTACCGTTCCCTCGCCGAAAAAGGTCGATATTGTCACAGGAAAATCAAATAAATAGCCCGCCATATACATCGACAGCTTAATACCTATCGGCACGATAAAACCTAGCCAGAATATACGTAAACCGATGTGCTTGTTAGGGATACAGTAGCGCCAACGCTTACCCAGCATGATGCGCAGAACGCCGCAGGCCGTGAACAATGCAAAGGTCTGACAAAACAGTAATACTGCATATTGTAGCGGTGCTAAATTAATATAAAATAGATTAGTGACAGTAAAACCTAACACAATGGGAAGAATAGCCCTGCGCCCAAATAGCAGAACTATCGCCAGCATAACGCTCAGCGGTAGCCATGCTAAATAAACGTCGTGACCATTAACAATTGCACGGGGAGAGAGATAACGGGAGACAGGTACCGCAATCAGACAAAGTGTCAGGGCAATTATAAATATCTTTACATTATTGTACGTTTTTCTATTCATTAAGCTGATGAGTATATTATCCGTTCGAATCATTGACCGGATGGATAATAGGTTTATTAATTGCACGAATCAAGTTCAAGTCTATTTATAGACTGGTTTATTGATGTCGATTGAGGTGAGGTATGAGAATACCTGCTTTTTGATAACAAAATACGGGAGAGGGTGTTACAAACACATAAAAAAAACCCTCGTCTTTTGACGAGGGTTTACAATTTTGGTGGAGCTAAGCGGGATCGAACCGCTGACCTCTTGCATGCCATGCAAGCGCTCTCCCAGCTGAGCTATAGCCCCACATGTTACTTTACTAACCGCACTCTGTTGGGTTCAGAGTTTGGTGGAGCTAAGCGGGATCGAACCGCTGACCTCTTGCATGCCATGCAAGCGCTCTCCCAGCTGAGCTATAGCCCCATCGTAAAGCTGTCATGTTGACGGGCGGCATAATATGAATTCCGCTGCGGAGTGTCAACGGCAAAATCAATTCCAGCCATTCAATCGCCGAAAAATCATGCAAATGAATCACTTTGCGAGCCTGCTCGCAGTCAGGAGTTAAGCCTGTCACGTTTTCACGTAAAACGGTGCTATAAAATGAGCCGTTAATTAACCCCACAGATATTCAGGAAATTGCATGATCAAGGAACGAATGACGCCAGAAGAGTTAGCCCTCCTCACTGGCTATAGCCGCCAGACCATCAATAAATGGGTACGCAAAGAGGGTTGGATTACGTCACCAAAGCCAGGCGTCCAGGGCGGGAAAGCGCGCCTGGTACATGTGAACGAAAAAGTCCGTGACTTTATCCGCAGCGCACGTCGGGCAAGTGAAACGTCCGAACTGCCAGAAGGCACCAGCCATGACGGTTCGCTTCACACCCTACTCCTGACGCTGGCCAATGAAATGACGCCGGAAGAGCAGAAGCAGATGACATCGCTGTTAATGCGGGAAGGGATTACCGGATTGTTGCAACGTTTAGGGATTCGCGATCAGAACTGATATGAAAAAATTACGTAGCAAAATGACCACGGAAGAGCTGGCGGAGAGTTTGGGCGTTGCCAGACAAACGGTTAATCGCTGGATACGCCAGCAGGGCTGGAAAACGGAAGGACTCAACGGCGTGAAGGGTGGTCGGGCACGGCTCATTCATGTTGATGCGCGCGTGAAGGAACATATTATGAGCCTTCCGGCGATCCGTAACCGTCAGGCGGTTTACCATCTCGCGGAGGTCACCGCTTCCTACAGTGAACCCTCTTCAAACCTGTCTCCGGGTATTATTGAGACGCTGGAGAGTATGACTCAGCCGGAGCAGAAGCGTCTGGTCGCCTTATTGAAACGCGAAGGCATAGACGGCTTTCTTACGCGGCTGGGAATTACGGAATAAAAGGCATAAAAAACGGCAGGTTACCCTGCCGTTTTTTATCTGAAGCGTAATTACTGCTGATTTTCACGTTCAGCGATAAAATCCAGCGCCTTGTTAATGCGCGCCACGCTGCGTGACTTGCCGATGGCATGAACCGTCACATCCAGCGCCGGAGACTGACCCGCACCGGTCACCGCAACGCGCAGTGGCATACCGACTTTACCCATACCGACTTCCAGCTCGTCTGCCGTCGCCTGAATGGCGTGATGCACATTCTCAGCGGTCCACTCGGTGAGTGCAGCCAGCTTGTCACGCACCACTTCCAGCGGCTGACGCGCAACCGGACGGAGGTGTTTCTTCGCGGCGTCCGCGTCGAACGCATCAAACTCTTCATAGAAGTAGCGGCAGCTTTCGGCAATTTCTTTCAGCGTTTTACAGCGCTCGCCGAGCAGTTTCACCAGATCCGCCAGCTCAGGGCCGGTGCGGGTATCAATATTTGCCTGCTCAATGTGCCACTGCAGGTATGTCGCCACATATTCTGGCTGCATGGTATTGATGTAGTGATGGTTCAGCCACTGGAGCTTTTCGGTATTAAACGCGCTCGCTGATTTGCTCACAGAGCTCAGAGAGAACAGTTCGATCATCTCTTCGCGGCTGAAGATCTCCTGGTCACCGTGGGCCCAGCCCAGGCGCACCAGATAGTTCAGCAGCGCTTCCGGCAGATAGCCGTCGTCGCGATACTGCATGACGCTCACCGCACCGTGACGTTTAGACAGTTTTTTCCCGTCATCACCGTTGATCATGGAGACGTGCGCATAAACTGGCACAGGGGCGTTCAGCGCCTTCAGGATGTTGATCTGGCGCGGGGTGTTGTTGATATGGTCTTCACCACGGACAACGTGGGTAATTTCCATATCCCAGTCGTCAACCACTACGCAGAAGTTGTACGTTGGGGATCCGTCGGTGCGGCGGATGATCAGATCGTCCAGCTCCTGGTTGCTGAATTCAATTGGGCCGCGGATCTGGTCGTCAAAGATCACCGAGCCCTCTTGCGGGTTAGCAAAACGCACCACGCAAGGCTCATCAGCAGCATGCTCGCTGTGGTCGTGGCGGCAGCGGCCGTCATAGCGCGGCTTCTCACCGTTCGCCATCTGCGCTTCACGCAGCGCATCCAGACGCTCTTTCGAGCAGTAGCACTTATACGCCGTGCCCGCGACCAGCATCTCATCAATGACGGCGTTATAGCGGTCAAAGCGTTTGGTCTGGAAATACGGGCCTTCATCCCATTCCAGATTCAGCCAGTTCATCCCATCCATAATGGCTTCAATTGCTTCCGGCGTGGAGCGCTCAAGATCGGTGTCTTCAATACGCAGCACGAACTCACCTTTGTTGTGGCGTGCGAAAAGCCAGGAATAGAGAGCGGTACGTGCACCACCGACGTGCAGATAGCCTGTCGGGCTCGGCGCGAAGCGAGTTTTGATTTTCATGAAATGGCCTTACGTTATAAAGATGCCGGCAATCGGCAAATCCTGGGGAAAAAACGATGGGCAATATTCTATCACTGTGGGGGGAATCCTCAATGTTGATCCCTTTATCGTGACCGAGTTTGCGATTTTTGTTTAGAAATCATGCGCCACAGCCCGTTTCACGATCGTTTTGTTTAATTTTACGACGAACGAATAAAAACTTTAGAAAATGCGTTGACTCATTTTCAACTCTCCCTATAATGCGACTCCACACAGCGGGGGTGATTAGCTCAGTTGGTAGAGCATCTCCTTTACACGGAGGGGGTCGGCGGTTCGAGCCCGTCATCACCCACCATCTACTTCGGTAGACTCGCAGTGTAGATAAGAATTGAGATTGGGCGATTAGCTCAGTTGGTAGAGCATCTCCTTTACACGGAGGGGGTCGGCGGTTCGAGCCCGTCATCGCCCACCATTCTCACCTTATCGCAGCAGTTCCGAAATGGGCGATTAGCTCAGTTGGTAGAGCATCTCCTTTACACGGAGGGGGTCGGCGGTTCGAGCCCGTCATCGCCCACCATTTCGGGTCGTTAGCTCAGTTGGTAGAGCAGTTGACTTTTAATCAATTGGTCGCAGGTTCGAATCCTGCACGACCCACCAATGTAAAAAAGCGCCCTAAAGGCGCTTTTTTTCTATCTGCGTTTTGTCTACTTCACAGCCGTCAACGTCGTAATTAACGTCTTCACCGCGGGCGTCGCCTGCTTCTCGTCATACACCACATATAAATCTGCCGGTATACGCTCTTTCAGCGGGCGGAACACCACGCCCGGCCACTGCATTTGCGCGTAGCTGTCTGCGGCGAGCGTAATCCCCATCCCCATGCTGATCATCGCCAGCACCGTTTGCGGTTCAACGGCTTCGCGCACAATCATCGGCGAAAAACCGGCCTGCTGGCAGACGCGATGTAAAAATGCCCAGTCTGAATGGGCAGACGGCATCGTGACAAAATACTCGTCCTGCAATTCTGCGAGCGCAATGGAAGGCTCCCTGACCAGCCGGTGATCTTCCGGCATCGCCACCAGAAAAGCCGCCTCACGCAACCGCAGGCTGGTAAACCCCGCGGTAGGTTCCGTTGCCATTCGCCAGATCCCGACATCCAGCTCCCGGCGCTCGAGCAGCGCCATCTGCATTACCGGCGATTTTTCGCGAAAAACGACATCAACGTTCGGATGCTCTTTCAGGAAAGCGCGCATCACCGTGCGCACCTCGCTCCACATGGCGGTGCCGACAATCCCCAGCTCAATGCGCCCTGCTTCCCCCCGGCCAATTTGCTCGACGCGAGCCAGAGCCTGGTTTGCGCTGGCGAGCAGCCGACGGGACTCTTCCATCAGCACTTTACCGGCATGCGTCAACGCGACGCTCCGCGAGTGGCGAATAAACAGTAACGTGCCCAGCTGACTTTCCAGCTCTTTAATATGCAGGCTTAACGGCGGCTGAGACATGTTGAGACGGGCCGCAGCCCGTCCAAAATGCAGTTCCTCCGCCACGGCCAGAAAATAGCGCAGCAGCTTGAGATCGGTCCGATAGACGCGTTCCATCAAAACATATCCTGGCGATAACACTTATGCGCCTACCTTAAAGCCTTTCAGCGTCCGGAGGGAAAATTTAGTGCGCAACTGTGCGCATCCCGCTGTTTTTACAGGTGTGGCGGTAGTTAAAGCTGAAGTAAAAGACCACCGCGAGCGCCAGGGCATAGGCCGCAAATACCAGCCAGATCGTCTGCCAGTCCTTCACCCCGTCCACCGAGAAATAATCCACTGCCATACCGCTCAATACCGAACCAAAATACGCCCCGATACCGTTAACGGTCGTCATAAACAACCCTTGCGCGCTGGCGCGGATATCGGCGCTGACCTCCTGTTCAACAAATACCGAGCCTGAAATATTGAAGAAGTCGAACGCGCAGCCGTAGACAATCATTGAGAGCATGAGCAGCACAAAGCCCGTCGCGGACGGATCGCCAAAGGCAAATAGCCCGAACCGCAGCATCCAGGCCACCATGCTCATCAGCATGACGGCTTTAATGCCAAATCGTCCGAGGAAGTACGGAATGGTCAGAATGAAGAACACCTCGGACATTTGCGAAACGGAGAGCAGGATGGACGGATATTTGACGATAAAGCTATCTGCATACGCCGGATTACGCGCAAAATCATGCAGGAAGGGGCTGCCAAACGTGTTGGTTATCTGCAGCACGGCGCCCAGCAGCATCGCGAATAAAAAGAACACCGCCATGCGGGGCTGTTTAAACAGGATAAACGCATTGAGGCCCAGCTTGCTTGCCAGAGACGGAGACGCTTTTGTCTTCGCAACCGGAATAGCCGGTAGCGTCAGAGAATAGAGCGCCAGCAGCAGGGACGCGGCTGCCGCTATATACAGCTGCACGTTGCTCAGCTCCGCCCCCATCAGGCTTATGGCCCACATCGCGGCAATAAAGCCCACGGTGCCATACACCCGCACTCGCGGAAAATGGCTTACCGTATCCAGGCCTGCCTGTTCAAGACAGGAGTAGGAAATGGTGTTCGACAGCGCAATGGTGGGCATGAACGCCATCGCATTCACCAGCATGACCCAGAACATCAGCCCGGGCTCATTGACCTGCGCGGCATAGCAGAGCGCGACGGCACAGACGAGGTGGCAAATCACGTAGGCACGGTCGGCCCGCAGCCACTTGTCGGCAATAATCCCCACCAGCGAAGGCATAACGATCGCGGCAAGTCCTTTGGAGCTGTACACCATGCCCACGTCGGAGCCGGTAAAGTGTAGGGTGTTAATCATGTAAGCGCCGAGGGTAACCAGCCAGCTCCCCCAGATAAAATATTGCATAAAGGACATCATCTTTAAGCGAGTCGTGATGTTCATAACCCATTCCTTATAGCAGTGTGGCCCTGGCGGGCCACTTTATTGTTTTACTCAGGCAATATGGCGAAGAAAACCGCAGATAAGATTGATAAAGTTCTGGCGGGAGAGCTCGGCGGCGGCAAGAGTTTGTTCATGCGAGAGTTTGACCTCACCCAGACCTTCGGCGAGATTGGTAATTGCAGAAACGGCCACGACCTTCAGGCCGCAGTGGCGCGCGGAAATCACTTCAGGCACCACGGACATCCCCACCACATCGCCGCCGATAATCTGCATCATGCGGATCTCGGCCGCCGTCTCAAAGTTCGGGCCGGGATAAGAGACAAACACCCCTTCATGCAGCGGGAAGCCTTCTTTCGTTGCCACGGTTTGCAGAGCGGCACGGTAATCCGCGTCGTAGGCATTGGCCAGAGAGAAGAAACGATCGCCAAAGCGCTCATCGTTCAGCCCCACCATCGGCGTGCCCGGCATGGTGTTGATATGGTCGCTCAGGGCAACCAGGCTTCCTGGCTGAACCTCCGGGCGCAGCGAGCCCGCCGCATTGGTGCTAAACAGCAGCTCGCACCCCAGCAGCGCAAAGGTGCGGATCGCATCGGTCATGATGGTCATCCCGCGCCCTTCATAGAAATGGCCGCGCCCCTTCATGCAGGCCACAGGCACCCCGGCCAGATGCCCGAGCACCAGCTCGCCGGCATGCCCATGCACGGTGCTCACCGGGAAGCCCGGCAGCTTTTCGTAGCTCAGGGAAACGGCGTCATCAATCTGGTCGGCGAGCGCGCCCAGGCCAGAGCCGAGAATAAACGCCACGCGAGGCGTGAAGTTCGGCTTAGCGGCGCGAATGATGTCGGCGCAGTACCACGGGTTATTCGAGAGGGTCATAGAGGCTCCTTAAGGATTAAGATCGCGATAGCGGGGATCGCATGACTTACGTCTTATATCCGCAGCCTGCCGGTGACCTCCAATACACTTTCACCGCACCATCAATACTGATTGTGTATCGATGCAACTCCCTGCCAGATATGGCAGTTTTGCTCAAGCTAATCCCATCGGTGCCGATACCTCTGTTTTATAACGCGAGGAAAAAGTATGACGACCATTCAGGCTTCAACCCAACAGATTCAAACCAGCGGCGCGAGTGGAACTTCGAGCAGTAACGATATCTCTGCACAAATCACACGCATTCTCGACAAGATCAAAAAGCTGACTCAGCAGTTAAAAGAACTGGCAAACAGTCCCGTCAGCACCGATGAGAAGAAGAAGCAGCAGGAACTTATTCAGACCCAGATCAAAGTGCTGCAGGCGCAGCTCGCCGCGCTGCAGCGCCAGCAGGCCGAAGAGGCCCAGAAGAAGCAGGATCAAAAGCTGGGCAAAGTGGAAGGGGTGAACAGCCCGTCAGACACTAATCAGATTGATATCTACATCTAATCTTCTGATGCGTTAAACAGTGGGTCGCGTATGCGGGCTTCGGTTAATCGTTGTGCCTGGATACGCACCACTTCCCAGATAGCCTGCGCCGCCCCCGAGAGTGAGCGATTTTTTCGCCGCACCAGCATCAGCTTTCGCTCGACAACGGGCGTTAATCGCCTGACGGCCAGCCGGCTTCCCTGCGGCAGGGGAAGCGCCAGGGCGGGCAAGACGCTGATGCCAATACCGGCTTCCACCATCGGAAACAGCGTCGCCGGGTGACCAATCTCCTGCACGATAGTTGCTTTTACCCCCTGATTCACCAGCGCGGAATCAATCAGCGGACGGCTGCCCGAGGCATAATCCTGTAAAACCAGGTTCGCGCCCTGCAGGGACTGCCAGCTGACCTCCGGCAACGTGGCCAGCGGATCGTCGTCACGGCAGAGCAGCAAAAAGGGCTCAGAAAGTACGCTTTCGCACGCCAGATCGGTCACCTGACCGGGATCGATAACAATACCAAAATCCACATCTCCCTGGCGGATGCTCTCCAGCACCCACTGCTGCGGCCTGTCATGCAGGACAAAATCAATGTCCGGGTAGCGATGACTGCCCTCGGCAATACACTGCGGGATAAGGTGCGCAGAGATCGTCTGACTGGCCGCGACGCGCACGGTTCCCGAAAGCTGCTGCCCCAGCCTCCCCACGTCTCTGAGCGTACTGTTCAGCTCATCCAGCAGCCGTTCGAGGCGCAGGGCCAGCTGCTGGCCTGCTTCGGTCAACACCACTTCGCGCGTGGTGCGGTCAAGCAACTTCACCCCGGTCTGATTCTCCAGCTCTTTTACGCTGTGGCTGACCGCCGACTGGCTCAGACCGATGATATCCCCTGCCCGGCTAAAGCTGCGGGCATGGGCAACGGTGACGAAAATACGAAGCTGACGTAAGGAGTAATTCATCTGTTTAGTTCATGAATGGATGCAATAAATCAATTTTATTTCTCAAATGGAAAAAAGCACAATAGCGATATCTGATTTCAGGAGTCATTATGAAACTATTTCGTATTCTTGATCCGTTCACGCTTACCCTGGTAGTTACCGTATTACTGGCCTCGTTTTTCCCGGCTCGCGGCGGTTTCGTCCCATTCTTTGAAGGGCTGACCACGGCGGCCATCGCGTTGCTGTTCTTTATGCATGGTGCCAAGCTCTCCCGCGAGGCCATTATCGCGGGCGGCGGACACTGGCGACTGCACCTGTGGGTGATGTGCAGCACCTTCATCCTGTTCCCGATACTCGGCGTACTGTTTGCCTGGTGGGCACCGGTCAATGTCGACCCAGCCCTGTATACCGGGTTCCTGTATCTGTGCATTCTCCCCGCTACCGTGCAGTCTGCCATCGCCTTTACCTCGCTGGCAGGCGGCAACGTAGCGGCAGCCGTTTGTTCAGCGTCCGCCTCCAGCCTGTTAGGGATTTTCGTCTCTCCGCTGCTGGTGGGCCTGCTGATGAACATGCACGGTGCGGAAGGCAACCTGGAGCAGGTCGGCAAAATCTGTCTGCAGCTGCTGCTGCCGTTTGTGCTGGGACATCTTTCCCGACCGTGGACCGGCGCGTTTGTGGCGAAGCATAAAAAATGGATTTCAAAAACCGACCAGACCTCAATTCTGCTGGTGGTTTACTCCGCCTTCAGCGAAGCGGTCGTGAACGGGATCTGGCACAAGGTGGGCGCAGGCTCGCTGCTGTTTATCGTGGTGGTCAGCATCGTCCTGCTGGCGATTGTGATTGCGGTAAACGTCTTTGTGGCGCGCAGGTGCGGCTTCAACAAAGCGGATGAAATTACGATTGTGTTCTGCGGTTCGAAAAAGAGCCTGGCGAACGGTATCCCGATGGCCAACATTCTGTTCCCGACCTCGGTGATTGGGATGATGGTGCTGCCGCTGATGATTTTCCATCAGATCCAGCTGATGGTCTGCGCGGTGCTGGCGCGTCGCTACAAGCGCCAGACCGAGAAGCTGGCGCAGGAAGAGACCCGCGCCGCGAAGGCTTAAGGACGTTTCAGGGGCTGAACCAGCTGGGTCAGCCCCTCGGTTTTGATCAGTAACGTGATAGCCATCAGCTCGCCCAGCCGCCCTGCCGGGAATTCATCCTTGCGGGCAAACCACAGCAGATACTCCTCCGGCAAATCAATCAGCCTGCGGCCCTTGTATTTACCGAACGGCATCTCCGTATTGGCGATCTCAACGAGCTGTTCTTTCTCCACGTTACTCTCCTAACAGACGCATCATTTCCGCTTCATCGATCACCGCAATGCCGAGCTCCTGGGCTTTCGCCAGCTTCGAACCCGCCGCTTCACCGGCGATCACCAGGTCGGTTTTCTTCGACACGCTGCCCGCCACTTTGGCCCCCAGCGCCACCAGACGCGCTTTCGCATCGTCGCGTGAAAGCTGGCTCAGGCTGCCGGTCAGCACTACCGTTTTACCGGCGAACGGGCTGTCGATCTCTTCGGCGTTGACCACCACCGGCGCGGGCCACCTGATGCCCTCTTCCAGCAGCTTGCCGATGACTTCACGGTTGCTCTCTTCGGCGAAGAAGTTAAAGACGTGCGTGGCAACGACGATGCCGACATCCGGAACTTTCTGCAGCTCGTCAATGCTTGCCTTTTCCAGCGCCTCCAGCGTACCAAAGTACGCCGCCAGGCCCGCGGCCGTCGCTTCACCCACTTCACGAATGCCCAGCGCGTACAGGAAGCGGGCGAAGGTGGTCTCTTTCGCGGCTTCCAGCGCGTTAACCACATTCTGGGCTGACTTTGGCCCCATGCGATCAAGGCCAGTCAGTTTACCTGCCGTCAGCCTGAAGAGATCCGCTGGCGTGTGGACATACTCTTTCTCAACCAGCTGATCGATAATTTTATCGCCCATGCCGTCAACGTCCATCGCCCGACGGGAGACGAAGTGCTTCAGCGACTCTTTACGCTGCGCGCCACAGATTAAGCCCCCCGTACAGCGCGCCACCGCTTCGCCTTCCACACGCTCAACGTCAGAGCCGCACACCGGGCAGTGGGTCGGGAAGACGATCTCGCGCGTTTCGGCAGGGCGTTCTGACTCCACGACGTTAACCACCTGCGGGATCACGTCGCCCGCGCGGCGAATCACCACTTTGTCACCAATGCGCAGGCCCAGGCGTTCGATTTCATCGGCGTTATGCAGCGTGGCATTACTCACCAGCACGCCCGCCACCTGCACGGGCTCGAGACGGGCAACCGGGGTAATGGCACCCGTACGGCCGACCTGGAACTCTACGTCGCGGACGAAGGTCATCTGCTCCTGAGCAGGGAACTTAAACGCCACCGCCCAGCGCGGCGCGCGCGCCACAAAGCCCAGCTGTTCCTGCAGCGCCAGTGAATTCACCTTGATGACGACGCCATCAATATCAAACCCGAGCGTCGGACGGTCCTCTTCCACCTTGTGGTAAAACGCCAGTACCGCTTCCGGCGAGTCGCAGAGCTGAACGCGGTTGCTCACCGGCAGGCCCCACGCCTTAAACTGCAGCAGACGCCCGAGGTGCGTATCCGGCAGCTCGCCGCCCTCAAGAATACCCACACCGTAGCAGAAGAAAGTAAGCGGTCGCTTCGCGGTGATACGCGGGTCAAGCTGGCGCAGAGAGCCTGCCGCCGCATTACGCGGGTTAGCAAACACCTTCCCGCCGGTGCGACGCGCCTCTTCGTTAATTTTCTCGAAGCCCGCCTGGGGCAGGAACACCTCGCCGCGCACTTCCAGACGCGCAGGAATGTTGTCACCCTGCAGTCTCAGCGGGATCGCGCGGATGGTACGCACGTTGGTGGTGATGTCTTCGCCCGTCGTGCCGTCGCCACGCGTCGCGGCGCGCACCAGCAAGCCGTTTTCGTAGAGAAGACTGACCGCCAGGCCATCCAGCTTGAGCTCGCAGCACCAGGTGAGGGAGTCGCTGCTTTTCAGGCGATCCTGCACGCGCTTGTTAAACGCCAGAAAGCTCTCTTCATCGAAGACGTTATCCAGCGACAGCATCGGCACCTCATGGCGCACCTGGCTGAAGGCACCCAGCGGCTCAGCGCCGACGCGCTGGGTGGGGGAATCCGGCGTGATGAGCTCTGGATGCTGCGCCTCTAACTCGCGCAGCTCGCGCATCAGGCGGTCATATTCCGCATCCGGGACTTCCGGCGCGTCCATAACATGATAGAGATATTCATGATGGCGAAGCGTGGTTCGCAGTTCAGTGAGTTGTTGTTCGATTGAGTCCATATCGCACCATCAATGAGAAAAAACCCCCGACAGGCGGGGGTTGAGGAGGAGTCGAAGTAAACGCGACGATTACGCGTTAGCTTCCTTAACTTCGCGGATGCGGTCCTGATACTCGCGCAGCTTCTGCGGGGTCATCATTCGACGCTGATCGTCGAGCACCACGCCACCGACTTCGTCAGCGATGTGCTGAGCGGACTGCAGCATCAGCTTAAAGTTTTGCAGTTCGTCGCCGTAGGACGGCACCTGCATAAAGATAGTCACGCCCGGGGTCACGAAATCACCGGTCATTTCCGGATCAAAGGTGCCAGGGTTAACCATGTTGGCCAGGCTGAACAGCGCCGGGCCGCTACCGTCAGGGCTCAGGTGGCGATGGAAAATGTTCATATCGCCAAACTTGAAGCCTGCCTGTTGAATACTGTTAAGCAGCACGTCACCGTTGAGATGGCTACCGTGATGCGCGGCCACGTTCATGATGATCACCGCTTCTTTACGCTGCGGTTTTTCAACAACCGGCTCTGGCTCTACAACGGGCTCAGGCTCAACGTGTGGGGCCGGAGCGGTCTGAGGCGCAGGCTGTACGTGAACAGGCTGCTGCGGCTGTTGTACCGGCTGAGCGGGCTGTTGTTGCACGGGCTGCTGCACCGGTTGCTGGTGAACCGGCTGGGCAGGCTGCTGATAGACAGGCTGTTGCGGCGGCTGGCGCACCGGCTCTTCCACAGGCTGAGGCGCTGGCTGGCGCGGCTGTGCAGAAGCATACGGCGGTTGATACTGGTGCTGCGAAGGACGAGGCGCTTCATGCTCCCCATGGCCTGCGCCGGGCGCAGTATTGACCCGATGAACACGAACTTCACCCACGCCGTCGTCATCGCTGCCGTCGATGTCATCTTCACTGTCATCGTCGTCACGACTGGACTTCATGCGCTTCAGTGGGCGATCGCGAAACATCGAGGAACGCTCTTTACGGCTGGTCCAGAAACCATGTACCAGTAAAGCGATTATGGCGATCGCGCCAACAATGATTAATATCAGACGCAAATCCTGCATCATTATATTCTCTGTTGTTCTAACACCTTGCCACCACGGCAAACATTTACTCACTAAGAGTATTTGCCGTTTACGTCAAGTGCAAGTGTGTGCAGAGCATTCACAGCATAAAGATGAAGGAAATCGTGCTTTTTGCTGGTTTTTCGAACATTTCCGAACTGGTCATTGCTCCGTAAGTGGATAATATAGGCGGGCAATTCCACTGGTTGTGTAAAAAGGAGTACAGCCTGGCTATGGTTTCAACATCTTCTTCTCCCCCGCGCAGCGGCGTCTGGTATTTTTCTCAGGGCTGGAAACTGGTCTCCCTGCCGGGGATTCGACGCTTCGTCATTCTCCCGCTGTTGATCAACATTATTCTGATGGGCGGCGCGTTCTGGTGGCTGTTCACAAAGCTGGAGAGCTGGATCCCGTCGCTGATGAGCTATGTGCCGGACTGGCTACAGTGGCTTAACTACCTGCTCTGGCCGGTGGCGGTGATCTCCGTGCTGCTGGTGTTTGGGTATTTTTTCTCGACGATTGCGAACTGGATAGCCGCACCGTTTAACGGTCTGCTGGCGGAACAGCTGGAAGCGCGGCTTACCGGCGCAACGCCGCCGGATACGGGCGTGCTGGGGATCATGAAAGACCTGCCACGCATCATGAAGCGCGAGTGGCAGAAGTTTGCCTGGTACCTGCCCCGCGCGATCGTGCTGCTTATCCTCTACTTTGTGCCAGGCATTGGCCAGACGGTGGCGCCGGTGCTGTGGTTCCTGTTCAGCGCCTGGATGCTGGCCATTCAGTACTGCGATTATCCGTTCGATAACCACAAGGTGCCGTTTAAAGCGATGCGCACCGCCCTGCGCAGCCAGAAGGTCGCTAATATGCAGTTTGGCGCGCTGACCAGCCTGTTCACCATGATTCCCTTCCTGAATCTGTTCATCATGCCCGTCGCCGTCTGCGGCGCGACGGCGATGTGGGTCGACTGCTACCGTGCTAAGCACGCGTTATGGAAATAATGCAAAAATGTGTAAAGCAGGGGTGGCTTGTGCCGCCCCTTATTCCATACTGATCCCCATTATTTCCTTGCAGTATATAGATATGCGAATTCCTTACTTCCCCCTACCTGCTTAGCAGGTATGCTGGGTCGGTATCCCAATTTCATACAGTTAAGGACAGGCCATGAGTAAGATTTATGAAGACAACTCGCTGACTATCGGTCATACGCCCCTGGTTCGACTGAACCGTATCGGTAATGGACGCATTCTGGCGAAGGTCGAATCACGTAACCCGAGCTTCAGCGTAAAATGCCGTATCGGTGCAAACATGATTTGGGATGCTGAAAAACGTGGCGTACTGAAGCCGGGCGTTGAGCTGGTGGAACCGACCAGCGGCAATACCGGTATCGCTCTGGCCTATGTGGCGGCCGCGCGTGGCTACAAGCTGACGCTGACCATGCCAGAAACCATGAGCATCGAGCGTCGTAAGCTGCTCAAAGCTTTGGGCGCGAACCTGGTGCTGACCGAAGGCGCGAAGGGCATGAAGGGTGCCATTCAGAAAGCCGAAGAGATTGTGGCCAGCGATCCGGCGAAATATCTGCTGCTGCAGCAGTTCAGCAACCCGGCTAACCCGGAAATTCACGAGAAGACCACCGGTCCGGAAATCTGGGAAGATACCGACGGCCAGGTTGACGTCTTTATCTCCGGCGTGGGTACCGGCGGTACGCTTACCGGCGTGTCACGCTATATTAAAGGCACAAAGGGTAAAAAAGACCTGATCACCGTGGCCGTTGAGCCGACTGACTCACCGGTTATTACCCAGGCACTGGCGGGTGAAGAGCTCAAACCAGGCCCGCATAAAATCCAGGGTATCGGCGCAGGCTTCATTCCGGGCAACCTGGATCTGAAGCTGATCGATAAAGTGGTTACCATCACTAACGAAGAAGCCATCTCTACCGCGCGTCGCCTGATGGATGAAGAAGGCATTCTGGCGGGTATCTCTTCCGGTGCGGCCGTTGCGGCAGCGCTCAAACTTCAGGAAGATGAAGCCTTTACCAATAAGAATATTGTGGTTATCCTTCCTTCCTCGGGTGAGCGTTACTTGAGCACCGCACTGTTTGCCGATCTGTTTACTGAAAAAGAGCTGCAACAGTAGTGCCAGCATGTTAATAACGCGTAAAAAAGCACCTTTTCAGGTGCTTTTTTGTGGCCTGCTTCAAACTTTTGCCCCTCCTGGCATTGCTTCACCCCGTTGGGTCTGGTATTTAAACCAGCAATTATTTTGATGCGTGAAATTAATCAGTGAACGAAATAGCCTTGCTGAATCGATTTTATGATTTGGTTCAAGTCTTGCTTTCGCTGCATAATGTTTAATGACGATCGAAACGTCAGCGCTAACAATACAGGCTAAAGTTCAGTCGCCAGGCTAGACTTTAGTTCCACAACACTAAACCTATAAGTTGGGGAAATACAATGTTCCAGCAAGAAGTTACCATTACCGCTCCGAACGGTCTGCACACCCGCCCTGCTGCTCAGTTTGTTAAAGAAGCAAAAGGCTTCACTTCTGAAATCACTGTGACTTCCAACGGCAAAAGCGCGAGCGCAAAAAGCCTGTTCAAACTGCAGACTCTGGGCCTGACTCAGGGCACCGTTGTCACCATCTCTGCAGAAGGTGAAGACGAGCAGAAAGCAGTTGAGCATCTGGTTAAACTGATGGCTGAGCTCGAGTAAGTTTCCGGGTTCTTTTAAATATCAGTCACAAGTAAGGTAGGGTTATGATTTCAGGCATTTTAGCATCCCCGGGTATCGCTTTCGGCAAAGCACTGCTGCTGAAAGAAGACGAGATCGTCATCGACCGGAAAAAAATTTCTGCCGACAAGGTTGATCAGGAAGTTGAACGTTTTCTGAGCGGTCGTGCCAAGGCATCTGCGCAACTGGAAGCAATCAAAACTAAAGCTGGCGAAACTTTCGGTGAAGAAAAAGAAGCCATCTTCGAAGGGCACATCATGCTGCTCGAAGATGAGGAGCTGGAGCAGGAAATCATAGCCCTGATTAAAGATAAAGGCATGACGGCCGACGCGGCTGCGCATGAAGTTATCGAAGGTCAGGCAACTGCCCTGGAAGAACTGGATGATGAATACCTGAAAGAGCGTGCGGCTGACGTACGTGACATCGGTAAGCGCCTGCTGCGCAACATCCTGGGCCTGGCCATCATCGACCTGAGCGCGATTCAGGATGAAGTGATCCTGGTTGCCGCTGACCTCACCCCGTCTGAAACCGCACAGCTGAACCTGAAAAAGGTCCTCGGTTTCATCACCGACGCGGGTGGCCGTACCTCCCACACCTCTATCATGGCGCGCTCTCTGGAACTGCCTGCCATCGTGGGTACCGGTAGCGTCACCTCTCAGGTGAAAAACGGCGACTATCTGATTCTGGATGCCGTAAACAATCTGGTTTACGTCAACCCAACCAATGAAGAGATCGATAAACTGCGCGCGGTTCAGGAGCAGGTTGCGACTGAAAAAGCGGAACTCGCTAAGCTAAAAGACCTGCCAGCCATCACCCTGGACGGCCATCAGGTAGAAGTGTGCGCAAACATCGGTACCGTCCGCGACGTTGATGGCGCTGAGCGCAACGGTGCGGAAGGCGTAGGTCTCTATCGTACAGAATTCCTGTTCATGGACCGCGACGCGCTGCCAACGGAAGAAGAGCAGTTTGCTGCTTATAAAGCCGTGGCTGAAGCGTGCGGCTCTCAGGCGGTTATCGTCCGTACCATGGACATCGGTGGCGACAAAGAGCTGCCGTACATGAACTTCCCGAAAGAAGAGAACCCGTTCCTGGGCTGGCGTGCAATCCGTATCGCGATGGATCGTAAAGAGATCCTGCGTGACCAGGTTCGCGCGATCCTGCGTGCCTCTGCTTTCGGTAAACTGCGCATCATGTTCCCGATGATCATCTCTGTTGAAGAAGTGCGTGCACTTAAGAAAGAGATCGAAATCTACAAACAGGAACTGCGCGACGAAGGTAAAGCATTTGACGAGTCAATCGAGATCGGCGTGATGGTGGAAACACCTGCCGCGGCGACCATTGCGCGTCATTTAGCCAAAGAAGTTGATTTCTTTAGTATCGGCACCAATGATTTAACGCAGTACACCCTGGCAGTTGACCGTGGTAATGATATGATTTCACATCTCTACCAGCCAATGTCACCGTCCGTACTGAACTTGATCAAGCAAGTTATTGATGCTTCTCATGCAGAAGGTAAATGGACTGGCATGTGTGGTGAGCTTGCAGGCGACGAACGTGCTACACTTCTGTTGCTGGGTATGGGTCTGGACGAATTCTCTATGAGCGCCATTTCCATCCCGCGCATTAAGAAGATTATCCGTAACACGAACTTCGAAGATGCGAAGGTATTAGCAGAGCAGGCTCTTGCTCAACCGACAACGGACGAGTTAATGACGCTGGTTAACAAGTTCATTGAAGAAAAAACAATCTGCTAATCCACGAGATGCGGCCCAATTTACTGCTTAGGAGAAGATCATGGGTTTGTTCGATAAACTGAAATCTCTGGTTTCTGATGATAAAAAAGACTCCGGAACTATTGAGATTGTTGCTCCGCTCTCCGGCGAGATCGTCAACATCGAAGACGTGCCGGATGTAGTGTTTGCTGAGAAAATCGTTGGTGATGGCATTGCTATCAAACCAACTGGCAACAAAATGGTTGCTCCAGTTGACGGCACCATCGGTAAAATTTTTGAAACCAACCATGCGTTCTCTATCGAATCTGATAGCGGTATCGAACTGTTCGTTCACTTCGGTATCGACACCGTTGAACTGAAAGGCGAAGGCTTCAAACGTATCGCGGAAGAAGGCCAGCGTGTTAAAGTTGGCGACCCGGTGATTGAATTCGATCTGCCACTGCTGGAAGAAAAAGCCAAGTCTACCCTGACGCCGGTTGTTATCTCCAACATGGACGAAATCAAAGAACTGATCAAACTGTCTGGCAGCGTCACCGTGGGTGAAACCCCGGTTATCCGCATCAAGAAGTAATTCTTGCCGCACAGAAAAATGGCGCCTTCGGGCGCCATTTTTGTTTATGCGGGGAGGATAAGCTCGTCGTAACCTTTCGACTGGGTATAAAGCATCACGTCAGTCACCCGATCGCCGGCCATGCGGATGGCATCGGCAACGGTTTTCCCCTCTACAATTCCGCTCACCAGCTCTGAACAGAACAGGTCGCCCGTCCCTTTCAGATCGGTTTCAACGCGCGGGTGCGCGCTGACGGTCACGCCCTCATTCGTCACCAGCACCACGTGGATGTTTTCCGGGTCGTCAGCGACCGGCGCGCTGGTGATCGCCACCCATTTCAGGGTGTCGGAGAGCAATCCCTGTGCCGCCGCGATGGCGCTTTCCGGCGTTCGGCACGGTTTGCCGCTCAACACTTCCAGCTCATAGACGTTTGGCGTGATCCCCTGCGCCAGCGGCAGCAGGTGCTCCCGATACGCCTGCGGGATCTCGGGCTTCACGTACATTCCGCTGTCGATATCGCCGATAACCGGGTCGACCAGCACCAGCAGGTCGGGATGCTGCGCTTTGACCGCCTTCAGCCACTGCGCCAGCAGAACGATCTGGCTGGCACTGCCCATATAGCCGGTGGTGACCGCTTTAAGCTCGCGCAGGATCTCACGCTCTTCCAGCGCCTTAAGGTAGCCGCTGAACCACTCGTCGGGGATCACTCCACCATAAAACGTGTCGTAGTGCGGCGTGTTGCTAAACAGTACCGTCGGCACGGCGGTAACGTTCAGCCTGTGGGTACGAATATTCGGTACCGCAATGCTGTTCCCCACGCTGCCGTAAACCACCTGCGACTGCACGGCGACAATGTCGGTTTGCTGCGCCCGGGTATTATCCCGGAATAGAATCATCTCCATGACGCTTAAATCCCCGCCCCCTGCGAATAACTCTCTTCACCAAAGACGCCGGTAGAAAGATAGCGATCGCCGCGATCGCAAATAATCGCCACCACCACCGCCCCCGGGTTTCCCTTTGCCACCCGAATCGCACCCGCTACCGCGCCGCCCGAGCTGACGCCGCAGAAGATACCTTCGCGCACGGCCAGCTCACGCATGGTATTTTCCGCCTCGCGCTGGTGAAGATCCAGCACCTGGTCCACAAGCTGGGCATTAAAGATGCCCGGCATGTACTCTGCGGGCCAGCGGCGAATCCCCGGAATGCTGCTCCCCTCTTCCGGCTGTAGGCCAACAATGGTGACAGCTTTTTCCTGCTCGCGCAGAAAACGCGATACACCGGTAATGGTGCCGGTCGTCCCCATGCTGGAGACAAAGTGGGTGATGCGCCCGTCGGTCTGCTGCCAGATTTCCGGGCCGGTCGAGGTGTAGTGCGCGTAAGGGTTGTCCGGATTGTTGAACTGATCGAGCAGTTTGCCTTCGCCGTGCTGAGACATGGACAACGCCAGGTCGCGTGCGCCCTCCATACCCTGCTCTTTGGTTACCAGAATCAGCTCGGCCCCGTAGGCACGCATCGCGGCGCGGCGCTCCTGGCTCATGTTGTCCGGCATCAGCAGCTTCATGCGGTAGCCTTTCAGCGCGGCGATCATCGCCAGGGCGATACCGGTGTTGCCGCTGGTGGCCTCAATCAGCACGTCGCCAGGCTTAATTTCTCCGCGTTTTTCGGCCTGGACAATCATCGACAGCGCCGCGCGGTCTTTCACCGACCCCGCCGGGTTATTGCCTTCAAGTTTGACCCAGATTTCACTGCCGTTGTCCGGCCCCATGCGCTGAAGCTTGACCAGAGGAGTGTTGCCGATGGTGTGTTCTAATGTATTCATGATCGCTGTCCAATAAAAAGCCCGGTGGCGCGCAGCGATCCGGGCCTACAGACGTCATATTGTAGGCCGGGTAAGCGCAGCGCCACCCGGCAAAACTACGTAATCCTAACCTATCAGGCTGACTCCGCCAGAGCAATATCCTCGCGCGTCTCGATGCGCTCCTTCCCGTGATAAATACGGGCGTGCTGCAGCCCAACAAACAGGCGCTCGCCCCGGTGCGGCGGCACGTCGTCGCGCATGACCACGGTCAGCGGCTCGGTATACCAGCCCAGCGGCTGTACCACCAATTGGGTGTAGTGACCTTTAGGGCTAGCTTCCAGCACCTGCACCGGCAGCGGTGAATCCAGGCTGGTTCGGCGGCTTACGTCCACTTCCCACGGACGCAGGAACAGATCGACCGGCCCCTGATGCGCGGAGGTATAGCCCAGCGGCCAGCGGTGCGCGCCAACGTGGAACTGGCCGCCGCGAATAGTGCCCTGAAGACGGTTTACCTCGCCCATAAACTCCAGCACAAAACGGGTCGCCGGTTCGCGCCAGAGCTGTTCCGGCTCGTCAACCTGCTCAATGTTGCCCTGGCTCATGACCACCACGCGATCCGCAACTTCCATCGCCTCTTCCTGATCGTGGGTCACGAAGACGCTGGTGAATTTCAGCTCTTCATGCAGCTGGCGCAGCCAGCGGCGCAGCTCTTTACGCACCTGCGCGTCCAGCGCGCCGAAAGGTTCATCCAGCAGCAGGATTTGCGGCTCAACGGCCAGCGCGCGCGCCAGCGCCACGCGCTGCTTCTGACCGCCGGAAAGCTGGGCCGGAAAACGGTCCGCCAGATGCGCAAGCTGCACCATCTCCAGCAGTTTGGTCACTTTCGCCTTAATGGTTGCCGCATCCGGGCGCTCGCGACGCGGCAGCACGGTCAGGCCAAACGCAATGTTGTCGAACACGGTCATGTGGCGGAACAGCGCGTAATGCTGGAACACAAAACCTACTTTACGATCGCGGGCATGCAGGCGGCTCACGTCGGTGCCGTGAAAGCGGATGTGCCCGCTGGTCTGATGCTCAAGCCCGGCGATAATACGCAGCAGCGTGGTTTTACCCGAGCCAGACGGCCCCAGCAGCGCCACCATTTGTCCGGAAGGGATATCCAGCGAGATATCATTCAGCACCTGGGTGCGACCAAAAGACTTCTTAATATTGGCAATCTCAATGCTCATGATTTCCCTCCTGATGCTGACGTTTTTCCTGATTTTCTAAACGCCACTGCACCACACTCTTCAAAAACAGGGTCAAAATGGCCATCAGCGTCAGCAACGCTGCGGCAGTAAACGAGCCGATGGTGTTGTAGTCCTGCTGCAGCAGCTCAATCTGTAGCGGCAGCGAAAGGGTTTCACCCCGGATGGAGCCGGAGACGACGGAAACGGCACCGAACTCGCCAATCGCGCGGGCGTTGGTCAACACCACGCCGTAAAGCAGCGCCCAGCGGATATTCGGCAGCGTCACGCGACGGAACATCTGCCAGCCTGACGCACCCAGCAGCACCGCCGCTTCGTCTTCGTTGCTGCCCTGGCTTAACATCACCGGCACCAGCTCACGCACCACAAACGGACAGGTCACGAAGATGGTGACCAGCACCATGCCCGGCCAGGCGAACATGATCTGCAGGTTATGCTCGTCCAGCCAGCCGCCCAATGGGCCGTTGGAGCCGTAAAAGAGCAGGTACACCAGACCCGCC
This sequence comes from Enterobacter sp. 120016, assembly GCF_018383635.1. Lineage (NCBI taxonomy): Bacteria > Pseudomonadati > Pseudomonadota > Gammaproteobacteria > Enterobacterales > Enterobacteriaceae > Enterobacter > Enterobacter sp. 120016. Next base: position 173,740 of record NZ_JAHAWC010000002.1, on the reverse strand, counting down.
ACCACCGGCGATACGGCGAAAGGAATATCCAGCAGGGTCAGCAGCAGCTGACGTCCCGGAAAGTTGAAGCGGGTCACCAGCCAGGCCAACAGGGTCCCGAACACGAGGTTCACCGGCACGGTGATCAACGCGATCAGCACGGTCAGCCAGATGGCATGCAGCATATCCGGGTTCGCCAGGTTTTCCAGCGCGGGCATCAGGCCCTTGCTGAACGCCTGAACGAAGATATAAACCGTCGGCACGACGAGAATGAGGGCGGAAACCAGCACGCCCGCACCAATCAGAAACCATTTACCCCAGTTGATGCGGGGTGCATCGTATCGCTTCAATTGCGTAACTTCCGCCATCAGTGACCTACCACACGTCGACCAAAGCGACTTTGCAGAGTGTTAATCGAGTACAGCAGCAGCAGCGAGGCCGCCAGGATCACCGAGGCAATTGCGCTCGCCGCCGGATAATCAAACTCCTGCAAACGGATGAAAATCATCAGCGAGGTGACTTCTGTTTTCCAGGCAATGTTCCCGGCGATAAAAATCACCGCGCCGAACTCACCGAGGCTGCGGGTAAACGACAGCGCAACGCCCGCCATCAGCGCTGGAGACAGCTCCGGCAGAACCACCTTGCGGAAGCTCTGCCAGCGCGTGGCGCCCAGCGTTTCCGCCGCTTCTTCGTATTCCGGACCCAACTCTTCCAGCACCGGCTGCACGGTACGGACCACAAACGGGATGCTGGTAAAGGCCATCGCCACCGCGATACCGAGCCAGGTGTAGGTCACTTTGATGTCAAATTTCGCCAGCCACTCGCCGTACAGCCCGTTCACGGAGAAGAGCGACGCGAGGGTTAAGCCCGCCACCGCCGTCGGCAGCGCAAACGGCAGATCCATCAGGGCGTCAAGCAGCGTGCGGCCCGGGAAGCGATAGCGGGTTAAGATCCACGCCATCAGCAGGCCAAACACGCCGTTAAAAATGGAGGCGACAAACGCCGACAGCAGCGTCACCTTATAGGCCGCCACCACCTGCGGGTTGGTGACCACGTCCCAGTACTGCGCCCAGCTCATCTGAGCAAGCTGCATCACCAGCGCGCTGAGCGGCAACAGCAGGATCAGGCAGACGAACAGCAGGCTGGTCCCGAGGCTTAAGGTAAAGCCCGGCAGCACGCGTTTTGTCGAGACTGCAAACATTACTTATGCCCCGCCGCCAGCAATTTGTCTAACTCACCGCCGCTGGCAAAATGCGTTTTCATCACATCAGGCCAGGAGCCGAAATGATCTTCCACGCGGAACAAATCGGTCTGCGGGAATTTGTCTTTCAGTTTGTTCATCACGTCCGGGTTATTCACGCGGTAGTAGTAATCGGTAATGATGGTCTGCGCCTGCGGGCTGTACAGGTAGTTGAGATAGGCTTTTGCCGCTTTCTCGGTACCGTTTGCCTGCACGTTTTTATCCACCCACGCCACCGGGAACTCGGCCAGGATGTTGGTTTTCGGGATAACGACCTCAAAGCCCTGCGCTTCATACTGTTTGCGGATGTTATTCACTTCCGATTCAAAGCTGATAAGCACATCGCCGAGACCACGTTCTGCGAAGGTCGTGGTCGCCCCACGGCCGCCGGTATCAAACACTTCGACGTTTTTCAGGAACTGGGTCATGAACTGCTCGGTTTTGGCCTTATCGTTACCGTCAGCCTTGTCCGCCGCGCCCCACGCCGCTAAATAGGTATAACGCGCGTTACCGGAGGTTTTTGGGTTCGGGAAAATCAGCTTCACGTCGGAACGCACCAGGTCGCTCCAGTCGTGGATATTCTTCGGGTTGCCCTTACGCACCAGGAAGCCCATGGTCGAATAGAACGGCGAGCTGTTGTTCGGCAATCGGCTCTGCCAGTCGGCCGGAAGCAGCTTGCCTTTGTCGTGCAGGATCTGCACGTCGGTCACCTGGTTGTAGGTCACCACATCCGCTTTCAGGCCCTGCAAAATCGCCAGCGCCTGCTTGGACGACCCGGCGTGGGACTGCTTGATGGTCAGCTTGTCGCCGTTATTGTCTTTCGCCCACTGCTGTTCGAACGGTGGATTAAGGGCGGCAAACAGCTCGCGGGAGACGTCATACGAACTGTTTAACAGTTCAGTCGCCTGCGCCTGTGCCACCAGCAGTAAACCTGCCAGCGCCAGAGTTCCTTTTTTCAGTACAGTAACGGCCATTGCGCACCCTTATAAATGTGATGACTATCTTATAGTCATAATATTTATAACGGGGATGAAAGGAGTAACGGTTTTATATACCGTTTGGTGATTTAGAAGCAGAAAAGGGAATAAGGGGTGCGGCCTGATGCCCTCACCCCGGCCCTCTCCCACAGGGAGAGGGGGAAAGGCCATTACAGCGCCAGCAGACGCTCAACGGACGGCGCAAAGTAGTAGCCGCCGGTCACCGGTTTGGTGAAGCGCAGCATGGCGTCGCGCTTGCCGTCGGTATCGCCGAACATGCTCAGCAGCTGCTGCTCAATGTTATACAGGCGCGCGCAGTAAGCGCAGAAGTAAAGGCCGTGCGTGCCGCTGGCGGTACCGTACGGCAGGCTCTGGCGAACAATCTTCAGCCCTTTGCCATCTTCTTTCAGGTCAACGCGGGTCAGGTGAGAGGTAACGGGACGGTCGTCGCCGTCGATCTCTTCGTTGGCTTCTTTAGTACGACCAATCATCATCTCCTGGTCGTGCACGCTCATGCGGTTAAGCTGCTTGAGGTTGTGCTCCCAGCGCTGCACGAACACGTAGCTGCCGCCCGCGTCCACGCCGTCTTTGATTACCGCGACTTCACGACGCGTCTCTTCCCCAGCCGGGTTTTCCGTCCCGTCGACGAAGCCGCTCAGATCGCGCTCTTCGACCCAGCGGAAACCGTGAACCTCTTCCTGCACCTCAATGCTGTCGCCAAAGGCCGCCACCGCCGCCTGGGCAACGGAGAAGTTCACATCGTGACGCAGAGAAAGAATGTGGATCAGCACGTCGTACTGGGTCGCCGGCGCCAGACCTTTGCCGTAAGGGATGAAGTCTTTCAGCTCTTCCGCCCCTTCGCCACCGCTCAGCTGACGCCAGACGTTATTGCCAAAGGCAACAACGGCGCCGAGGTGGGCTTCCGGGAATTTGGCCTGGAAGGTGGCCAGCTTATCAACAAACGCTTTACTGGCCGCACGCAGGGCATCCACGTCCCCTTTAACATTGGCTTCAATCCAAATCGCCGCGCGGCAATGTTCTGGCAAAATGCCACTCTGAACCTGAGACATCGCTCCTCCTGAAATAAAGATGCCACGTCAGCGTGGCATTGATGGCGGGTATTATACCCGGATTTCAGCGAGGCGGTTTGTTCAGGCGCAAATTACTGCTTCCAGAGTATTTTGCTCACTTTCCAGCTCTTAAGCGTGTCGTCAGACGGCATCAGTCCTTCCGGGCCGCTCCAGGTTCCGGTGAAGACATAGCTGATGTGCTGGCTGCCTTCAGCCTTACATTCCACCGCAACCTTATCGTCAGACGGCGCGCTGGTGCAGTTGCCAAAAGCCTGCTTATAAAGTTCGCTAAACGGCGTACCCACCTTCACACCGCTCGCCGTCGGAATATCTTCATCCATCACGGCAATTCGGTTTACCGTGCCTTTGTCACCGTTGATCACCAGCGCCAGCTTGTCGCCCTTCAGCGCTTCGTAATAGCGAACAATATTGCCATTCTCCGTTTTCATGCCGCTGCGCAGGCGGTAATCGCTGCTGAGCGCATCCTGAATAGCATTCTGATCCAGCGCCGTCGCGGCGGTAATTTTCCCCACGCCCTGCTCGGTCACTTCCGTTGATGAGCCAAACCAGTTCCACGGATACGCGGCGGACCAGTTAATGGAGGAGAGCGTCGAACAGCCGGTCAACGCCAGCGGGAGAGCGCATAAAAGTAAACGCAGCGATTTCATTGAAACGTCCTTTCTTGTTAAATCAACGCTTGTTGGAGTGCGACATCGGCAAAAAGTGCCGGATTAATCATCCTGATGCGCAAAACAGGCGCGAAGACGCGGGTTGGTCAGCAGCCACAGCAGGGCCACAATATCGGCAACTACCAGCGCAACGCCAGTGCCCGTCAGCGGTTCACCGTACCACCAGAGTACCGGCTGCCAGAAGAGCAGCGCAACCTGGGCGAGGATCAGCAGCCAGCGAAGCGCGCGCCAAAAGCGGGGGATCGCCTGCCGTCGTCCGCTGCATAAAAAAGCGATCACCGCCGGTACGCCCGGCAGCAAGCCGAGCCAGAAGGCATCATGATCGGGATAAAAGAGATTCAGCAGCGTATCGCCCTGCCCGCGCGACGCGGCGGCCATCACAAACAGCACCCAGGTCCGGGCCTGCAGCAGCAGAACGCACCAGAATAAAAAGGGCAGCCTGACGCGGCCCTGCGCGTCATAGTCTGCCGGATGGATTTCAGTACTCTTCATCTTCGATCAGACGCTTTCCTAAACTCAGCACGTCAGCGTGTTCATAGCCCAGACGCTCATACATGCCCAGCACCACGTCGTTATCTTCCCGCACCATGATCTGGATTTTCGGACAGCCGCGGGCGATAAGCTTCTTCTCGAGCCGGTTCAGCAGCGCATTGGCGATGCCGCGGCCACGGTATTCCGGGTGGACGCCCAGATAATAGGCCGAGCCGCGGTGGCCGTCGTACCCGCCCATTACCGTCCCCACAACCTCACCGTTGACTTCCGCGACCAGAAACAGACTGACGTCGTGATTCACCTTACGTTCGATATCCATTTCCGGATCGTTCCACGGACGCAGCAGATCGCAGCGCTCCCAAAGGGTGATCACCTCTTCGAAATCTTCCTGGCGAAAAACGCGTATCTCCATGGTATTAACCGCCTTTTCGGGTTTAAAAACAGTGATTATGGCGCGAAGCACGCCTTTAGCCAATAACCGGGGAAAATCTCGCCAAAATTTGGCATAATGTCACTTTGTCACGTATTGAAATGAAAAGTAAAACAATTCTCAATATGGACTGTCGTAACGGGAAACACGATACGATATAACACCAGGACCCCTTTTTTTAGTATTCAGGCCGCATGAGCACATTCAAACCATTAAAAGCACTCACATCGCGTCGTCAGGTTCTCAAAGCGGGGCTGGCGGCCTTAACGTTAACGGGCATCGCAAAGCAGGCTCAGGCGAAAGACGAGAGCACGCTCAAAACCAGTAACGGACACAGCAAACCGAAAACCAAAAAGCCTGGCGCGAAGCGTCTGGTGATGCTTGACCCGGGCCACGGCGGTATTGATACCGGCGCCATCGGCAAAAACGGGTCGAAAGAAAAACACGTCGTGCTGGCAATTGCAAAAAATGTGCGCGCAATTTTACGCAGTAACGGCATTGACGCCCGTCTGACGCGCTCTGGCGATACCTTTATTCCGCTGTATGACCGCGTAGAAATCGCCCACCAGCACGGCGCGGATCTGTTTATGTCGATCCACGCCGACGGCTTTACCAACCCTTCTGCGGCCGGTGCCTCGGTGTTTGCGCTTTCCAACCGTGGCGCCAGTAGCGCCATGGCAAAATACCTCTCCGACCGCGAAAACCGGGCGGATGAAGTCGCCGGGAAGAAAGCCACTGATAAAGATCATCTGCTACAGCAGGTGCTGTTCGACCTCGTGCAGACGGATACGATCAAAAACAGCCTGACGCTCGGCTCGCATATTCTGAAGAAGATTAAGCCGGTGCATCGTCTGCACAGCAAAGGCACCGAGCAGGCGGCGTTCGTGGTCCTGAAATCACCGTCCATCCCGTCCGTGCTGGTGGAAACCTCCTTCATTACCAACCCGGAAGAAGAGCGGCTCCTCGGCACCACGGCGTTTCGTCAGAAGATCGCCAACGCCATCGCCTCCGGCATTATCAGCTACTTCAACTGGTTCGATAACCAGAAAGCGCACTCCAGGAAACGTTGATGAAACCCGATGCTCAACTGGTAAAAACCTTCCTGCTGCAGCTGCAGGATGAGATCTGCCAGAAACTGGCCGCCGCAGACGGCGGTGAATTTCAGGAAGATAGCTGGCAGCGCGAGGCCGGGGGCGGCGGGCGCAGCCGCGTGCTGCGAAACGGCGGCATCTTTGAACAGGCGGGCGTGAATTTTTCCCACGTTCACGGCGACGCCATGCCCGCGTCTGCGACGGCGCATCGCCCTGAGCTGGCGGGCCGCAGCTTCGAGGCGATGGGCGTCTCGCTGGTGGTACATCCGCACAACCCGTTTGTGCCCACCAGCCACGCCAACGTGCGCTTTTTCATTGCGGAAAAACCGGGCGCCGACCCGGTCTGGTGGTTCGGCGGCGGTTTCGACTTAACGCCCTACTACGGCTTCGAAGAGGATGCCGTGTACTGGCACACCACCGCTCGGGACCTCTGTCTGCCGTTTGGCGAAGAGGTCTACCCGAAATTTAAAAAGTGGTGCGACGACTACTTTTACCTGAAGCACCGCGACGAGCAGCGCGGCATCGGCGGGCTGTTCTTTGACGATCTCAACGCGCCTGATTTTGATACCGCGTTCAGCTTTATGCGCGCGGTAGGCGAAGGCTATACCGACGCCTATCTGCCGATTGTGGAGCGCCGTAAAAACACCGACTACGGCGTGCGCGAACGTGAGTTCCAGCTTTACCGCCGCGGGCGCTACGTGGAGTTCAACCTGGTGTGGGATCGCGGGACGCTGTTCGGCCTGCAGACCGGCGGGCGCACGGAGTCGATTCTGATGTCGATGCCGCCGCTGGTGCGCTGGGAGTACTGCTACGAACCAAAAGAAGGCAGCCCGGAGGCTGCCTTGCGTGAGTTTATTCAGGTTCGGGACTGGGTGTAGCTGCCGGATGGCGCTGCGCTTATCCGGCCTACTCAACCCGTAGGTCGGGTAAGCGAACGCGCCACCCGACACCACGCGCTTACAGAGGCTGCGTCTGCGCCTCAACCACCGCCAGCGCCACCATGTTCACGATACGACGCACGGAGGCAATCGGCGTTAACACATGCACCGGTTTCGCCACGCCCATCAGTACCGGTCCTACGGTCACCCCTTCAGAGCTGGAGACGCGCAGCAGGTTATAGCTGATACGCGCCGCTTCCACGTTCGGCATAATCAGTATGTTGGCCGATCCCTTCAGCGGGCTGTCCGGCATACGTTCGTTACGGATGCTCTCCACCAGCGCGGCGTCGCCATGCATCTCCCCGTCAATCATCAGCTCCGGCGCACGCTCGCGCACCAGCTCCAGCGTCTGGCGCATTTTGCAGGCCGCCGCTGATTTAGACGAACCAAAGTTAGAGTGCGACAGCAGCGCCACCTTCGGCTCGATGCCAAAGCGACGGACGGTCTCGGCGGCCATCACGGTGATCTCCGCCAGCTCGTCCGGGGTCGGATCGTCGTTAACGTAGGTATCGGCAATAAAGGTGTTGCCGCTCGGCAGCAGCAGCGCGTTCATCGCCCCGGCGGTATGGACGCCGTCGCGATAGCCGAAGATCTCCTGCACCACGCTAAAGTGCTCGTGGTAATCGCCGATGGTACCGCAGATCAGCGCATCCGCCTCGCCGCGATGCACCATGATCGCGCCGATCACCGTGGTGTTGCTGATCACCGCTTTCTGCGCCTGCTCCTGGGTGATCCCCCGGCGCTTCATGATCGCGTAGTATTCGCTCCAGTACTCTTTGAAGCGCGGATCGGATTCGTTGTTAACGATCTCGAAGTCGACGCCCGGCTTAATCTGCAGGCCCAGCTTCTGGATACGCATCTCAATCACGCTCGGACGACCAATCAGGATCGGTTTCGCCAGGCCTAAGGTGATCAGCTCCTGGGTGGCGTGCAGCACGCGCGCCTCTTCCCCTTCCGCCAGCACGACGCGCTTCGCGTCGGCGCGCGCCTGGGAGAAGATCGGCTTCATGAACAGGTTCGTTTTATAGACAAACTCGGTGAGCTTATCGACGTAAGCGTCGAAGTCCTGAATCGGACGCGTCGCCACGCCAGAGTCCATCGCCGCTTTGGCCACCGCTGGAGCAATTTTGACAATCAGACGCGGGTCGAACGGTTTTGGAATGATGTAGTCCGGTCCGAAGCTCAAATCCTGATCGCCGTAGGCTGAGGCAACCACCTCGCTCTGCTCGGCGTGGGCCAGCTCCGCGATGGCGTGAACGGCGGCAAGCTTCATCTCTTCGTTGATCGCCGTTGCGCCAACGTCCAGCGCGCCGCGGAAGATGAACGGGAAGCAGAGCACGTTGTTGACCTGGTTCGGGTAGTCGGAACGACCGGTACAGATAATGGCGTCTTCACGCACCGCTTTCGCCAGCGGCGGCAGGATTTCCGGCTCAGGGTTCGCCAGGGCCAGGATCATTGGCGCACGCGCCATCTTCTTCACCATCTCCTGGGTCAACACTTTCGGACCAGAGCAGCCGAGGAAGATATCCGCGCCGTCGATCACGTCGTCCAGGGTGCGTTTACCGTCGTCGTCCACCGCATACGCCGCTTTGGTTTCCGCCATGTTCGGCTCGCGGTCTTTATAGATAACGCCCTTGGAGTCGCAGACCACAATGTTGTGTTTCTGCATACCCAGCGCTACCAGCAGGTTCATACAGGCGATGGCCGCCGCGCCTGCGCCAGACACCACCATGCGCACGTCGGAGAGATTTTTCTCAACCACGCGCAGGCCGTTCAGAATCGCGGCGGTGCTGATAATCGCGGTGCCGTGCTGGTCATCGTGGAACACGGGAATGTTCATACGCTCGCGCAGCTTCTGCTCGATATAGAAACATTCCGGCGCTTTGATGTCTTCCAGGTTAATCCCGCCGAAGGTCGGCTCCAGCGCGGCCACCACGTTGATGAATTTGTCAGGATCGAGTTCGTCCACCTCGATATCGAACACATCGATACCGGCGAATTTCTTGAACAGTACCCCCTTCCCTTCCATCACCGGCTTGCCGGCCAGCGCACCGATGTTGCCCAGCCCCAGCACCGCCGTGCCGTTAGAGATCACGGCGACAAGATTGCCACGCGCGGTGTATTTGTAGGCCGCCAGCGGGTCTTTTTCGATTTCCAGACACGGGGCAGCGACGCCCGGCGAATAGGCCAGCGCCAGATCGCGCTGGGTTGCCAGCGGCTTGGTTGGGGAGACCTGGATTTTCCCCGGGACAGGAAACTCGTGAAAATCGAGGGCACTCTGTTTTAACTGATCGTCCATCTTGTTATTCCTTTTACGTATCGGTCAGATAGTATCGCCGCAGGACAGCGCATAAACTTTGAAGGCTGCCAAACTCTCACCATCACACATTAAAAATTGTTATCAATTTATAACAGCCATGTTACCCGTCTCAAAAGCAATGCCTCCCCCGTCTGCTATGCTTTTTTGTTAAGTCCATCATGATTTTTCCAGAAGTGTGAACTAACGCACTCATCTAACTCTTTTATTTCCAAGGAGTAATCATTTATGAACCAGCTAGACGGCATCAAAAAATTCACCACCGTGGTTGCAGACAGCGGCGATATCGAGTCGATTCGCCACTATCAGCCGGAGGATGCGACCACCAACCCTTCGCTGCTGCTGAAAGCGGCCGGGCTTGCCCATTTTAGCCATCTGATTGATGACGCCATTGCCTACGGTAAACAGCGCGGGAAAACGCAGGAGCAGCAGGTCGCCGAAGCCAGCGACAAGCTGGCGGTTAATTTTGGTGCGGAAATTCTTAAAAGCATCCCGGGACGCGTCTCAACCGAAGTCGACGCCCGTCTCTCGTTCGATAAAGAAAAGAGCATTAATAAGGCGCGTCGTCTGGTTGAGCTCTATCAGGAACAGGGAATCGATAAATCACGCATTCTGATCAAGCTCGCCTCCACCTGGGAAGGCATCCGCGCGGCAGAGGTACTGGAAAAAGAGGGCATCCACTGCAACCTGACGCTGCTGTTCTCGTTTGCCCAGGCGCGCGCCTGCGCTGAAGCGGGCGTGTTCCTCGTCTCGCCGTTTGTCGGGCGCATCTACGACTGGTATCAGGCGAAACAGCCGATGGATCCGTACGTGGTGGATGAGGATCCGGGCGTAAAATCGGTCCGTAATATCTACGACTATTACAAACAGCACCGCTACGAAACCATCGTGATGGGGGCCAGCTTCCGCCGTACCGAGCAGATCCTCGCCCTGGCAGGCTGCGACCGCCTGACCATCTCCCCTAACCTGCTCCAGGAGCTACAGGACAAAGAAGAAACGGTGATCCGCAAGCTGGTGCCGACCTCCACAGTTCTGCCAAAACCGAAAACCATGACCGAAGCGGAGTTCCGCTGGGAGCACAACCAGGACGCGATGGCTGTCGAAAAACTGGCGGAAGGTATCCGCCTGTTCGCCGTCGACCAGCGCAAACTTGAAGATCTTCTCGCCGCCAAACTTTAACCTTGCCACGGAGTGAACTATGTCCCGTAAAGAGCTAGCCAATGCCATTCGCGCCCTCAGCATGGATGCCGTGCAGAAAGCCAATTCCGGCCACCCCGGCGCGCCGATGGGCATGGCTGATATTGCCGAAGTGCTGTGGAACGATTTTCTGAAGCACAACCCGAATGACCCCACCTGGTACGATCGCGACCGCTTTATTCTCTCCAACGGTCACGCCTCAATGCTGCTCTACAGCCTGCTGCACCTTTCCGGCTACGATCTGCCGCTCGAGGAGCTGAAAAACTTCCGCCAGCTGCACTCCAAAACGCCGGGTCACCCGGAGATTGGCTATACGCCCGGGGTGGAAACCACCACCGGGCCGCTCGGTCAGGGGCTGGCCAATGCGGTTGGGCTGGCCATTGCCGAACGCACGCTGGCGGCGCAGTTTAACCAGCCGGACCATGAGATTGTCGACCATTACACCTACGTGTTTATGGGCGACGGCTGCCTGATGGAGGGGATCTCCCACGAGGTCTGCTCCCTGGCGGGCACGCTGGGGCTCGGCAAGCTGATTGGCTTCTACGATCACAACGGCATCTCCATCGACGGGGAGACCGAAGGCTGGTTTACCGACGACACGGCAAAACGCTTCGAAGCCTACCACTGGCACGTGGTGCACGAGATCGACGGCCATGACCCTGAGGCGGTGAAAAAAGCAATTCAGGAAGCGCAGAGCGTGAAGGACAAACCGTCCCTGATTATCTGCCGCACGGTGATCGGCTTCGGCTCGCCGAACAAGGCGGGCAAAGAAGAGGCGCACGGCGCGGCGCTGGGTGACGAGGAAGTGGCGCTGACCCGGCAGAAGCTGGGCTGGAAATACCCGCCGTTTGAGATCCCGAAAGAGATCTACAGAGCCTGGGATGCCCGTGAAGACGGTGAGAAAGCCCAGCACGCCTGGAACGATAAATTTGCCGCCTACAAAAAAGCGCATCCTGAGCTGGCGGCCGAGTTTTCCCGCCGCATGAGCGGCGGTCTGCCGGAAGACTGGGACGATAAAACCCAGGCGCTGATTGAAAACCTGCAGTCCAACCCGGCGAAAATCGCCACCCGTAAGGCGTCGCAAAATACGCTGAACGCAATCGGCCCTATTCTGCCCGAACTGCTCGGCGGCTCGGCGGACCTGGCGCCAAGCAACCTGACGATCTGGTCCGGCTCAAAATCGCTCAAAGAGGACATCGCCGGGAACTACATCCACTACGGCGTGCGCGAGTTCGGGATGACCGCCATTGCCAACGGCATCGCCCATCACGGCGGGTTTGTGCCGTACACCGCAACCTTCCTGATGTTTGTCGAGTACGCCCGTAACGCGGCGCGCATGGCGGCGCTGATGAAGGCGCGGCAAATCATGGTCTACACCCATGACTCCATCGGGCTGGGGGAAGACGGGCCCACGCACCAAGCGGTTGAACAGCTGGCGAGCCTGCGCCTGACGCCCAACTTCAGCACCTGGCGTCCGTGCGATCAGGTCGAAGCGGCGGTGGGCTGGAAGCTGGCGGTGGAACGCCACAATGGCCCAACGGCACTGATTCTGTCACGCCAGAACCTGGCGCAGATCGAGCGTACTCCGGAGCAGGTGAAAAACATCGCCCGCGGCGGCTACATTCTGAAGGACAGCGGCGGCAAGCCGGACGTGATCCTGATTGCCACCGGTTCCGAGGTGGAAATCACGGTGAAAGCGGCGGAGAAACTGACCGCCGAAGGACACGCGGTGCGCGTAGTTTCCCTGCCTTCTACGGATATTTTTGACGCTCAGGACGAGGCGTACCGGGAATCGGTCCTGCCGTCCAGCGTCGCGGCTCGCGTGGCGGTGGAAGCCGGTATTGCCGACTACTGGTACAAGTATGTCGGGCTCAAAGGGGCGATTGTCGGGATGCGGGGCTACGGTGAGTCCGCCCCTGCCGATAAGCTGTTCCCGTACTTCGGCTTTACCGTTGAGAACGTGGTGGAGAAGGCGCTGAGCGTGCTGTAGTGCTTTTGCCGGGTGGCGCTGTCGCTTACCCGGCCTACAAAAATCGGGTGGCTTTGCCACCCTTTTTATACCACCCGCACACCCGCCGCCATCGCCCGCTCCGGCGTTAACAACACGCTTTCGCTGGCGTCATCGGTTTCCGCGCAGAGCAACATGCATTCAGACGTTTCGCCGCGCATCTTCGCTTTCGCCAGATTACACAGCACCACCACCGTTTTTCCCATAAGCTCTTCTTCCCGGTAATAGGGCACCAGGCTGGTGACGGTTTGCAGCGTTTTTCCGCCCACATCAATCTGCGCGATATAGAGTTTATCTGCGTTAGCGTGGCGCTTAACGTCCACGATCGTCCCCACGCGGATCTCCAGCTTTGCAAAGTCATCGTAAGCTATCGTGTCCATGCTCTCTCCTTAGTAAAATTTTACTAAATACTAGCACGCAATTTGCCGGAAGCAATGGGCAGGATATTTAGTAAAAACTGATGCATGTCCTGGCCCATCCTTTACAATGGGTTATCACGTGGGGAATAAGGACAAACATGGCTACGCTCAAAGACATCGCGACGGAGGCTGGCGTTTCGCTGGCGACGGTATCCCGGGTTTTAAACGATGACCCAACGTTGAACGTAAAAGAAGAGACCAAACACCGCATTCTGGAGATTGCGGAAAAGCTGGAATATAAGAGCACAACGTCTCGCAAAATGCAGTCTGCCTCGGTGGGTCAGCAACACATTCTGGCACTCTACAGCTACCAGCAAGAGCTGGAGATTAACGACCCTTACTACCTTGCCATCCGCCACGGCATCGAGACGCAGTGTGAAAAACTGGGCGTGGAGCTAAGCAACTGTTACGCCAGTGCCACCCTGCCGGAGAGTAAAAAACTGACCGGCGTACTGATTGTGGGCAAACCTTCATCAGCCACTCGCCGTAGCGCAATGGCCCTGACGGACAACGTCTGCTTTATCGATTTTCACGAGCCCGGCAGCGCCTTCGACTCCGTCGACATTGACCTCTCGCGCATCAGCAAGCAGATCGTTGATTTCTTTATCGATCAGGGCGTTAAGCGCATTGGCTTTATCGGCGGGGAAGATGAACCCGGCAAAGCCGATATCCGCGAAGCCGCTTTTGTCGAGTATGGCCGTTTGAAAGGAGTGGTATCTGAACAGGATATCTGGCGCGGCGGTTTTTCCAGCTCGTCCGGATACGAACTGGCAAAAACCATGCTGGCTCAGACAAGCTGGCCAACCGCCCTGTTTGTGGCCTCTGATTCGATAGCCATCGGCGTCTTGCGCGCTATCCATGAAAAAGGGCTGGCGATCCCGGAGGACATTTCGCTCATTAGCGTGAACGATATCCCGACCGCCCGCTTCACCTTCCCGCCGCTCTCTACCGTACGCATCCACTCTGAAATGATGGGCAGCCAGGGGGTTAACCTGCTGCTGGAAAAATCCCGCGATGGCCGGGCGCTGCCGCTGCAGGTCTTCGTGCCGAGCGTGCTGAAACTGCGCGGCACCACCCGCTAATCCCCTCGTTTGACACGCTGCCGGGCATGCCCGGCTTTTTTTTATTTCGTGATCGAGTTAAAGCAAATCAATTTTACTGATTTTATTTAGTAAAATATTTACTAAAATCCTCAGCAATGATGTTTTACCCCTACAGGGAGATCGCATGAATCGCTGGGAAAATATTCAACTCACGCATGAGAACCGGCTCCCGCCGCGTGCGTACTTCTTCTCATATGACACCGTCGCGCAGGCTCGCTCCTTTGCTCGCGAGGCCAGCAGCCGCTTTTTATCACTCAGCGGCCAGTGGAATTTTCGTTTTTTCACCCATCCGCTGCTGGTGCCGGAAAACTTCACCTCTGAGTACATGGCCGACTGGAGCGACATAACCGTACCCGCCATGTGGCAGATGGAAGGCCACGGTCAGCTGCAGTACACCGACGAAGGCTTTCCCTTCCCGGTCGACGTCCCCTGGGTGCCTGCGGATAACCCAACCGGGGCGTATCAGCGCTACTTCACGCTATCGGACGGCTGGGGTAAGCAGACCCTCATCAAGTTTGACGGCGTCGAAACCTATTTCGAAGTCTATGTGAATGGTCACTACATTGGCTTTAGCAAAGGCAGCCGACTGACCGCCGAGTTTGATATCAGCCACGCGGTGCATGGCGGGCAAAACCTGCTCTGCGTGCGGGTAATGCAGTGGGCGGATTCTACCTACATTGAGGATCAGGACATGTGGTGGACGGCCGGTATTTTCCGCGACGTCTATCTGATCGGCAAAAATCCCACTCACGTGCGCGACGTCACGATCAAAACCACCTTTGACGAAGCTTACAAAAACGCCACCCTCTTCTGTCAGCTTGAGCTGGAAAACCTGGCCCCGCACGCATCAGCCGTGTCGCTGGAGTATGCCCTGTATGATGGCGAAGCAGCGATCCACCAGGGCACAACCGACAGCCTGACCGTAACCCGCAGCGCGGAAACCGCCTTTAGCATTGAGGTCAAACAGCCTCAGCAGTGGTCTGCGGAATCCCCCTATCTCTATCATCTGGTAGTAACGCTAAAAGATGCGAACGGGCAGACGCTGGAGGTTATCCCGCAGCGTATTGGTTTTCGCGACATCAAGGTGCGCGACGGTCTGTTCTACATCAACAATCGCTACCTGAAGCTGCACGGCGTAAACCGTCACGACAACGATCACCAGAAAGGCCGCGCCGTGGGCATGGATCGGGTCGAGCGCGACCTGATCCTGATGAAGCAGCACAACATCAATTCGGTGCGCACCGCCCACTACCCCAACGATCCACGCTTCTACGAGCTGTGCGACATCTACGGCCTGTTCGTGATGGCGGAGACGGATGTGGAATCACACGGCTTTGCCAACGTCGGCGACCTGAGCCGCATCACGGACGATCCGGTGTGGGAACATGTCTACGTTGAGCGCATCGAACGCTATATTCACGCGCAGAAAAACCATCCTTCAATCATCATCTGGTCGCTTGGAAACGAGTCCGGCTACGGCTGCAATATCCGCGCCATGGCGCGGGCGGCAAAGGCGCTGGACGACACGCGCCTGCTGCATTACGAAGAAGATCGCGACGCCGAGGTGGTGGATATCATCTCTACCATGTACACCCGCGTGCCGCTGATGAACCTGTTCGGCGAGTATCCCCACGCCAAACCGCGGATTATCTGCGAATACGCCCACGCGATGGGCAACGGCCCCGGCGGTCTGAGCGAGTATCAAAACGTCTTCGATCGCCACGACTGCATTCAGGGCCACTACGTCTGGGAATGGTGCGACCACGGTATTCAGGCGGCAGATGCCAGCGGCAATACGTATTACGCCTACGGCGGCGACTTTGGTGATTACCCGAACAACTACAACTTCTGCCTCGACGGGCTGATCTACTCCGACCAAACGCCGGGTCCGGGCCTGCGCGAATATAAGCAGGTGATTGCCCCGGTCAAGCTGCGCTGGCAGAACGGCGAGCTGCACGTTGAAAATCGCTTCTGGTTCACCAGCCTGGACGATTACACCCTGCTCGTTGAGGTGCGTGCCGAAGGTGAAACCCTGTACAGCCAGCCGCTGACAATGACCGGGCTGGCCCCCAACAGCACCCGCAGCGTGAGCCTGAACCTGCCCGAACTCGATGAGCGCGAAGCATTCCTGACCGTGCGCATCAGCAAAAACAGCCGCACCCGCTATAGCGAAGCGGGGCACGAGATTGCGGTGTATCAGTTCCCGCTTAAAGCGCGCACGGCTCACGCTACGCCGTTTATTAATGCCAACGCCACGCCGCTGCTGCTGGAAGAGGACCGCCTGAACTGTACCGTGACGGGACACAACTTCCGCGCAAGCTTCTCAAAAATGACGGGAAAACTCAGCGCCTGGCAGGTTAACGGTGAGGATAAGATTACCCGCGAACCGAAGATTAATTTCTTCAAGCCGATGATTGATAACCACAAGCAGGAGTATGAGGGACTATGGCAACCCAACCACCTGCAGATTATGCAGGAGCATCTGCGCGGTTTTGAGATCGAGCAGCAGGACGATGCGGTCGTCATTACAACCCGCACGCTGATTGCTCCACCGGTGTTTGATTTTGGTATGCGCTGCACCTACCGCTGGCGCATCGCCGCAGACGGGCAAATTAACGTTGAGCTGAGCGGCGAACGCTACGGTGATTACCCGCACATTATCCCGTGCATCGGCTTTACACTCGGCATCAACGGCGAATTCGACCAGGTGAGCTACTACGGACGCGGCCCCGGAGAGAACTACCCGGACAGCCAGCAGGCCAGCACCATAGACCTGTGGCACACCGCGGTGGACGAGATGTTCGAAAACTACCCGTTCCCTCAGAACAACGGCAACCGCCAGCAGGTGCGCTGGGCAACGCTCGCCAACCGTCACGGCAGCGGTCTTCTGGTGGTGCCTGAACAGCCCATCCATTTCAGCGCCTGGCACTACACGGCAGAGAACATCCACGCCGCGCAGCACTGCAACGAACTGCGCCGCAGCGATGACATCACCCTCAATCTTGATCATCAGGTACTGGGCTTAGGCTCCAACTCCTGGGGAAGCGAAGTGCTGGACACCTGGCGCGTCTGGTTCAGGCCTTTCCGCTACGGCTTCACCCTGCTCCCGCTGGAAGGCGGACAAACCGCCGCGCAGGCACTGTTACACCATCGGTTCGGCACCGGTTTCTTCTCCATGAATTCGCACAGCGAGGCAGAAAAATGATCGTTCTCGACAGCCTGGAACAGTTCCAGCAGCGTTATCGCACGGGCCGTAAATGGCAACGCTGCACGGAGGCCATTAACAATATCGACCACATCCAGCCCGGCGTTGCCCATTCGATTGGCGACTCTCTGGCCTATCGCGTGACCCATGATGCCAGCACCGACGCGCTGTTCGTCGGCCATCGCCGCTATTTCGAGGTGCATTACTACCTGCAGGGCGCGCAGAAAATTGAGTACGCCGCAAAAGACGCCCTTCAGCTTGTGGAGTGCTACCGGGATGAAACCGACCGCGAATACCTGAAAGGCGTAGGCCATACCGAACTCATCCATGAGGGGCAAATCGTCATTTGTGAGAATCATGAGGCCTATCGCTTTATCAGCGAAACGCCTGCTAAAAAAGTCGTCCTCTATGTGACCATCGAAGACGGCTATTTCCATAACAAATAAAAATCCAGCGGTGCCAATGAAGCACCGCTATACCCTAAATAATTCGAGTTGCAGGAAGGCGGCAAGAGAGCGAATCCCCGGGAGCATAGATAACTATGTGACTGGGGTGAGCGAGTGCAGCCAACGCATCTGCAACTTGAAGTATGACGGGTATCTATCCTCCTCGTACCCGGAGATATATTATGTCTGAAACTACCAAGCGTAATACCATCGGCAAATTCGGCCTGCTGTCGCTGACGTTTGCCGCCGTATTTAGTTTTAATAACGTTATCAACAACAATATCGAGCTGGGCCTCGCCTCGGCGCCGATGTTCTTTTTAGCCACCCTGTTCTACTTCATTCCTTTCTGCTTAATCATCGCGGAGTTTGTCTCCCTGAATAAAAACTCCGAAGCCGGGGTGTACGCCTGGGTGAAAAGCTCGCTGGGCGGGCGCTGGGCGTTTATTACCGCCTACACCTACTGGTTCGTAAACCTGTTCTTCTTTACCTCGTTATTACCCCGCGTCATCGCCTACGCCTCTTACGCCTTTTTGGGCTATGAGTACATTCTTACGCCGTTTGCCACCACGGTCCTGAGCATGGTGCTGTTCGCTTTCTCAACCTGGGTGTCCACCAACGGGGCGAAAATGCTGGGGCCGATCACGTCTGTCACCTCAACGCTGATGCTGCTGCTGACCCTCTCCTATATTCTGCTGGCCGGTGCGGCGCTGATGGGCGGCGTGCAGCCAGCCGACCCGATTACCGTTGACGCGATGATCCCGAACTTTAACTGGGCGTTTCTTGGCATCACCACCTGGATATTTATGGCCGCCGGGGGCGCAGAGTCCGTTGCGGTATACGTTAACGACGTGAAGGGCGGGTCAAAATCCTTCGTCAGGGTGATCATTCTGGCGGGGATTTTCATCGGCGTGCTCTACTCCATCTCCTCGGTGCTGATTAACGTCTTTATCAGCAGCAAAGAGCTGAAGTTCACCGGTGGTTCTGTACAGGTGTTCCACGGCCTGGCGGTATGGTTTGGCCTGCCGGAAGTGCTGATGAACCGCTTTGTCGGCCTGGTCTCCTTTACCGCGATGTTCGGTTCCCTGCTGATGTGGACGGCGACCCCGGTCAAAATCTTCTTCTCTGAAATCCCGAGCGGCATCTTTGGAGCAAAAACCGTGGCGCTGAACGAAAACGGCGTACCGGCGCGCGCGGCGTGGATCCAGTATTTGATCGTCATTCCGTTAATGATTATCCCAACCATGGGATCGAACACCGCGCAGGAGCTGATGAATACCGTCATCAACATGACCGCGGCCGCGTCAATGTTACCGCCGCTGTTCATCATGCTGGCTTACCTGAATCTGCGTCGTAAGCTCGATCATCTCCCGCGTGATTTCAAAATGGGCTCACGCACCACGGGGATGGTGGTGGTGTCGATGCTGATTGTGATTTTTGCCATCGGCTTTGTGGCCTCAACCTTCCCCACCGGTGCCAATATTCTGACGATTATTTTCTATAACGTCGGTGGCATTGTGTTATTCCTCGGATTTGCCTGGTGGAAATACAGCAAATACGTCAGGGGATTATCAAAAGAACAACAACAAATAGAAGCGTCACCTGCCTCAAATATTAATTAACACTTAAGGCATGGATATTTTCTCATTGGGATGAGTGCATGAAAATTAAAGAGAAAACGATTGGGGCACTCGCTGCCCTCTCCTTCTGCTGCCCGTCATTTGCCGCAGAAGAGGCACGGCCAGCAGAGCACGACGATACCCGAACCCCGGAAATCACCTCTCCATCATTTCGTTTTTATGGCGAGCTGGGGGTCGGCGGATATATGGATTTAGAAGGCCAGAATAAGCATAAATACAGTGACGGCACCTATATTGAGGGCGGTCTGGAAATGAAGCACGGGCACTGGTTCGGCCTGATTTACGGCGAGGGCTGGACCGTACAGGCTGACCATCAGGGAAACGCCTGGGTGCCAGACCACAGCTGGGGCGGATTCGAAGGTGGGCTTAACCGCTTTTACGGCGGCTACAAAACTGACGACAGCACCGAGATCATGCTCAGCCTGCGTCAGGACTCCTCCCTCGATGACCTGCAGTGGTGGGGGGATTTCACGCCCGACCTGGGATATGTGATCCCCAACACCCGCGACATTATGTACGCGCTCAAGGTACAGAACCGCTCCGGTAACCTGCGCTACAGCGTCACCGCCACGCCTGCGGGGCACCATGACGAGAGCAAAGCCTGGCTGCATTTTGGCAAATACGATCGCTATGACGATAAGTATACCTATCCGGCGATGGCCAACGGCTATATCCAGTATGACATCGTCAAAGACGTCACCTGGATGAACGGCCTGGAGGTCACCGACGGGACAGGCCAACTCTTCCTGACCGGCATTCTGTCGCCCAACCTGGCGGCGCGAGCCTGGCATCACACCGGACGCGCCAGCGGCAGGGACACCTCCGGCACAGAGACCGGGTATATGGTCAGCGCCATGATTGAAGCGTTAAAAGGCGTCTATCTCTCCACCGCTTACAGCTACGCAAAGCATCGCCCGGACAATGCCGCCGATGAAACGACCTCGTTTATGCAGTTCGGTATCTGGTACGAGTACGGCGGTGGCCGCTTTGCTACCGCGGCCGACAGCCGCTTCTACATGAAAAATGCCTCCGGCGACCCGAGCGACCAGGTCTTCCTGATGCAATATTTCTACTGGTAAAAGGATCTTCCATCATGAAACTCAGCCTTACACCGCTGGCCTGCGCGCTGGCGCTCAGCTTTTCGGCTCACGCCACCACCCCAGCTGATTTTAAAAACGTCATCAACCGCGCCGGTGCACCGGAATACATGCACGATTTCGACGCTGACGACCACCAGCGTTTCAGTCCCTTTTTCGATTTGGGTGCCTGGCATGGGCATTTGCTGCCGGACGGGCCGCAGACCCAGGGAGGATTTCCCGGCGTAGCGCTGCTCACCGAAGAGTACATTAACTTTATGGCGACCAATTTCGATCGCCTGAGCGTGTATCAGAACGGCAAAAAAGTCGATTTTACCCTTGAGGCTTACAGCCTGCCCGGCGCGCTGGTGCAGAAGCTGAATGCGAAAGATGTGCAGATCGCGATGACGCTGCGCTTTGCCACCGCGCGGACCTCGCTGCTGGAAACCCGCATCATCAGCAAGTCACCGCTCGACCTGGTGTGGGACGGCGAACTGCTGGAAAAGCTGGAGGCTAAAGAGGGCAAACCGCTGTCGGATAAGACCATCGACGGCGCGTATCCCGATTACCAGCGCAGGCTGCTCCCCGCGCGTGACGGCCTGAAAGTGACCTTTGGCAAAGTGCGCTCCACCTGGGATCTGCTGACCTCCGGCAGCTCCGAATATCAGGTGCATAAATCCCTCCCCGTTGACACCACCGTCGACGGGCTTAGCTTTACCAGCCGCGCGCACATTACCGGCAGCACCACGCTGTATACCACCTACTCCCATCTGCTGAATGCCGATGAGGTAAAGCGCGAGCAGGTGCAGATCCGCGATATTCTGGCACGCCCGGCCGCTTATATGACGGCCTCGCAGCAGCGCTGGGAAGGCTATTTGCAGAAAGGGTTAACCAACCCTGATGCGACCCCAGAGCAAACCCGCGTGGCGGTGAAGGCCATCGAAACGCTGAACGGCAACTGGCGCTCACCGGGCGGCGCGGTGCGCTATAACACGGTGACGCCATCCGTCACCGGACGCTGGTTCTCCGGCAACCAGACCTGGCCGTGGGATACCTGGAAACAGGCGTTTGCCATGTCGCATTTCAACCCGGAAATCGCCAAAGAGAACATTCGTGCAGTCTTTTCCTGGCAAATCAAACCCGACGATCCGGTACGCCCGCAGGATGCCGGCTTTGTGCCGGACCTCATCGCCTGGAACCTGAGCCCGGAACGCGGCGGCGACGGCGGCAACTGGAACGAGCGTAATACCAAACCGAGCCTGGCGGCGTGGTCGGTGATGGAGGTGTACAACACCACGCAGGATAAGGCCTGGCTGGCGGAAATGTATCCTAAGCTGGTGGCCTATCACGACTGGTGGCTGCGCAACCGCGACCACAACGGCAACGGCGTGCCGGAGTACGGCGCGACGCGCGACAAGGCCCATAATACCGCCAGCGGCGACATGCTATTCACGGTGAAAAGAGGCGATAAAGAAGAATCCCTCTCCGGACTGAAGAACTATGCCAGAGTCATCGACAAGGGCCATTACGACAGTCTGGAGATCCCGGCGCAGGTTGCGGCCTCGTGGGAATCAGGGCGCGATGACGCCGCCGTCTTCGGTTTTATCGATCAATTCCAGCTGGATAAATACATCGCAAACGGCGGTAAACGCAGCGACTGGACGGTGAAGTTTGCCGAAAACCGCGACAAAGAGGGCAAGCTGCTGGGCTACTCGCTGCTGCAGGAGTCCGTCGACCAGGCGAGCTATATGTACAGCGACAATCACTATCTGGCACAGATGGCGAGCCTGCTGGGTAAAGAGCAGGAGGCCAGCCGCTACCGCCAGCTGGCGGATAGGCTCGCGAGCTACATCAATACCTGCATGTTCGATGCGAAGAGCGGCTTTTACTATGACATCCGTATCGAGGATAAACCGCTGGCGAACGGCTGTGCGGGCAAGCCTATCGTCGAGCGAGGTAAAGGACCGGAAGGCTGGTCGCCGCTGTTTAACGGTGCGGCCACGCAGGAGCATGCTGATGCCGTGGTGAAAGTGATGCTGGATCCGAAAGAGTTCAACACGTATGTGCCGCTCGGGACTGCCGCGCTAACCAACCCGGCATTTGGTCCGGATATCTACTGGCGCGGCCGGGTCTGGGTCGACCAGTTCTGGTTTGGCCTGAAAGGGATGGAACGCTACGGCTACCGGGAACAGGCACAAACGCTGGCAGAAAGCTTCTTTAAGCACGCAAAGGGGTTAACGTCCGACGGCCCGATTCAGGAAAACTACAATCCGCTAACCGGGGCGCAGCAAGGCGCGCCTAATTTCTCGTGGAGCGCGGCGCACCTTTACATGCTGTACAACGACTTTTTCCGTAAACAGTAACGGGGAGCTGTCTGCTTTGCCGGGTGGCGCTATCGCTTACCCGGCCTACGGTTCGAGCTTTTGCAGGCCGCAGGATTCGTAGGCCGGGTAAGGCGAAGCCGCCACCCGGCACATTGTCACATAATGCAGGATTGGTAGGCCGGGTAAGGCAAAGCCGCCACCCGGCACATTGTCACAGACCGCAGGATTCGTAGGCCGGGTAAGGCCAAGCCGCCACTCGGCATATTGTCACAGACAGCAGGATTGGTAGGCCGGGTAAGGCCAAGCCGCCACCCGGCACATTGTCACAGACCGCAAGATTCGTAGGCCGGGTAAGGCGAAGCCGCCACCCGGCAAAACTAGCGTGTGATCCACAGCGTGGGCCAGGCATCTGGCCCGTTCCAGCTGTCGCAGCTGGGCTCCTCGGCGTAGCGCACCAGGCGGAAGCGCTGGCCGTCAAAACGCCAGCGCGTCTGGATCCCGCAATCACCCATACCGCGTCCCAGCGCGAGCGTTGTCAGCTCGCGCGTCTTCTCATCGAAGCTGGCGTTCATCAACTCCATTTCACTGCCGTCGCTTGACGGCGTAAACGGCAGACGCAGCCTGACGCTGCGGGCGGTGAACGGTTTTTTGCGTGATACCAGCCACGCCAGATCGACCGTGTTATAGGCCCCCGCCTCGCAGCTGACGATCAGCAGCGCTTTGTCATCGGTTAACGCGGTGACGCGCACTTCCCGGCGGTTAGGATCCAGCGAGCACTGGCTGCTGTTCATCCGTCCGGTACCATAGTCCAGCAGGTCGTTCAGTTCGGCGTGGGAGAGTGGCGTCGGAGTCGGGTTGACGACCGCCACCTTTTTTAAGGCGGGTGCAGGCGGAACGCTTAACGGCGGATCGTCACCTTTCTTGATCCACGCGGTTTCGCTGCCGACGCGCTTTTGCT
This sequence comes from Enterobacter sp. 120016, assembly GCF_018383635.1. NCBI lineage: Bacteria > Pseudomonadati > Pseudomonadota > Gammaproteobacteria > Enterobacterales > Enterobacteriaceae > Enterobacter > Enterobacter sp. 120016. The sequence goes on along the minus strand of NZ_JAHAWC010000002.1, from coordinate 150,144 downwards.
GCGCATCAATGAACAGCAGCGCGGCTTTCAGACCGCTCAGTGAAATAACCTGCTTACCGCCGCGAAGGGTCAGGGCCTTCCCTTCCTGGATGTTTTTCAGAAAGGCGGTGATGGTGCCCGCATCGTCCGTTTTCAGATGCCAGGGCGTGAGCTGCCAGCGCTGTTTGTCCAGCTTCAGGGGAACGTTATCCAGCAGCAGCCGGGGGGCAATCTCTGGCTCTTTGACCGAGGGCGTATCAAGACCGCCAAGATCGATACGCAGCGTGGCATCCGTTTTCGCCCCGGCGCTTCGGGTGAGCGTCATAACCAGACCACGGTGTTCACCCGTGTTGCGCGCAAGGCAAAAGTTCTGGTTATTGCAGGTCACCTGCCAGTCAGAGAAGGCTTGCTGGGCAGATGCAGCCCGCACCTGCGGCGCGAGGAGCACACAAAACAGGTAAAACAAAAAGACGCTGTAGCGCATGAATGGCACAATCCCGGAACGAAAACGCGTAACTGGGCAGTATCTTCGTGTTCCAGCCGGGGTTGCTCAATCGGATTTATCAGATATACCCGTCGGACTTCAAATTCATTAACCCGGTTGTCTGTAAATACTGCAGTAATATCACTGCCTTACCATCCCTGATTTCCCCTGAACGCATCATCTCCAGCGCCCGGGAAAAAGGAAGTTCCAGCACTTCGATATCTTCATCCTCAACGCCACCGCCCCGGTGGGTGCGCTGCGCGTCGCTGTACTCCGCAATAAAGAAATGGACGAGCTCCGTCACGCCGCCCGGTGACATAAACAGCTCAAAGACCTTTCTGACCTCGCCCACTTCGAAGCCGGTTTCCTCGACGGCCTCTTTGCGGATGCAAACTTCCGGCTCATCATCATCGAGCAGGCCCGCGCAGGTTTCAATCAGACGTCCGTCGGGATTGCCGTTGACCCATGTCGCCACCCTGAACTGACGGATCAGCACCACGCTCTGCTTTTCTCGGTTATAGAGCAGAATGGTTGCTCCGTTGCCGCGGTCGTAGACCTCGCGTTTGTGGCGGATCACTTCACCGTTGTTACGCGTAAGGTCATAGGTGATGTTACGCAGGACAAAGTAGTTTTCAGAGAGAATTTTGTCTTTGATAACGTCAATTTTCAGGGTCATACGGGTTCCACAACACAATGAGTCGTCCTATACTACGCCGTGAATCCCGCTTTGTCGCCCGCCGGTTTAATGATGTTTTGGCGCGTTAACCCCAAGCCAGTCGAGTATCCCTTGCGCCGCATGACGCCCTTCCGCCATAGCGGTCACCACCAGATCGGCGCCGCGTACCGCATCGCCCCCGGCGAAGATCTGTGGGTTAGTCGTCTGGTAACGGTAACGGCTCTCGACGGAGGCAACGATCCGCCCCCAGTCATCCGTTTCGACACCCTGCGCCTGCAGCCACGGCATCGCGTGCGGGTTAAAACCAAACGCCATGATGACCGCATCCGCGGCCATCACGAACTCGCTGCCCGCCACGGGAACGGGCCGACGCCGTCCCTGCGCGTCCGGCTCTCCAAGCTCGGTACGCAGCATCCGAATACCGTTGACCTTTCCGTCAGGATCCAGCGTCAGCTCAACCGGCTGGACGTTAAATTCAAACGCCGCGCCCTCTTCTCTGGCGTTCTTCACCTCTTTCTTCGAGCCCGGCATGTTGGCCTCATCCCGACGATAGGCGCAGGTCACCTTCGCCGCACCGTGGCGTAACGCGGTGCGGACGCAGTCCATCGCGGTATCGCCCCCGCCAAGCACCACCACGTTTGAACCCTGGGTGTCGATAAACGGCTCGCTGGCCGTTGCCTCCAGCCCCATAACATGCCGCGTGTTGCCTACCAGAAAAGGCAGCGCGTCATAGACCCCCGGCGCGTCTTCATGCGGGATACCCGCCTTCATCGAGCGGTAGGTTCCCACGCCAATAAACAGGGCGTCGTAATCGTGCTTTAACTGCGACATCGACACGTCCTGGCCCACCTCGCAGTTCAGCTCGAAGCGGATCCCCATCGCGGTAAATATCTCTCTGCGCCGCGCGAGCAGCGATTTGTCCAGCTTGAATGCCGGGATGCCAAAGGTCAGCAATCCGCCAATTTCCGGATGCCGGTCATAGACCGTCACGCTCACGCCGCTGCGCGCCAGCACGTCAGCGCATGCCAGCCCGGCGGGCCCCGCACCGACGATCGCGACGCGTTTACCCGACGGCGTGACGGCGGACATATCCGGCCGCCAGCCCATCGCCAGCGCCCGATCGGAGATATAGCGCTCGATGTTGCCGATGGTCACGGATCCCGCCTCTTCACGTATTGTGCAGGCACCTTCGCATAATCGGTCCTGCGGGCAGACGCGGCCGGTAATTTCAGGTAAACAGTTGGTCTGATGAGAAAGCTCGACCGCGCCGGTGATGTCCCCCGCGTTGAGGCGCTCAATCCACTGCGGGATGTGGTTATGCAGCGGGCAGGTCCATTCGCAAATGCTGTGCTCGCCGCATTTCAGGCAGCGCGACGCCTCGCGGGCGGCCTGCTCGGCCCGAAACGGCAGGTAAATTTCGTTAAAATGGCCCACGCGCTCTGCGGCCGCGAGTTTGTCAGGCTCGCCGCGTGGCGCCGTCGCCTGCATCTGCTGCAGTTTGGTGCGCGGAGCAGTTTCTCCGACGACTTCCGCATGCCAGGGCTGCGCCTCCAGGCAGGCCGTGTGCTGTCGGCGCGACTTCGCCAGATTATCAAGGACAGCAGGCGTCACCAGTGAGAGGACATCTGCCGGGCAATTTTCGATACAGGCCGGGCCGCGTGGCCGCGTCAGACAGAGATCGCATTTGTTCGCCGAGGCCTTCACGCTGCCGCTGTCGAGCGGGGTGACGATAATCTCCATCGTGCCAAACGGGCAGGCCACCACGCAGGCCTTACAGCCGATGCATTTTTGTTGATTCACCTGTACGCTGTCATCGCATTTACTGATGGCGCCGTTCGGGCAGCTTTGCGCGCAGGGTGCATTTTCACAGTGATGGCAGGTGACGGGGCGTCGCTTGTCGCCGGATTTCAGGACCGTAATACGGGGATGAAAATGGCGCTCGCTCAGGACATGCTGCTCATCGTTGTGCGCCATCACGCAGGCCACTTCACAGGCGCGACACCCAATGCACTGCTGGCTGTTCGCCATAATAAAACGATTCATAACCACACCTGTTTTTGGTTCAATAACCTTATTCTTTGTATGAATATGGTATTTACGCATCACGGCGCGATCGGGCAATGTTCAAATGCCCAGGATGCCCAATTATTTACAGTGAACCTGTGGCAGATCAATTTTATTCAGAGAGCCGTTCTGTGACCGTTAAACGACCCGTTTCCGGAAGCCTTGCCTGGGCTTTCTTTTCGATCATTGTCTTATCCGTGCTGACCAGCACCGTCGCCCTGCTGACGCTTGCCAGCAGCCAGCGTGACGCCGAAGCCATTAATATCGCGGGTTCGCTGCGCATGCAGAGCTATCGCCTGGGCTACGAGATGCAGCGCAACAGCCCTTCCCTTGCCGCGCATCGCGACAGCTGGCAACGGACGCTGAGCGCGCCTGCCCTGCAGAAGCTGAACCGCTGGTACGTCCCGGACAATGTCAAAGCGCGCTACCAGCAGCTGCACGTGGCCTGGCTGGAGATGGATGCGCACATCGCCCGCGGCGACAGCGCGTGGTATCAAACCCACATTGAGGATTTTGTTGGCCGCATTGATGCCTTTGTGCTCGCCCTCCAGCACTACACCGAACATAAAATTCAGACGGTGACCCTGCTCTCTCTGGCGGGCGCTCTCGGGATCCTGCTCCTGACGCTGTTTACCCTGCGACGCATCCGTCGCCAGGTGGTGCTGCCGCTGAACAATCTGGTGGCGGCCAGTGAACGGGTTGAGCGCGGGGAATTTGCGACCCCGGCGCCGGATACCGCCCTGCCGAACGAGCTGGGCCAGCTTTCCCGCGCCTTCAACCACATGTCCGCCGAGCTCGCTACGCTTTACCGTTCGCTTGAGGCCTCGGTCGCGGAAAAGACGCGGCATTTGCATGAAGCCCACCAGCAGCTCGACATGCTGTTCAAGTGCTCTCAGGCGCTGAATACCGGCCAGATAGACAGCCACTGCTTCCGGCATATCCTGCAGATTGTCCATGACTATACGCAGATGAATTATCTGGAACTGCGCACCAGCGACGACTGGCGGCTGTGTGAAGGGACGGAATCTGAGGGCACTCCTCTGCAAAACCTGCCGGTACTGATGCAGGACACCCTTTACGGCGAGCTACGCTGGCAAAGCGAGACGGACAGCGTCCCCCTTCCGCTGATGAGAAGCGTGGCGACCATGCTCGGGCGCGGGCTGTACTTTAACCAGGCGCAAAAGCATTACCAGCAGCTGCTGCTGATGGAAGAGCGCGCCACCATCGCCCGCGAGCTGCACGATTCGCTGGCGCAGGTGCTGTCGTATCTGCGCATTCAGCTGGCGCTGCTCAAACGCGCCGTGCCGGAGGACAATACTCCGGCGCAGACCATCATATCCGACTTCTCCCGCGAGCTGAACAATGCCTGGCAGCAGCTTCGCGAACTGCTTACCACCTTCCGCCTGACGCTGAACCACGCGAATTTACCCGCAGCGCTGCAGGAGTCGCTTGACGTCCTGCAGAGCCAGACGCAGGCGAAGCTGCATCTTGACTGCCGCCTCTCCTCGCTGGCGCTGGACGCGCAAAAGCAGGTGCATCTGCTGCAGATCGTGCGTGAGGCCGTGTTGAACGCCATTAAGCACGCGCAGGCCAGCGAGATCACCGTAAGCTGCGTGACCGCAGCGGACGGTACGCACAGCGTCAGCATTCGTGACAACGGTATCGGGATTGGCGAAGCCAGCGAGCCGCCGGGACACTACGGGCTGAACATTATGCGCGAACGCGCGCAACGACTCGGCGGAATGCTGCACTTTTCGCAGCCGCAAAACGGCGGCACGCTGGTCAGCGTGACGTTCCCGGCGCCCGCGCCGTTAACGGGTAAATAACGGTAAAGAGGGACGCGCAGGGAAAAGCGCATGATAATTTACATTATCTCCTTTATTTCTCCACGTTTGACCTGGCCCTTACCGCTAAAGTTATGCGGGCAATAAACAATAATGACGTGCAGCAAAACGAGGTCACACTTTCATGGCGAATTTTTTCATCGATCGCCCCATTTTTGCCTGGGTGCTTGCCATCCTGTTGTGTCTGACAGGTGTCCTGGCGATTACTTCACTTCCTGTTGAGCAATATCCCGATCTGGCACCGCCTAACGTGCGCGTCACCGCAAACTACCCCGGCGCTTCCGCACAGACGCTGGAAAACACCGTGACGCAGGTTATCGAGCAGAACATGACGGGTCTGGATAACCTGATGTACATGTCCTCGCAAAGTAGCGCCACGGGCCAGGCGACGGTGACCCTGAGCTTTAAGGCGGGCACCGACCCGGACGAAGCGGTGCAGCAGGTACAAAACCAGCTGCAGTCGGCCATGCGCAAGCTGCCCCAGGCGGTGCAGAATCAGGGCGTGACCGTGCGTAAAACCGGTGATACCAACATTTTGACCATCGCGTTTGTCTCGACAGATGGCTCGATGGATAAGCAGGACATTGCCGACTACGTCGCCAGTAATATTCAGGATCCCATCAGCCGTATTAACGGCGTCGGCGATATCGACGCTTACGGCTCACAGTACTCAATGCGCATCTGGCTCGATCCCAACAAGCTGAACAGCGTCCAAATGACGGCAACCGACGTGACGAATGCCATCAAAGCCCAGAACGCCCAGATTGCGGTGGGGCAACTGGGGGGAACGCCGTCCGTCGATAAACAGGCCCTGAACGCCACCATCAATTCACAATCCCTGCTGCAGACGCCGGACCAGTTCCGCAACATCACCCTGCGCGTGAATCAGGATGGGTCGGAAGTGCGTCTGGGCGATGTCGCCACGGTGGAAATGGGGGCGGAAAAATACGACTACCTTAGCCGCTTTAACGGCAATCAGGCCTCCGGCCTGGGGATTAAACTGGCCTCCGGTGCAAACGAAATGGCCACGGCCAAACTGGTGCTGGACCGTCTGGACGAGCTTTCACAATATTTCCCGCACGGGCTGGAGTACAAAGTCGCCTACGAAACCACCTCCTTCGTTAAAGCGTCGATTGAGGACGTGGTGAAGACCCTGCTGGAAGCCATCGCGCTGGTGTTCCTGGTGATGTACCTGTTCCTGCAAAACTTCCGCGCGACGCTGATCCCCACCATTGCCGTCCCGGTGGTGCTGCTGGGGACCTTTGCGGTGCTTTACGCGTTCGGGTACAGCATTAACACCCTGACGATGTTTGCGATGGTGCTGGCCATCGGCCTGCTGGTGGATGATGCCATCGTGGTGGTTGAAAACGTCGAGCGCATCATGAGCGAAGAAGGTCTCTCACCGCGCCAGGCGACGCGCAAATCCATGGGGCAAATTCAGGGGGCGTTAGTCGGTATTGCGATGGTGCTGTCGGCCGTCTTTATCCCGATGGCCTTCTTTGGCGGCACCACCGGGGCGATTTACCGTCAGTTCTCGATAACCATCGTCTCGGCGATGGTGCTCTCCGTGCTGGTGGCGCTGATCCTCACCCCTGCGCTGTGCGCCACTATTCTGAAACCGCTGCACAAAGGGGAGCAGCACGGGCAAAAAGGCTTCTTCGGCTGGTTTAACCGCATGTTCAACCGCAATGCCGCGCGGTACGAATCTGCCGTCGGTGGCGTGCTCCATCGCAGCCTGCGCTGGATGATGATTTACGTTGTGCTGCTGGGCGGCATGGTCTGGCTGTTTATGCATCTTCCCACCTCGTTCCTGCCGATGGAAGACCGGGGAATGTTCACCACCTCGGTGCAGCTCCCGAGCGGCGCAACGCAGCAGCAGACGCTGAAAGTGGTCCAGCAAGTGGAACAGTACTTCTTCACCAAAGAGAAAGATAACGTTGTGTCGGTCTTCTCCACCGTGGGCTCTGGCCCGGGCGGAAACGGACAGAACGTCGCCCGCATGTTTGTTCGCCTGAAGGACTGGGACGAGCGCGATACCAGAACGGGAACGTCATTTGCCATCATTGAACGCGCGACGAAAGCCTTTGCGCACATCAAAGAGGCGCGCGTCTTCGCCAGCAGCCCGCCGGCGATAAGCGGCCTGGGCAGTTCCGCCGGGTTTGATATGGAACTGCAGGATCACGCCGGGGCGGGCCACACGGCGCTAATGGCGGCACGCGATAAGCTGCTAGCGCTGGCAGGCAACGATCCGGGCCTGACCCGCGTTCGCCATAACGGCCTGGACGACAGCCCGCAGCTCCAGGTGGATATCGATCAGCGTAAGGCGCAGGCGCTGGGCGTCTCGATCAACGATATCAATGACACCCTGCAAACGGCGTGGGGCTCAAGCTATGTGAATGACTTTATGGATCGTGGCCGCGTGAAAAAAGTGTATGTCCAGTCCGCCGCGCCGTTCCGCATGCTGCCGGATGATATAAACCGCTGGTTTGTCAGGAATAACGCTGGCGGCATGGTGCCGTTCTCCGCGTTTGCCACCTCGCACTGGGAGAGCGGCTCGCCGCGTCTGGAGCGCTATAACGGCTACTCTGCGGTTGAAATCGTCGGGGAAGCCGCGCCGGGCGTCAGTACCGGTACCGCCATGGATACCATGGAAAAACTGGTGCAGCAGCTGCCCGCCGGTTTTGGTCTGGAGTGGACGGCCATGTCCTACCAGGAGCGTCTCTCCGGCGCGCAGGCCCCCGCGCTTTACGCGCTCTCTCTGCTGGTGGTCTTCCTCTGCCTTGCCGCACTGTATGAAAGCTGGTCGGTCCCGTTCTCCGTCATGCTGGTCGTGCCGCTTGGGGTTATCGGCGCCCTGCTGGCGACCTGGATGCGCGGCCTGGAGAACGATGTGTACTTCCAGGTGGGTCTGCTCACCGTGATTGGCCTGTCGGCGAAAAACGCCATTCTGATCGTTGAATTTGCCAACGAGATGAATGCCAAAGGCCACGAGCTGATGGCCGCCACGCTGCACGCCTGCCGTCAGCGCTTACGCCCGATCCTGATGACGTCGCTGGCGTTTGTCTTTGGCGTACTGCCGATGGCAACCAGTACGGGTGCAGGCTCCAGCAGCCAGCATGCCGTCGGAACGGGGGTCATGGGCGGCATGATTTCGGCCACCGTTCTGGCCATTTACTTCGTGCCGCTGTTCTTTGTGCTGGTGCGTCGCCGCTTCCCGTTAAAGGAACGCGCTGAGTAAGTGATTGAAATAAAAAAAGGCGGCTTTATCGGCCGCCTTTTTATTGTGTGATTAATTCACACTATGGTTATTTTACTTATTTTAGTGCTCTTGCAATTCTTACTGAATGTCATTTACGAAGCATGCCTTCGATAAAATCTTTCCAGTTCCCCAGTTCACGTTCAATCATAACAACCTCTCTTATTATTATGCGCATTCTACAAAAACGGACCATCATTGTGAAGACTATTTAACCAATTGCTGTGATTGTACCCCACGTCCTGCGGGGATTTATGATAAATATGAACGGAGAGCCATCAATTTTTTGTGACGGCTAGCAATATTTTGAAATAACCCCACGGACGGGTGAGTTTTATTTTACCCGCTGAGTTTATTCGAAATTTAAACCTTATGGACATCTATGCTTAAAGGGTGAAATAATATTCAGCGTACAGATGTGAGTTGAATTAAGATGAAGTGTAAATCCAGACGATTCCTGAATGTGTTATATTCCACTTAAGGATATATCTTCGAATTTACTGAACATTTAATCGCCATAAGAGCAAAAGGATTCACCATGGTTGTGATGTACGGCATTAAAAATTGCGACACTATCAAAAAAGCCCGCCGCTGGCTGGAAGCAAACGGCGTGGAGTACCGCTTCCACGATTACCGTGCCGACGGGCTTGATGCAGAATTTCTGCATAACGCGATCGGCGAACTGGGGTGGGAAGCCCTGCTGAATACGCGCGGCACCACCTGGCGTAAACTCGACGAATCTCTGCGCGCCAGCATCAACAACGCCGACAACGCGGCGAAACTGATGCTCGAGATGCCGGCAATTATCAAACGCCCATTGCTCTGCGCGCCAGGGCAGCCTATGCTGCTGGGTTTCAGTGAAACCCTTTATTCCGACTTTTTTCGTTGAGGTGTAGTTTATGTCATGCCCGGTCATTGAGCTGACTCAGCAGCTTATTCGCCGTCCTTCCCTTAGCCCGGACGACGCAGGTTGTCAGGCACTTATGATTGAGCGCCTGCGTGCCATCGGTTTCACCGTTGAACGCATGGATTTTGGCGATACCCAGAACTTCTGGGCGTGGCGTGGCCAGGGTGAAACGCTGGCCTTTGCCGGGCATACTGACGTCGTTCCCGCCGGTGACGCGGATCGCTGGATTAACCCGCCGTTTGAACCGACCATCCGCGATGGCATGCTGTTTGGTCGCGGCGCGGCAGACATGAAAGGCTCTCTGGCGGCGATGGTCGTGGCGGCAGAGCGCTTTGTGGCTCAGCATCCAAACCACAAAAACCGTCTGGCGTTTTTAATCACCTCCGACGAAGAAGCCAGCGCCCATAACGGTACCGTGAAGGTCGTTGAAGCGCTGATGGCGCGTAACGAGCGTCTCGACTACTGCCTGGTCGGTGAGCCGTCCAGTACCGAAGTGGTGGGTGATGTCGTCAAAAACGGGCGCCGTGGCTCGCTGACCTGTAACCTGACCATTCACGGCGTTCAGGGGCACGTTGCTTACCCGCATCTGGCCGATAACCCGGTCCATCGCGCTGCGCCAATGCTGAGCGAACTGGTGGGCATCGAGTGGGATAAAGGCAACGAATTCTTCCCGCCAACCAGCATGCAGATTGCGAACGTCAAGGCCGGGACCGGCAGCAACAACGTGATCCCGGGTGACTACTTCGTCCAGTTTAACTTCCGCTTCAGCACCGAACTGACCGATGAGATGATCAAGGCGCGCATTGTCGCCCTGCTGGAAAAATATCAGCTGCGCTACACCGTGGAGTGGTGGCTTTCCGGCCAGCCGTTCCTGACGCAGCGCGGTAAACTGGTGGATGCGGTGGTGAACGCCATCGAGCACTATAATGAAATTAAGCCACAGCTGCTGACAACGGGTGGCACCTCAGACGGACGCTTTATCGCCCGTATGGGCGCCCAGGTTGTCGAACTGGGTCCAGTGAACGCAACCATTCATAAAATAAATGAGTGTGTCAATGCGGCAGATTTGCAACTGCTGGCCCGTATGTATCAACGTATTATGGAGCAACTCGTCGCCTGACGAACGCTCTGAGAGGAATAGCGAATGGATTGGCTTTCAAAGTACTGGTGGATTCTGGTGTTAGTTTTTCTGGTTGGCGTATTGCTTAACGTGATTAAAGATCTTAAGCGCGTTGACCATAAAAAATTTCTCGCCAACAAACCGGATCTTCCCCCGCACCGTGATTTTAACGACAAGTGGGACGATGACGACGACTGGCCGAAGAAGGACCAGAAGAAGTAATCGTTAAGTTTCCCCTCTCCCCGGGAGAGGGGGAAACCTCACATAAACTCTACGATATCATCGTTATCCGGCTTACCGCCGCTGAGCGCTTCATCAAAGTAGTGCTTCGGTACGGTATAGCGCAAACGATCGAGCGCGAACTGCATGCTACGGTCGTCAATCGCGTGGCCCAGCTCGTCAACGATATCCAGCGTCACATCCCCACCTTCGCGAATCAGCGCTTCCTGGGCGGCAACCGCATGCGAGAGCTCAATCACCCGGTCTTCACCACCGTGGATCAGGTGGATCGTGGTCTGCGTGGTCGCGCTGGTCGGTAACGTCGCAAAACGGCCGTTAAACGCGATGACGCGTGAAACCAGACCCGGCTGCGCTTTAACGCTTTCCAGCGACATGATTGACCCCTGCGAGAAGCCAATCAATGCGGTTGCGTCGGCACCCACGCCGCTCTGCTGCTGCCAGTAGCGGACGATATCGATAAAGGTGGGCATGATGGCGTCGATGCGAGCCTGACGATTCTCTTCCGTCACGCCCTGAACAGAGAACCACTGGCGTCCGTTCGGACCACACGGCTCTACGCCACCGATGCTGACAATCAATGCCTCCGGAAACACGGGCGCAAACCAGCTGCCAATCTGACCCATATTGACGGCATTATCGCCAACGCCATGAAACAGAAGCAGTAACTGTTTAGCCGGTTTGTCAGGGCTTTGAACAACAAAATGGTCGTGTTTCATGGTGGTCTCCTTAATAGATGACCTGGATTCTACGCCTCCCGACGTGAATGACCATGCCACTTTACTGAAGAAGTCATTGAAAAAATTGCCATTGCAAAATATCTTCTTTCAGCTGCTGGCTGCGCGGATAGTCAAGGCTTTCAATCGCTTGCGCGGTTTCACTCCGCAACGTTGCCAGCAACGCTTTTCGCCCGACGTCTTCCGTTTTTCCTTCCATTTTCCCACGCAGGGCCGGAAGCGGCATGTCCACGATTAACAACAGCCGCGTCAGAGCGGCAACCGAGGTTGAAAACGCCCGATGAGCGAAAGCAAACCCCGCCAGCTCCAGCCAGTCGTCATTATTAAGGGTAGCTTCCCAGCCATCCTCCACGGGGATCTTTTCACCGTTCCAGGCCGATAACACCCGCGCATCGCGCTTCAGTCGCCGCTGCGCCTGCTCGCACAGCTGACGCCCTGCCTGACTCTGCGGCAGCAAGGCCATCGCGGTGTAGCAGCCGCTGCTGGCTTCACGATGGCTGCCCATCCGCACCAGCACAAACCCGCACTGCTGCCAGAAATGCCAAAGCTCATCGGTATAGCCAAAGCTCACCGACAGATAATCTTCGCCGCTGGCGCTGCGAACAAGCGCCTGGCCAATCCCTTCCCGCTGACGGTGAGGATGTACGGCAATGCGGGTCACCCGTCGTCCTCTGAGCGTCGCCGCCAGCGGAGAGCCGCCGTGCGCCGCCAGAGACTGCGCTACCAGGTTACCGCGCGGACGCCGGTACCCTGCCCACACGGCGCGGCTAAGCTCGGGGGACAGCCCGCCCTCCTCTACCAGCCAGAGCGCCCCGGCGATATCCGGGTCCGTTTCGGCAACGGCAAACCGCTGTCCGGGCGCGTCCATCATGCGGCGTAAATCGAGCGGCGAGGTGCGATAGTGCGCCGCACAGAGGAGCTCGTACACGCTCGCTGCAAGCGCCGGGCGGCTTTCCCATGCCGCCGGCGTCAGGGACGTTAGACGCACCTCTCCCTCCGGGCGGCGGTCGATAAGCGTATCGTCAAACAGCAGCGCGCTGGCGACAACCCGCTCAAGCGGGCAGCCCGCAGCCCAGCGTACCGGTGTAGATAAGCTGTAGCGCTGCAGCCCGGCAAACCGACCGCAGAATTTTAGTAAGAATCCCCGGCCCGTCCCTTCATATCCCTGCACCGTGGTGGTCAACAGCACGCGAGGGAAACGGACTGCTAACTTTTCCAGCAGAGGTCCGGGGATCGCAGCGGCTTCATCGACAATCAGCCAGTCAGCCCGGTGTGAAGAGGCAAGCAGCGCGTCCGGGGCCATAAAATGAAAATGCTCTCCGGCAAAGCGGGCGATGATATCCGTCGCCCCCTTCGACGGCGCGGTGACCACGGCGCTGCCCGCAATGCGGTTCAGCAGCATTCCCGCCAGGGCTGATTTTCCGCGCCCTCGCGCGGCGGTGACGGCCACTATGCCCTCCGCCATCCCCTGCAGCACATCCAGGATCTCAGCCTGTTCGCGCTGCGGGGCGCCGCTGGCAGGCTGCCAGTCAGGCGCGTCGGGTAAAGGTGGAAGAGATAACGCACGGCCCTGATGCCAGACAATCGCGTCGGGGTCGGCGGCAATCGTCCGGCAGAAATGGTGTACAAAATGCGGAGTGGCTATCGCTTCGGCGCCGTCGCTCCAGCGCAGTGAATCGCTGTCTGGCAACTCGGCCCACGCGTCGAGTGGTGGAACCCGCAGCACCAGAAGGCTTCCGGCGCTCAGCGTTCCGCTCAGGGCGGCAAACGCGGCGACATCAAACCCGGCGCTGGCGTCAAAAACGGCATGCCGGAACTCGCGGCCCAGCAGGCCGCTGATGGCTTTTGAAGGATGTTCGTCCAGCCTTACCCAGTCTCCGGGAAAGGCGTCACGCAGGGCAACCGCCTGGCTTAACGTCCACTGCGCCTCGCCGCTGAGCACCACCAGCCGACGATGGCCGGTGCGCTCAAGCTCGCCTATTAGCTGTTCAAACTCCAGCATTACATCGCTTTGCCGAAGGTATTACACTGCGCCGGATCGCCGCTGTCGAAGCCGCGTTTAAACCAGCTATAGCGCTGCTGTGAGGTACCGTGAGTGAAGCTGTCCGGCACGACGCGCCCCTGGCTCTGCTGCTGAAGACGGTCGTCACCGATAGCCTGAGCGGCATTTAACGCCTCCTCAAGATCGCCGGATTCCAGCACGCCCTGCTGCTGCATGCTGTGGCCCCAGACGCCCGCGAAGCAGTCTGCCTGCAGCTCCATTTTAACGGAAAGGCGGTTCACTTCAGCCTGAGACGCATTTTGCTGAAGCTGGCGCACTTTTGGCTCAATCCCCAGCAGCTTTTGCACGTGATGGCCGACTTCATGCGCGATCACATAGCCCTGGGCAAAATCACCGTCAGCGCCAAGCTTGCGTTTCATGTCATCGTAAAAAGAGAGATCGATATAGACGGTGCCGTCTGCCGGGCAGTAGAACGGCCCCATCACAGATTGCCCGGTACCGCATCCGGTGCGGGTTGCCCCCCGGTACATCACCAGCTTCGGCTGCTGGTAGGTACGCCCCATCTTCTCGAACAGCTGACCCCAGGTGTCTTCTGTTGTGGCGAGAATAACGGAGGTAAATTTGGCCGCTTCATCTTCATTCGGACTGATGGAGCGCTGAGAATGCTCCTGCTGCTGCAGCGGCTGACCGGTCATCAACCCGGTGAGGTCAACGCCGTAGTAACCCGCGACCAAAACCACAATCAGCAGGATTATACCGCCCTTGCCGCTGGGTAACCGGAAGCCTGGCCCACCCATTGAAGGACCGCCGCCGCCATCACTGCGTCTGTCTTCTACATTGTCACTTTCACGACGCCCTTGCCAGCGCATAACCACCTCGAACTATTCCATTTATAATAGCTATGATCGTAGGCGGTTAACGGCAAGATTACCATAGGAAACAAGGGTAAGACGCCAAAGGATGGAAACATCCTTTGGCAAGTGAGGGAGTTAGTCGAGCTTAACGCCTAAACGGTGAGCAACCGCTTCGTACGCTTCAATCAGGCCACCCAGGCTCTGACGGAAACGGTCTTTGTCCATTTTATCCAGGGTTTCTTTATCCCACAGGCGGCTACCGTCCGGTGAGAACTCATCGCCCAGCACCACTTCGCCTTTGAACAGACCAAACTCCAGCTTGAAGTCGACGAGGATCAGGCCCGCGTCATCAAACAGTTTTTTCAGCACGTCGTTGGCTTTGTAGGTCAGCTCCTGCATACGCGCCAGGTTCTCTTTGCTCACCCAGCCGAAGGTTTCGCAGTAGGATTCGTTGACCATCGGGTCGTGCATGGCATCGTTTTTCAGGAACAGATCGAACAGCGGTGGATTCAGTTCGATACCTTCTTCAATGCCGAGACGCTTCACCAGGGAGCCCGCCGCACGGTTACGAATAACGCACTCAACCGGAACCATATCCAGTTTTTTCACCAGACATTCCGTATCGGACAGCAACGCTTCCATCTGGGTCGGGATACCCGCTTCGGCCAGCTTGGTCATAATGAAGTGGTTGAACTTGTTGTTCACCATGCCTTTACGATCGAACTGCTCAATGCGTGCGCCATCCCCTGCTGACGTATCATTGCGGAACTCGAGCACCAACAGATCCGGGTTTTCCGTGCTGTATACGGTCTTCGCTTTGCCACGATACAACTCAGCTTGCTTCTGCATCTTCATTACTCCTGGTGTGATGATTTGTGTTCAAAACTGGGGATATTATGCCACGCACACGTTTGCGTAGCACTAAAATAAAAAGGGCTGGATTCACCAGCCCTCGTATTTATTTGCTGAATGCTGCCTGGAAGACAGCGACCAGCGCATCGTTCTGCGACTGGGTCAGCGTGTGACCTTTTGGATCGATAAACTGCAGACTGCTGCGGTTATCAAGGTCGCCTACCTGAATCTTGTAGTCACCGGAGGCAAGCTGAGGATCTTTCGCGCCCAGTTCCTGCCATGCGCTGTCGGAGAGCGGCTTATACGTTG
Organism: Enterobacter sp. 120016; assembly: GCF_018383635.1. Taxonomy (NCBI): domain Bacteria; kingdom Pseudomonadati; phylum Pseudomonadota; class Gammaproteobacteria; order Enterobacterales; family Enterobacteriaceae; genus Enterobacter; species Enterobacter sp. 120016. Next base: position 134,823 of record NZ_JAHAWC010000002.1, on the reverse strand, counting down.
CCGTCATGCTGCCGGTCGAACGCGTGCTGTCGGTCACTTTCATGCCCACTTTTTCCAGCGTCGCTGGCAGACGCTGCCAGGTCTGGTTAAACGGTGCACGAACCACCAGCATTGGCAGGCCGGTATCATCCGCACCGCTTTGCACATCGAAGGTCGCGCCGTTGCGGCTCTGCGCGGCGTTGGCGGCATCAGTAGCGGTCTTATCCAGACCCGCGGCAATCACGTTCAGCATTTCGGTGCTGTAACGCTGCAGGGACGCGGCATCCGCAACCGGTTTACCCGCCTGCTCCAGGTTCAACAGCTTAACGTTAACCGCCTGCTGATAACCCTGCGGTTTTACGGAGACTTGATAACGACCGCGGTACTGCTGGTCTTCATCCAGACGGTTCCATTCGATCCAGTCGGTGGTTAACGTCTGGCTGGCGTCATCGCGTTTATCGATGGTGTAGTTCTTCGACTGAATGACGCTGACAACCTGCGGCCACAGGGTGCTACCGCGCGCGCTCTCAACCATCAGAGACGCCGTATCACCGGTGAACTGGGTACGCGCCCCGTTGACCAGCGCCAGAGGCTGTGCTGGCGGACGAATATCAAGCGCTTTACCGACCAGGCCGCTGCCGTTGGTCACGGGAATATTATAATCGCCGTTCTGAATCGGCAGGATCATACCAGCCGGTGCGTGAAGTTCAGCAAGCGGGGTCGCATCCAGATAGGATTCATCACCGCTCACCTGGCGCTTGTAGCGCGAATCTGAACTACAGGCAGCGAGCAGCATAACAAGCGAAACACTCGCAACCTTCGCCAGGCGCGACTTCTGTACTGAATAAGCCATCAAATCTCCCTAAACTCTACAGCAAACCGGCATGCTTCAGCGCCGCCCTGACGATGTCACGACCGTGGTCGGTAATCGGTGTCATTGGCAAACGCAGCGTATCGGTTGCTACAAGCCCCAACTCCTTACATGCCCATTTCACTGGGATCGGATTGGGTTCGACAAATAATTTATTGTGCAGCGGCATCAGACGCTGATTAATGACACGCGCTTCATCAAAGTGACCGGCTGCAGCCAGTTTGCACATTTCTGCCATATCGCGCGCCGCAACGTTTGCCGTTACGGAGATCACGCCATGGCCACCGAGCTGCATAAAGTCCAGCGCGGTCGCATCATCACCACTCAACAGGATAAAGTCGTCTGAAACCAGCTCTTTGATCTGATGAACGCGGCTTAAGTTCCCTGTCGCCTCTTTAATACCGATAATATTTTTTACTTCCGAGAGACGACCAACGGTTTCCGGCAGCATATCGCAACCGGTACGGGACGGCACATTATACAGAATTTGTGGCAAGTCAGTATGTTCAGCGATGGCTTTGAAGTGCTGGAACAAACCTTCCTGAGTAGGACGGTTGTAATAAGGGGTCACCGTCAGACAGCCAACGATGCCGCTGTCGTTAAAACGTTTGGTCAGGCTGATAGCTTCTGCGGTTGCATTCGCCCCTGTCCCCGCGATGACCGGAATACGTCCGTCAGCCAGTTCCAGGGTCAGCATCACCACATCGCCGTGCTCGTCGTGGCTCAGCGTTGCGGATTCACCGGTAGTCCCTACCGAAACGATCGCCGAGGTTCCATTGGCGACATGGTAATCAATGAGCTTCTTCATGCTTGACCGGCAGACATTACCTTTTTCATCCATCGGTGTAACAAGCGCGACAATACTTCCCGTGAACATGAGCCATCCTCTGTGCGAACAAGAGCCTCAATGTTACGTTTGGAACTGTAATAAAAGCAAGCGACCTGAGGCTCTCAGGCGGTTGTATGCATGTTTTTTTTATGCTTTCCTTAGGAAGACTTAACCATGCAAAGGAAGAACAGGTTTGACAACCTCATCACAACATTACCTGGTTATCACTGCGCTGGGTGCCGACAGGCCGGGTATCGTGAACACCATCACCCGCCACGTAAGCAGCTGCGGCTGTAATATCGAAGACAGCCGTCTGGCTATGCTTGGCGAAGAGTTCACATTTATTATGTTGCTTTCCGGGACATGGAACGCCATTACCTTGATTGAATCGACCCTGCCGCTGAAGGGGGCCGAACTGGATTTGCTGATTGTCATGAAGCGCACCACGGCGCGTCCGCGTCCGGCACTGCCTTCTACCGTCTGGGTGCAGGTTGAAGTACCTGATTCTCCGCATCTGATTGAGCGTTTCACGGCGCTGTTTGACAGTCATCAGATGAATATTGCCGAACTGGTTTCCCGTACGCAGACAAGCGATGACCAGGGTCTTCCGGTGCTGTTTATTCAAATTACCGCGCACAGCCCTGCCTCGCAGGATGCGTCAAATATCGAGCAAGCGTTCAAAGCCCTCTGTACAGAATTAAACGCGCAGGGCAGTATAAGCGTCGTCAATTATTCGCAGCACGAACAGGATGGAGTTGAGTAATGAACCCACTGAAAGCCGGTGACATCGCACCGAAATTTAGCTTACCGGATCAAGACGGCGAGCAAGTAAATTTGACCGACTTCCAGGGACAGCGTGTTCTGGTCTATTTCTACCCGAAAGCCATGACCCCCGGCTGCACCGTACAGGCCTGCGGCTTACGCGACAACATGGACGAGTTGAAAAAAGTCGGCGTGGAAGTGCTGGGTATCAGCACGGATAAACCAGAAAAGCTGTCACGATTTGCTGAAAAAGAGCTGCTGAACTTCACGCTGCTTTCTGATGAAGACCATCAGGTGTGCGAGCAGTTCGGCGTCTGGGGCGAGAAGACGTTTATGGGTAAAACCTACGACGGCATTCACCGCATCAGCTTCCTGATTGACGCTGACGGTAAAGTTGAACATGTGTTTGACGACTTCAAAACCAGCAACCACCACGACGTGGTGTTGAACTGGCTGAAAGCAAGCGCCTGATAAACAGCAAAACGGCAACCCAGGTTGCCGTTTTTAGTGTTTTCCCCCTCTCCCCGTGGGAGAGGGCCGGGGTGAGGGCACCAGCCCGCACAAAACCTATTTCTCTTCCACCGCAGGTACATCCGGCCACGCGTGGACCACGGCTTTAATCAGCGTCGCCAGCGGAATCGCAAAGAACACGCCCCAGAATCCCCACAGCCCGCCGAAAATCACCACGGATAAGATAATCACCAGCGGATGCAGGTTCACCGCTTCGGAGAACAGCACCGGTACCAGCAGGTTACCGTCCAGCCCCTGAATAATCAGGTACACCGCGAAGCAGCTCCAGAACTCGGTCCCCAGTCCAAACTGGAACAGCGCGACCCCAATAACCGGAATGGTCACCACAAACGCGCCGATGTACGGAATCAGGACCGACAGCCCCACCAGCACCGCCAGCAGCAGCGAGTAGTTCAGGCCGAAAATCAGGAAGCCAATCCAGGTGGCGACCCCCACGACAATCATCTCCAGCACCTTGCCGCGAATGTAGTTGGTGATCTGCTGGTTCATCTCTTCCCAGACCTGCCCAGCCAGCCCGCGGTTGCGCGGCAGAATACGGCGCACGGCGTTGAGCATCTGGTCTTTATCTTTCACCAGGAAGAAGACCATCAGCGGCACGAGGACAAGGTAAACCGCCAGCGTCAGCAGCCCGACCAGCGAGGCCAGAGAGTACTTCACCACTGAATCGCCCATCGTCATGATGCGGGCGCGCATATTTTCGGCCATCGCATCGATAATCCCGGCATCCATCAGGGCCGGGTAACGGCGCGGCAGCGTGGCGGCAAAATCAGAAAGCTTGTTCAGCATGCCGGGCATATCGCGAATAAGGTAGATCCCCTGCTGCCAGGCCACCGGCATCACCACAAAGGCCATTAACAGCAGGATGCCGACAAACAGCACCAGGACGATGCTGGTCGCCCAGCGTCGGGAACAGCCGATGTGTTCCAGTCGCACCGTTGGCCACTCCAGCAGGTATGCCAGCACAATCGCCACCAGCAGGGGCGCGAGCAGGCCGCTGAAGAAGAACAGAATACCGAACCCGGCAACCAGAATAACCAACAAAGCAATGGCTTCCGGGTCGCTGAACCGACGCCGGTACCACTGCATTAACATTTCGAGCATACAACCCTTCCCTGAATCGAATGGCGGGAGTGAGACGGTGAATTGTATCTAACTGTCACAAAAAAGACTTTCGCTTTTTGTATCCCGATCGCAATCCGCAAAAGCCTGATGAATGGGATTTTCTTCATGCTGTAACACGGCTACACTCGCAGAGCAGCAGAGATGAACGATATGCCGGTTCATCGGTCAAATTAGCACATCCAACATACAGGACAGTGGTTATGTTCAGGCAGTTGAGAAAAACACTGGTTGCAACACTGATAGCCGCGGTGACGGTCGGTCAGGTGTTGCCCGCTTTTGCTGACTCGTCCGATTCATTGCCGGACATGGGCACCACGGCAGGAAGCACGCTCTCTATTGGGCAAGAGATGCAAATGGGGGATTACTATGTTCGCCAGCTGCGCGGCAGCGCCCCGCTGATTAACGACCCTTTGCTGGTACAGTACATTAACGGGCTGGGGATGCGTCTGGTTTCGCACGCCGACTCGGTAAAAACGCCCTTCCATTTCTATTTAATCAATAATGACGAAATCAACGCCTTCGCCTTCTTTGGCGGTAACGTGGTGCTGCATTCGGCGTTATTCCGTTACTCTGACAATGAAAGCCAGCTGGCCTCGGTGATGGCGCACGAAATTTCGCACGTCACCCAGCGCCACCTGGCGCGTGCCATGGAAGACCAGAAGCGTAACGCCCCCCTCACCTGGGTGGGCGCGCTGGGCTCTATTCTGCTGGCGATGGCCAGCCCGCAGGCCGGGATGGCAGCCCTGACCGGTACGCTGGCGGGAACGCGCCAGGGGATGATCAGCTTTACCCAGCAAAACGAACAGGAAGCGGACCGCATCGGGATTCAGGTGCTGCAGCGTTCGGGCTTTGACCCGCAGGCCATGCCGAGCTTCCTCGAAAAACTGCTCGATCAGGCACGTTACTCTTCCCGTCCGCCGGAAATCCTGCTGACGCACCCGTTACCTGAAAGCCGACTGTCGGACGCGCGTAACCGTGCCAACCAGATGCGTCCGGTCGTGGTCCAGTCTTCACAGGATTTCTACATGGCGAAGGTGAGAACCCTGGGGATGTACAATTCCGGGCGTAACCAGCTTACCAGCGACCTGCTGGACACCCTGGCGAAGGGCAACGTGCGAGAGAAAAACGCCGCGCAGTATGGTCAGGCGCTCCAGGCGATGGAAGCCAGCAAATACGACGAAGCGCGTAAAGCGCTGCAACCGCTTCTGGCGGCCGATCCGAACAACCCGTGGTACCTCGATCTGTCGACGGATATCGATCTGGGGCAGAAGAAAACGGCCGATGCGATCAACCGTCTGAAAGGGGCAAAAGACGTCCGTACCAACCCGGTGCTGCAGCTTAACCTGGCGAACGCTTACTTACAGGGCGGCCAGCCTGGCGAAGCGGCGACCATTCTGAACCGCTACACCTTTAATAATAAAGACGATCAAAACGGCTGGGATCTGCTCGCTCAGGCGGAAGCCCAGCTCGGCAACCGCGATCAGGAGCTGGCGGCGCGTGCCGAAGGTTTTGCCCTGGTGGGCCGCCTCGATCAGGCGATTTCCACGCTCAGCAGCGCCAGCTCGCAGGTCAAACTCGGCAGCCTCCAGCAGGCCCGTTACGACGCGCGTATCGATCAGCTGCGCGGCCTGCAGCAGCGCTTTAAGCCGTACGAGAAGATGTAATAAAGGAGAATTCACGTCATGACAGACGCCGTAAAAATCTATCACAACCCTCGCTGCTCCAAGAGCCGCGATACCCTGAGCCTGCTAAAGTCTAACGGCGTTGAGCCGGAGGTGGTGCTGTACCTCGACACCCCGCCCGACGCGCAAACCCTCCGCCAGCTGCTGCACATGCTGGGAATGGGCAGTGCAAGAGAGCTGATGCGTCAGAAAGAAGATCTGTATAAGTCGCTTAACCTGGATGACAGCCGCCTCACCGAGGCTGAGCTGATCCAGACGATGGTTGAAAATCCAAAGCTGATTGAGCGCCCGATTGTGGTGGCGAACGGCCAGGCGCGCATTGGACGTCCGCCGGAAGACGTGCTCGAGATCCTTTAGTCCTTATGCCGCAGCGCTTCCAGAAAGGCCTGCGGCGTACTCTCTCCCAGCTTTTTCTGCGTTTTTCCCCGGTTGTAGAATTCGCACAGCTGGATCAACAGCTCGCCTGCCGGCTCACTGTTCAGAGGTGGGATGATTTCACATAGCGGCAGAGCAACCTGAACGGCGCGGCATTGCCGTGGATGCGCTGTTACGGTGGTATTGCGCTCCTCTAGCTTCACCTCTAAACCAAAAGTCTCAACAGATTGAATATCCGCCGGACAGGCTTCCAGCGCGTCGTTCGCCCAGTGGGCCAGCAGCTGTGGAGAAATGCCCGCGTACAGCCGGGCGTAGCACCAGCCGCTCACGGGTTCACGCGCCCAGAGCAGATGCTGTTCCCCGCCATCGTCCATATGCAGAGACAGAGGCTGATGATGTAACAGGAGTTTTTGCGGCACGATGCCTGCCTTCAGCGCCTTTTTCCCCTGCAACGTCGCGCCCTTCTGCTTTACCGAAGCCGGTTTAAGGTAGCGGTTCAGGGTCGCGCGGGATACGGCGATCCCGAGTCCGTTATTGACCATCAGCAGCAGTTCATCCAGCGGGGCGCCCGTGATATCCCGCAGGGCATTGACCAGCGCAACCTGCTCCTGTCTCAATGCTTTGTGTATCACTTTTGGCGTCGTGTGGTTATCCGAAACCTGCTCGCGGTTGCGCCAGCGCCTGACGGTAGTAACCGAAATACCCAGCTCCGTGGCCAGCTCCCTGTCGCTTTTATCTGACTGCTGAAGATAGCGACGGATGCGCGGCGTCGTGGTGGCATTAGCATGCAGTTTAATTTCCATCGCAGGATCCTCAGAACTAATCTTATGAGATTTATACTACACCAGCGATTGCTTTGTGACCGATTTCACCTTTCGCTCGCCACGCTTCACTGATAATCCCCAGACATAACACAAACAACACCCCTCAATCTTGTACGGAGTTCACAATGAACAATGTTCTGGGATTTCTCGAAGCAAAACTGATGCCGCTGGCGGCCAAAACGGCCCAGCAGCGTCATCTCGGGGCCATTCGCGGTGCCTATGTCTCCTTCATGCCGTTTATCATCGTCGGCTCTATTCTGCTGGTGATCTCGTCGTTCCCGAATCAAGCCTATCAGCAGTTTATGTCTCAGGCCTTTGGTGAGAGCTGGAGCGCCATTATCGAAATCCCGTTCAACGCAGTGTTCTCCACCATGTCGCTGTTCATCAGCTTCCTGGTCGCCTTCCGCCTCGCGGAACACTACGGTGAGGATCGCATCTCCTGCGGCATCCTGGCGCTGGTCGCCTTTCTCATCCTGACGCCCTTTATCAAAGTGGCGGAAAACGGCGGTATCACCGTCATTCCGGTGGAGTGGATTGGCAGCAAAGGGCTGTTCGTGGCGATGATTGGTTCCCTGCTGTGGACGGAGCTGTTCTGCTGGCTCAAGCGCAAAAAACTGGTGATCAAAATGCCGGACGGCGTGCCTCCGGCGGTGCAGGAGTCGTTCGCCGCGCTGATCCCGGCCCTGCTGGTGATGATTCTGGTGCTGGCTATCCGCATCGTGTTTGAAAACACCCACTACAACACCATCCACCAGTTTATTTACGAAGTGGTTGCCACGCCGGTGCGCCACTACGGCACCTCCTACTTTGGCGCGCTGATGACGGTTTTCAGCATCACCATTCTGTGGTCAGTGGGCATTAACTCCGGATCGATGATCAACGGCATCATTCGCCCGCTGTGGATGGAGAACCAGACCGACAACATCGCCGCGATTCAGGCAGGCACGACGCCGCCGCACATTATCACCGAACAGTTTTTTGACATGATCTGGATGGGCGGCGCGGGGGCCACGCTGTCGCTGGTGATTGCGATGCTGATTTTCGCCCGCAGCAAAAACATGCGTGAAGTGGCGCGCCTCGGCGCCGGGGCGTCGGTGTTTAACATCAACGAACCGATCCTGTTTGGCCTGCCGGTGATCATGAACCCGATCATGCTTATCCCGTTCAACCTGGTGCCGCTGGTGCTGGTCACCGTGCAGTATGTAGCGATGAAGATTGGCGCGGTTGCCGTCACCACAGGGGTGTTTATTCCCTGGACGCTGCCGCCGCTGATCAGCGGTTTTATCGTCACCGGGCACCTGAGCGGCAGCGTGATGCAGCTTATCAACCTGCTGATTGGCGCCATGCTGTACCTGCCTTTCATGCGTATCGTGGACAAACAGTACCGCGCGGCGGAAATGGCCACCGTTACGCAAACCGACACCACCCTTGCAAAACAGGAGTAAAGCATGTGGGGAATTATCGCTACCTGGCGAATGGCGCTTGAAGGCGTCACGGAGTCTGCGTCCGCGCTGGCTGCGGGGAAACCGGTCTCCGCTGCGGTGGTGGATGCCGTCGCCGCCGTCGAAGACTTTCCGTTTTATAAATCCGTCGGCTACGGCGGGCTGCCCACCGAAAACGGCGAGGTGGAGCTGGACGCCGCCTACATGGACGGCGATACGCTGGCGTTTGGTGCCGTGGGCAACCTGGTGGATATCGCCAACCCGGTGCGCGTAGCGCATGCGTTAAGCCGCCAGCGCTACAACAGCCTGCTGGTCGGTCAGGGCGCGCGAGAATGGGCGCTGAGCCAGGGCTTTGCCGACAAAACCATGCTCACTGACCGCGCCATGCAGCACTACCGCAAGCGCTGCCGCGAAACGCTGGATAAGGGCCTAAGCCCTTACGACGGGCATGACACCGTCGGCATTATCGGCCTCGATAAGCAGGGCTCGATGAGCGTCGCCACCTCCACCAGCGGCCTGTTCATGAAAAAGCGCGGTCGACTCGGGGATTCACCCGTTATTGGCTCCGGCTTTTACTGTGACAGCGAAACCGGCGCCGCCACCGCCACGGGCGTCGGTGAAGATCTGATGAAAGGCTGCACCAGCTACGAAATCGTCCGCCGCATGGCGCAGGGTATGACCCCGCAGCAGGCGGCAGATTCGGTGGTGTTCGAACTGGAGGACAAACTGATGTCGCGCTTTGGCCGCGTGGGCGATCTCTCCGTGGTGTGCATGAACAACAGGGGCGAATTCGGTGCCGCCACCAACATCAAAACCTTTTCGTTCGTGGTGGCGACGGCTCGCCAGCCCCTCACCGTTTTTCGTACCGAACGCCTGCGGGAGAAAACGCATTATCACGCGGTAGACGATGCGTGGATGCAGGCCTATGCCGCGCGGATCCGCGCGCCGATTGAGGAGTCATGATGATTACGTATCAGTTTGTTACCGCGCTTTCTCACGCGGCTCCGCAAAGCCATTTGATTGCCTCCGCCTCCTGTACGCATTTGCCCGAAACGGCGCTGGTCGCGGAAATGCGCGAGTCTGCCAGCATCGCTGACACCCGCTTTGGCTGCGCCCCGTTTGCCCGGATCACCCTGCTGCCCGATGCGCTCTGGCAGGATAGCCTGACCGAAGGATTACTGGCGGCGCTGCGCCCGCTGCTGGCCTCGCCCGTCAGCCCCGAGCTGATACTGGACGTTACCGATATCGACGATGTGGTGCTGGCGCAGGTGCTGCGTTTTCTCTTTAATCAGGCGCACAGGCTAAGCGATTTGCAGTTGAAGAAAACCCGTGACAGCGTCCGTCTTGAGCGCATCACCGCGCTCTGTTTACCCGAACAGCATGACCGACTGGCGGTTATTTTCCGCCAGCAGCAGGCCATCGCCCGCGGCATGGTCGCGGCGCGACGCCTGGCGGATATCCCGTCCGACCGCTGCACGCCGCAGTTTGTAGTGGAAGAGGCGCAAAAACTGTGTGCCGCCTTCCCTGCCCTGAGATCTGAGGTGCTGGATGAAAAGCAGATCGTTGAGCAGGGTCTGGGGCTGCTGCACGCCGTCGGCAAAGGGGCAACCTGTCCGCCGCGCCTGCTGGCGATTCATTATGACGGTGCCAGCGACGACCCGGTGCGCTGCTATGTGGGTAAAGGCATTACCTTTGATACCGGCGGCCTGTGGCTAAAGGAAGGTGCAGGCATGTACACCATGAAATACGATATGTGCGGTGCGGCTAACGTGCTGGGCCTGATGCTGACCGTCGCAGAGCTGGGGCTTCCCGTTCGCATCATGGGCGTGCTGGCGCTGGCAGAAAACGCCATCGGCCCGGACGCCATGCAGCCCGGCACGGTAGCAACGGCCTGCAACGGGACCACCGTTGAAATCAACAACACCGATGCCGAAGGCCGACTGGTGCTGGCGGACGCCATCGCCTGGGCCAGCCAGCGCCATCCGCAGGCGCGCTATATTATTGATATGGCGACCTTAACCGGTGCGGTCGTGAAGGCGCTGGGGTATGAGCTGAGCGGGCTGATGACGCAGGATGAACCGCTGCGCGCGGCGCTGATGCTGGCGGGTAAGCAGAGCGGCGATGAAGTGTGGTCCCTGCCGCTGGATGCGCGGCTGAAAAAACAGACCGACAGCGCGATTGCCGATCTGTGCAACACGCCGACCAACAATGCGGCGATCAGCGCCTCGGCGGCGTGGCTGCTGCATCACTTCTGCCCGCCGACCATTCCGTGGGCCCATCTGGACATTAGCGGTACGGCGCTGTGGCGTGAAAACGGACGGAGCGTGGCGTCGGGAAGACCGATTCCGCTTTTGGTTGAGCATCTGATGGGGGATCTTTAGCCGGGTGGCGGCTACGCCTTACCCGGCCTACAAAGTGCAACGGGTTTTGTAGGCCCGGTAAGCGCAGCGCCACCGGGCGAACAAACTCAAAGCTTGAGAATATCTTTCACAAACGGAATGGTCAGCTTGCGCTGGGCGGTAATAGAGGCGCGATCGAGCTGATCGAGCGTGTCAAACAGCGTGCGCATTTCCCTGTCCAGGCGCTTCAGCAGGAAGCGCCCCACGTCCTCCGGTAGCTCAAACCCGCGCTGCTTTGCGCGCAGCTGTAAGGCCTGAAGCTTATCTTCATCCGATAGCGGCTGGAGCTTGTAGATTTGCCCCCAGTCCAGACGAGACGCCAGGTCCGGCAGCCCCAGATTGAGCTGGCGAGGCGGACGATCGCCGGTGATCAGCAGCCGGGTTTTACCCGATTCCAGAATGCGGTTGTAGAGGTTAAAGATCGCCATTTCCCACGGCTCATCCCCCGCCACGCATTCGATATTATCGATGCAGACCAGCGAGAGATGTTCCATTCCCTCAAGCACCTCAGGCACGAACCAGGTACGTTTATCCAGCGGCACATAGCCTACCGCATCTCCGCGCGCCGAAAGCTCCGCGCAGGCGGCATGCAGCAGGTGGCTGCGCCCCGCGCCTTCGCGTGACCAGATATAGATGTATCCGCTGTGATCCTGGCGCAGCACGTTTTGCAGTGCAGCCAGTAAAGAGGGGTTATCACCCGGCCAGAAACTCGCGAAAGTTTCGTCGTCAGGGAGATAGAGTGGCAGAGAGAGCTGTGCCGGTCCGTTCAGAAATACCTCAACCAGAGATCCTACGTAAAATCGGAATGGAGTTTAACACGGAACCTGCAAGGAGAGAACCGGGCGATCCCTCGCCCGTTAATACGATCAGTGTGACGCTTTTTCGCTGTCGTCCGCGTCCAGAATTTCTTCTTCCGGGCGGATGACCGAGATCAGCTTGAAGATCAGACTCAGGCCCACGCCGACGATGGTCGCCAGCGCCATACCCTTCAGCTCCGCTGCACCAATGTGCACCTTCGCGCCGCTCACGCCGATAATCAGGATCACCGAGGTCAGGATCAGGTTCTGCGCCTTGCTGTAATCCACTTTGGATTCAATCAGCACGCGAATACCGGAGGCACCGATCACGCCGTACAGCAGCAGAGAAACGCCGCCCATCACCGGTACAGGAATGATCTGAATCGCTGCCGCCAGCTTGCCGACGCAGGAGAGCAGAATGGCGATGATCGCCGCGCCGCCGATAACCCAGGTACTGTAGACGCGGGTAATCGCCATCACGCCGATGTTCTCGCCGTAGGTGGTGTTTGGCGTAGAGCCGAAGAAACCGGAGATGATGGTGGAGAAACCGTTCGCAAACATGGAGCGGTGCAGGCCCGGGTCGCGGATTAAATCGCGCTTAACGATGTTCGCCGTCACCACCAGGTGGCCGACGTGCTCCGCAATCACCACCAGCGCCGCAGGCAGAATGGTGAAGATCGCAAACCATTCGAAGCGTGGCGTATAGAAGGTTGGCAGGGCGAACCAGTGCGCCTGAGCAATCGGGGTGGTGTCCACCACGCCCATCACGAAGGAGAGCGCATAGCCCGCCAGCACGCCGATCAGGATCGGGATAATCGCCATGAAGCCGCGGAACAGCACGGAGCCAAACACCGTTACGCCCAGCGTTACCAGCGAGATGATAATGGTTTTGGAATCCGGTGACTGACCGTCAGCAGGCAGCAGACCGGCCATATTCGCCGCGACGCCCGCCAGCTCAAGACCGATGACGGCAACGATTGCGCCCATCGCCGCAGGGGGGAACATCACGTCCAGCCAGCCGGTACCGGCTTTCTTCACAATGAAGGACACCACGCAGAACAGGACGCCGCACATGATAAAGCCGCCCAGCGCGACTTCATAACCCAGCGGCAGCAGCAGTAACACCGGCGAGATAAAGGCGAAGCTCGACCCGAGATACGCCGGGATTTTGCCTTTACAGATAAAGAGGTACAGCAGCGTACCAATGCCGTTGAACAGCAGCACGGTAGCCGGGTTAATGTGGAACAGGATTGGCACCAGCACGGTTGCGCCAAACATGGCGAACAGGTGCTGCAAACTAAGCGGGATAGTCTGTAAAAGCGGCGGTCTTTCACTCACCCCGATAGCACGGCGCGTCATAGTGTTTTCCTCTGTGTAGTATTGTTGGCGTTTTATTCAAAAAAAAGCCGACTATCAAAGTCGGCTTATTTATCGTTATTCGATTATTTTGTACCAAAGATCTTATCGCCGGCATCGCCGAGCCCCGGGATGATGTACCCGTGCTCGTTCAGGCCCTGGTCGATAGAGGCGGTATACAGCTCAACGTCCGGGTGCGCTTTTTCCAGCGCCGCAATCCCTTCCGGAGCCGCAACCAGTACCAGCACCTTAATGCTGTTACAGCCCGCGTTTTTCAGCAGGTCGATGGTAGCGATCATAGAACCACCGGTCGCGAGCATTGGGTCAACCACCAGCGCCATGCGCTCGTCGATGTTAGACACCAGCTTCTGGAAGTAAGGAACCGGCTCAAGGGTTTCTTCGTTACGGTAGATCCCGACCACGCTGATACGCGCGCTTGGCACGTGCTCCAGCACGCCTTCCATCATGCCGAGACCGGCACGCAGGATTGGCACCACGGTAATTTTCTTACCTTTGATCTGCTCAACCTGCACCGGGCCGTTCCAGCCTTCAATGGTGACTTTTTCTGTTTCCAGATCAGAGGTCGCTTCGTAAGTCAGCAGGCTGCCGACTTCAGATGCCAGTTCGCGAAAACGCTTCGTGCTGATGTCATGCTCACGCATCAGGCCCAACTTGTGTTTAACGAGTGGGTGTTTCACTTCCACAATCTTCATTCTCTTTCTCCTCTGAGGTGGCGTCCGCAAAAAAATCGCGGGATTATACCGCTTTTTTCGGATTAGGCCATACCCAAGTTGCTTGACAGGGATCAAGCAAAGACAAAAAAGCCGGAGGCTGGGCTCCGGCTTGGGTGCGGGGTTCTGCCGGGTGGCGCTAACGCTTACCCGGCCTACACGTCCCGTAGGCCCGGTAAGCGCAGCGCCACCGGGCAATTATAGCTGCTCGCCGTTGCTCGCAATCACCTGCTTATACCAGTCGAACGATTTCTTCTTACTGCGGTTCAGCGTGCCGTTCCCTTCATTGTCTTTATCTACAAAGATAAAGCCGTAGCGTTTTTTCATTTCGCCCGTACCGGCAGACACCAGGTCGATACAGCCCCACGGGGTATAGCCCATCAGGTCTACGCCATCCTCCACCACCGCTTTTTTCATCTCGCGAATGTGGGCGGCCAGGTAGTCAATGCGGTACTGGTCGTTCACCGTGCCGTCGCTCTCCTGCACGTCGATCGCGCCAAAGCCGTTCTCAACGATAAACAGCGGCAGTTGGTAGTGATCCCAGAACCAGTTGAGGGAGTAGCGAAGCCCCACCGGGTCAATCTGCCAGCCCCAGTCGGATTTCTGCACGTACGGGTTAGAGACCAGGCTCTTGCTCTCGTCGTAGTCCAGCTGCGGGTTATCCGCCGTCGCCTTGGTGGCGAAGGACATGTAGTAGCTGAACCCGATGTAGTCCACGCAGCCCTGCGTCAGCGCCGCTTTATCTTCTTCGGTAATATCCAGCGCGAAGCCGCGTCGTTCGAAGTAGTTGAGCAGATGCTGCGGGTACCTGCCGCGCACGTGCACGTCGGTGAACCAGTAGCGGCGGTGCATGGCGTTCATCGCCATCATCATATCGTCCGGCGCGCAGGTCAGCGGATAGATAGGACACATGGCAATCATGCAGCCAATCTGCAGCGACGGGTTAATCTCCCGCCCCGCCTTCACCGCCAGGGCGCTGGCCACCAGCTCATAGTGCGCCGCCTGGAACATCACCGGCTCACGATCTTCACCCGGCGCGTACTTCAGCCCCGAGTTCGTGAACGGCGCAAAGTCTTCGTGGAAATTGGCCTGGTTGTTGATCTCGTTGAAGGTCATCCAGTACTTCACCTTATGCTGGTAGCGCTGGAAAACCACTTTTGCGAAACGAACGAAGAAGTCGATCAGCTTACGGTTGCGCCAGCCGCCGTATTCCGTGACCAGGTGGAAAGGCATTTCGAAGTGAGACAGGGTGATAACCGGTTCGATGCCGTGCTTCAGACACTCGTCGAACAGATCGTCATAAAATTTCAGGCCAGCCTCGTTAGGCTCGCGCTCGTCCCCTTTCGGGAAGATCCGCGTCCAGGCAATAGAGGTGCGGAAGCATTTGAACCCCATCTCGGCAAAGAGTTTGATGTCTTCTTTATAGCGGTGGTAGAAATCGATGGCTTCGTGGTTAGGGTAATTTTTCCCGTCCAGCACGCCGTTGGTGATTTCACGCGGCACGCCGTGCGCGCCCGCGGTCATGACATCGGCCACGCTCACGCCCTTGCCGCCCTCTTTCCAGCCGCCCTCCAGCTGATGCGCCGCAACGGCTCCACCCCACAGAAAACCTGCTTTAAATCCTGACATTCGCTTTCCCTCATTCTGCGTTATTTTCTGCAAAAACAATTACAGAAACCGGTTTCAGTTCGATGATGTGCAAAGGGAATAACCGTTGCAAGCAGTTCTCAGAAACCGGTTTCATTTTCGTGAACGGAGTCAAGTTTGGCTGCATTACCGGGGTACACAGAAAAAAAGATCCCCACGTCCAGAATAGGCTCGCAAACGTTTGCCTGGACTGTTAGAATTGCGCCGATTTTTCTTACTAGCTATGCAATCGCGTGGGGATTTAAGCCGTGACCAACAAAACTTCTCTCAGCTACAAAGATGCCGGTGTTGATATTGACGCAGGTAATGCGCTGGTTGACCGAATCAAAGGTGTGGTGAAAAAAACCCGCCGCCCGGAAGTGATGGGTGGTCTGGGTGGCTTCGGCGCACTGTGCGCGCTGCCGCAAAAATATCGTGAACCTGTTCTGGTCTCGGGAACTGACGGTGTAGGCACTAAACTGCGCCTGGCGATGGATTTAAAACGTCACGACACGATCGGTATCGATCTGGTCGCGATGTGCGTGAATGACCTGGTGGTTCAGGGCGCAGAGCCGCTGTTCTTCCTCGATTACTACGCGACCGGCAAACTGGACGTGGATACCGCTGCCAGCGTGATTAGCGGTATCGCCGAAGGCTGCCTGCAGTCCGGCTGTGCGCTGGTCGGTGGTGAAACCGCGGAAATGCCGGGCATGTATCATGGCGAAGATTATGACGTCGCGGGCTTCTGCGTCGGCGTAGTAGAAAAATCAGAAATTATCGACGGCAGCAAAGTGGCCGATGGCGATGTGCTGATCGCGCTGGCCTCCAGCGGCCCGCACTCCAACGGCTACTCCCTGGTGCGTAAAATCCTCGAAGTGAGCGGCTGTGACCCGCTGACGACCGAGCTTGACGGTAAACCGCTGGCTGACCATCTGCTGGCGCCGACCCGCATCTACGTGAAAAACGTGCTTGAGCTTATCGAGAACGTCGACGTTCACGCTATCGCTCACCTGACCGGCGGCGGCTTCTGGGAAAACATCCCGCGCGTCCTGCCGGACAACACCCAGGCGGTGATCGACGAATCCTCATGGCAGTGGCCGGCCGTGTTTAACTGGCTGCAGACCGCAGGCAACGTGAGCTCTCACGAAATGTACCGCACCTTTAACTGCGGCGTGGGCATGGTTATCGCCCTGCCGGCAAGCGAAGCGGATAAAGCGGTTAAGCTGCTGACTGAAAAAGGTGAAAACGCGTGGAAAATCGGTACGATTAAAGCATCCGATTCCGAACAGCGTGTGGTCATTGAATGAAAAACATCGTGGTGCTCATTTCCGGCAACGGAAGCAATTTGCAGGGAATCATAGACGCCTGCAAACAGAAGAAAATCAATGGCACCATTCGGGCAGTTTTCAGCAACAAGGCCGACGCGTTCGGCCTTGAGCGCGCGCGGGAAGCAAACATTCCTGCGCACGCGCTGGAAGCCAGCCAGTTCGCCGGTCGTGAAGCCTTTGACCGCGAGCTGGTGCATGAAATTGATGCCTACGCGCCGGACGTGGTCGTGCTGGCGGGCTATATGCGTATTCTGAGCCCGGCCTTCGTCGAACACTTCTCTGGTCGTCTGCTGAATATCCACCCTTCCCTGCTGCCGAAATATCCCGGCCTGCACACCCATCGTCAGGTTCTGGAAAACGGCGATGAGGAGCACGGCACCTCCGTGCATTTCGTTACCGACGAGCTGGACGGCGGTCCGGTGATCCTGCAGGCCAAAGTCCCGGTCTTTGACGGCGACAGCGAAGAAGATGTGACCGAACGCGTGCAGACCCAGGAACACGCCATCTACCCGCTGGTGGTGAGCTGGTTTGTCGACGGGCGTCTCGAGATGCGCGACGGCGCAGCCTGGCTGGACGGCGTGAAGTTACCCCCGCAGGGTCATGCGGCGGAAGAGTAGTTTGTTATGTCGGGTGGCGCTGCTGCGCTTACCCGACCTGTATATTGCATTACCCGATATCCCCTTCTCCAACCTTCTAAAATCCCCAACAAAAAAAATAACTGTCATACTTTTCTGGCACTGTTGGACATATCGTGGAAATGCTCGCCATAATAAGGACGAGACGGATTTACCACGTCCTGTGATTGAACTGGAGTGTGAGCTGTAATGGGTCAGGAAAAGTTATATATCGAGAAAGAGCTAAGCTGGTTAGCATTTAACGAACGTGTACTCCAGGAAGCGGCAGACAAAAGTAACCCGCTGATCGAGCGCATGCGTTTTTTGGGCATTTATTCCAACAACCTGGATGAGTTCTATAAGGTTCGCTTTGCCGAGCTGAAAAGACGCATCATCATCAGCGAAGAACAGGGCTTAAACTCGCACTCGCGGCATCTGCTGGGCAAAATCCAGTCCCGCGTGCTGAAAGCCGATCAGGAATTTGACGGCCTGTATAACGAACTGCTGCTGGAGATGGCGCGCAATCAAATCTTCCTGATTAACGAACGCCAGCTTTCCGTTAACCAACAAAACTGGCTGCGCCACTACTTCAAACACTACCTGCGCCAGCACATTACCCCGATTTTGATCAACCGCGAAACCGATCTGGTCCAGTTCCTGAAGGATGATTACACCTACCTGGCGGTGGAAATTATTCGCGGTGAATCCATCCGTTACGCGCTGCTGGAGATCCCGTCCGACAAGGTGCCGCGCTTTGTGAACCTGCCGCCGGAAACCCCGCGCAGACGCAAGCCGATGATCCTGCTGGACAACATCCTGCGCTACTGTCTGGACGACATTTTCAAAGGCTTCTTCGATTACGATGCGTTAAACGCCTACTCGATGAAAATGACCCGTGACGCCGAATATGACCTGGTGCACGAGATGGAAGCCAGCCTGATGGAGCTGATGTCGTCCAGCCTGAAACAGCGCCTGACGGCCGAGCCGGTGCGCTTTGTTTATCAGCGCGATATGCCGGACGCCATGGTGGAGATGCTGCGCGAGAAACTGACCATTTCGCGCTATGACTCCATCGTACCGGGCGGTCGTTACCACAACTTTAAAGACTTTATTGGCTTCCCGAACGTCGGCAAGGCCAACCTGGTGAACAAGCCGCTGCCGCGCCTGCGCCATCTGTGGTTCGATAAATTCCGCAACGGATTCGACGCCATCCGCGAACGCGATGTGCTGCTCTACTATCCGTACCATACGTTCGAGCACGTGCTGGAGCTGCTGCGTCAGGCCTCGTTCGACCCGAGCGTGCTGGCGATCAAAATCAACATCTACCGCGTGGCAAAAGATTCCCGCATCATCGATGCGATGATCCATGCGGCGCACAA
This sequence comes from Enterobacter sp. 120016, assembly GCF_018383635.1. Classification (NCBI taxonomy): domain Bacteria; kingdom Pseudomonadati; phylum Pseudomonadota; class Gammaproteobacteria; order Enterobacterales; family Enterobacteriaceae; genus Enterobacter; species Enterobacter sp. 120016. The sequence goes on along the minus strand of NZ_JAHAWC010000002.1, from coordinate 116,176 downwards.
CGCCAAAAAAGTCACCGTGGTGGTTGAGCTGCAGGCGCGCTTCGACGAAGAGGCGAACATTCACTGGGCGCGCCGTCTGACGGAAGCCGGTGTGCACGTCATCTTCTCCGCGCCGGGGCTAAAAATTCACGCCAAGCTGTTCCTCATCTCCCGTAAAGAGGGCGACGATGTGGTGCGTTATGCCCACATCGGTACCGGGAACTTTAACGAGAAAACGGCGCGAATCTATACCGACTACTCGCTCTTAACCGCCGATGCGCGCATCACTAACGAAGTGCGCCGGGTCTTTAACTTTATCGAAAACCCGTACCGTCCGGTGAACTTCGACTATCTGCTGGTCTCACCGCAGAACTCGCGCCGTCTGCTGTACGATATGATCGATAAAGAGATCGCCAATGCCCAGAAAGGGCTGTCGTCCGGCATCACGCTGAAGCTCAACAACCTTGTCGACAAAGGGCTGGTGGACAGGCTGTACGCGGCGTCCAGCTCCGGCGTACCGGTTAACCTGCTGATCCGCGGCATGTGCTCGCTGATCCCGGAACTGGAGGGCATCAGCGACAATATTCGCGTGATCAGCATTGTTGACCGTTACCTGGAACACGATCGGATCTATATTTTTGATAATGCGGGTGATAAACAGGTCTATCTCTCTTCGGCAGACTGGATGACGCGCAATATTGACTACCGAATTGAAGTCGCGGCACCGCTGCTGGATCCGCGTCTGAAGCAGCAGATCCTCGACATCATCGAGATTCTGTTCAGCGATACCGTGAAAGCACGCTATATCGACAAAGAACTCAGTAACCGCTATGTACCGCGCGGCAACCGCCGCAAAGTGCGGTCGCAACTGGCGATTTACGACTATATCAAATCACTCGAGCAACCCGATTAACCTATGCCGATAAATGATAAGACCCCACGCCCGCAGGAATTCGCCGCGGTCGATCTTGGCTCTAACAGTTTCCACATGGTCATCGCCCGTGAGGTGGATGGCGCGCTGCAGATCATCGGTCGCCTGAAGCAGCGCGTGCACCTGGCGGATGGCCTTGATGAACGCAGCATGCTCAGCGAAGAGGCAATGGAGCGCGGGTTAAACTGCCTGTCGCTGTTTGCGGAACGCCTGCAGGGCTTCTCGCCCTCCAGCGTGTGCATCGTGGGCACCCACACCCTGCGCCAGGCCCTGAACGCCCCCGAGTTCCTCAAGCGGGCCGAAAAGGTGATCCCCTACCCGATTGAGATCATCTCCGGCAACGAGGAAGCGCGTCTGATTTTCATGGGCGTTGAGCACACCCAGCCGGAGAAAGGGCGCAAGCTGGTTATCGATATCGGCGGCGGCTCAACGGAGCTGGTGATTGGCGAAGACTTTGAGCCGCGCCTGGTGGAAAGCCGCCGTATGGGCTGCGTCAGCTTCGCGCAGATGTATTTCCCGGGCGGCACCATCACCCGCGAGAACTTCCAGCGTGCGCGTATGGCGGCCGTTCAGAAGCTGGAAAACCTGGCGTGGCAGTACCGTATCCAGGGCTGGAACGTGGCGCTGGGCGCGTCCGGCTCGATTAAAGCCGCGCATGAAGTGCTGCTGGCGATGGGTGAAAAAGACGGGATTATTACCCCTGAACGCCTGGCTCTGCTCACCGAAGAGGTGCTGAAGCATAAAAGCTTCGACGCCCTGAGCCTGCCGGGCCTGTCCGATGAGCGCAAATCAGTCTTCGTACCGGGGCTTGCGATCCTGTGCGGCGTGTTTGATGCGCTGGCGATTAAGGAGCTGCGTCTCTCCGACGGCGCGCTGCGTGAAGGCGTGCTGTATGAGATGGAAGGCCGCTTCCGCCATCAGGATATCCGCAGCCGCACCGCGCAAAGCCTGGCCAACCAGTACAATATCGACCGCGAACAGGCGAAGCGCGTGCTGGAAACCACGGTGCAGATGTACGAACAGTGGGAAGAACAAAATCCGAAGCTTGCGCACCCGCAGCTTGCCGCGCTGTTGAAATGGGCTGCGATGCTGCACGAGGTGGGGCTGAACATCAACCACAGCGGGATGCATCGCCATTCGGCCTACATTCTGCAAAACAGCGATCTGCCCGGCTTCAACCAGGAGCAGCAAACAATGATGGCGACTCTGGTGCGCTATCACCGCAAGGCCATCAAGCTCGACGATCTGCCGCGCTTCACGCTGTTCAAGAAGAAGCAGTTCCTGCCGCTTATTCAGCTGCTGCGCCTGGGCGTGCTGCTCAATAACCAGCGCCAGGCCACCACCACGCCGCCTACGCTGAAGCTGAAAACCGACGACCATCACTGGACGCTGAGCTTCCCGCACGACTGGTTCAGCCAGAACGCGCTGGTCCTGCTGGACCTGGAAAAAGAGCAGCAGTACTGGGAAGCGGTCACCGGCTGGCTGCTCAAAATTGAAGAAGAGAGCGCCGACGTCGCCGCGTAACGGCTCAGGCGTCCGCGGTGGACGCCTCAGCTTCCAGCAGTGACTCAAGCGGTTCCGGCCTGCCAATCAGATAGCCCTGCACATAATCGATGCCTAGCGCGTGAACCGCGCTACGTATCTCTTCCGTCTCGACGTACTCAGCCACCACCAGCATCTTCTTCATGCGCGCCAGATGGCAGATAGACGCCACGATCTGATAATCCAGGCTATTGTTGACGATATTGCGGATAAAGCTGCCGTCAATCTTGAGAATGTCGGCATCCACGCTTTTCAGCCGCGCATAGCTCGCATACCCGGTACCAAAATCATCAATCGCAATGCGTACCCCCATTTTCTGCAGCTGCTGGAGAATATGTAGCGCCTGCTCCCCGCTGCCGAAGGTGCTGCACTCCGTCACCTCAAAAATCAGCTGCCACGGCTCAATGGCGTATTTCGCCAGCAGGCGACTGACCTCAAGCGGGAACTGCACCCGACACACGGTCGATGGGGCCAGATTAATAGCAAAGCGCTGGCCGGGCAGTCTTTCGCGATGCGCGGCAAGGAAGCGCAGGGTATGCTCCAGCACCCACAAATCCACCCGCGAGGAGAGGCCAAACTCCTGAGCGACGGGCAGGAACTGGTCGGGAGAGATCAAAAGCCCGTTGATATCCGGCATCCGCAGCAGAACTTCGTGATAGCGATCGCCGCGCAGGCCGCGAACGGGTTGAACCAGCAGGGCAAATTCGTCGTTATCGAGCGCCTTTTGCAGGCGGCTCATCATCGCGACTTTATCCTTCAGGCTGCGCTGCAAATGGACCGCCCCACGCTGCTGAAGATTTTCCGGATGGTTGGAGGAGAGCGACAGATCGGCAACCACCCCCAGTTCACCCAGCACCAGATAAAGATGGTTAACCGGGGACCGGACATAGCAATAGCTCACGCCCACCTGCGGCTGCAGCGGCATGCCGTCCCAGACAAAGCGGAACTGTTTGATATGCTCGTCCAGGGCCTCAATCCGCTGCTGGTGCGATTCCGCGTTGAGCCGTACCGCCATATCGTACCCGGTCAGGTGATAGACCTGCTCATTGGGCTGGAGCGTGCCATTGACCCACTGCGCCAGCTGCTGTTTGTACTGAATGCGCAGCAATACGCCGTAATTTCGGCCCAGAATTTCCAGCTCCGGAATCCGCAGCAGGCACAGCGCCGACCACGGGTTTTTCGCCAGTTCGCGCGACAGCGCCCGCAGGTTAGGCATATGGACGACCGGGTCGAGTAGCGCCAGCCTGCGGGAGCGTTTGTTCACCGCGCGCTGCCGGGTCGCCAGCATCGACATATAAATCACCACAAACGAGAAGACCAGGTAGCTGGAAGAGGTGATCGCCAGCTGAATGTCATACCCCTGGTTCACCGGGATATAGCGGTAAAAATAGTGAATAGACACCAGCAGTACCGGTATCCAGATCAGCGACACCAGCTTATAGCCAAAGCGCATCGCGCCCCAGAGCATCACCGGCATCAGCAGCGACAGGGTGTAGTTAGTGGTAAAAATGGAGCTGTTTTCATTCATCGGGAGCAGCAGCAGCGAAAGCAGCCCGCCAAGCGCGATAGCCCACACCAGAAACTCAACGATCGTCACCTTTTTGTCTATCTGGGAACGGATCTGCGAAACAAGGCTTTTGACATAACGCGGATGGCGAATCAGGCGGATCAGCAGATAGCTCAGCGGCACGCCCGTCAGCCCGCTCACCAGCAGCGTCTGATAGTTGATGAGCGTGCGTATATTGAGAGGGTTTAATCCCGCCAGGCTCTGTCGGCTCTCATACACGCCTAAATACACCGCAAACTGAAACAGCACCAGAAACAGCGTCGCGGGGCAGAAGGCCTGCCAGAAGATACGCTGCGCCATCAGCCGGATATCGCCGTACGCGGTCATATTCCGTCTGGGCGCAAACACCCGGTAGCCGCCCCAGCTGAGCACCAAAGGGACGATAAAATGGAGTACGCCGGCGACCGTTTCGAACATGCCGACCGAGGGGTAGTAGCGGATAAACAGCGACAATGCGATCCCGGGCAGCGCTTCCAGCCCAAAGAACATCATCAGCGAAAGCAAAAATGAGAGGGGTAAATAATAGAGTGCCACAATGCCGTCGCCCAGCTGCGTGAACGTATTCGCAACGCTCAGCACGGGAAGTAAAACCACAGGCAAAATAAGCGGCAGTGCCCACCAGCGGTTTTCATTTTTTTTCAGTAAAGCGAGAATGTTCATAGATGCCCGGTTAAACCCCTTTCGCTCCAGAGGGAAAATAAAGACAGGCATCCAACCTGACGTACGCGCCGCCCGGCGGCGTGCGGGGCGAACAGTGTGGAGGAAGGATTTTAAATATCAGGGCCGGGAACCCGTTGACTTAAATCAAACTAATTTACGCAAATATCTTTTTGCGGCGTTTTTTTGAAATTATTTTCTTCATATTATCAATATGGTAAATGCATTAATTAATTTCAATAACATTAATTAATGTAAACATTGACGGTTATTTACACACAGCAGAATTGACCCCACCTTCCCGCTGTGCCTTAATATCCTTATCGCCCAAAAGGGCTTATCCAGGATAAACAGAGTGAATCAGGTCACGCGTATGCGCAAACGACATCAATTTAACACCCGAATGACCCGCATCATACTGCTCATCAGCTTCCTGTTTTTCTTTGGCCGCTTCGTTTACTCTTCGATTGGCGCCTGGTATCACCATCAGGACAAAACCCAGTCGCAGCAGTCCAGCCTGACCGTCGACACCGCTGACCGCTAGGCCGCCGGATGGTTTTGCACTATCCGAATAATGCCTGCTATCCCTTTGCTGAGGATTTTATCCTGCCGCATCACCACCGCCAGCTGCCGCTGCAGCACGGGCGTAAGCGACATCACGCATAGCCCTTCGCGATCGGTATCCTGTTCGACCGCCATTCGCGGCACAATACTGTAGCCCAGCCCCGCGCGAACCATGCGTTTGATCGCCTCAATGCTGCCAAGCTGCATCGCCGGCGCGATCGCTAATCCACTGGCTGCAAACCAGCCGTCGATCAGCGCCCGGGTGCCGCTGCCTGATTCAAAGGCAATCAGCGGCTGAGCGTGCAGCGCCTCCGGGGTGAACGCCCTGAAAGCATCCTGCTGCTCCCGCGACGCGATAAAGACAAACTCTTCGTCCATCACCGGCATGACGTCCAGCGCTCTGCCGCTCACCGGCAGCGTCACCAGCCCCATATCGAGACGGTTCTCTTCGATGGCCCTGACGATGTCGAGGGTGTTGCCCGTCGTGACTCCCACGCTCAGGAGCGGATAGTCGCGGCGCAGCTTCTCCAGCAGCGGCGGCAGAAGATGGATGCAGGCCGTAGCCCCCGTACCCAGCGTAATGGTGCCGCTCACACCGTGGCTGAAGGCGCTCACGGACCGGATAGCGTCATCCACCGCCTGCTGAATACGCTCCCCGTGCACCAGCAATGCCTGCCCGGCGGCCGTTGCCTTAATCCCCCGCCCAGTCCGCTCCACCAGCCGCGTTTGCAGAAACTGCTCCAGCTGGCGTATTTGCAGGCTGACGGCGGGCTGGGAAATGCCCAGCACATCCGCTGCCGCTGAAAAGCTGCCGCGCTGGATCACCAGACGGAACGTGGCGAGATAGCCCAGATTAAGCGTCGTCATTCAAAGTTTCTCTTATACCGCGCATAAGGTTGCTGCCCTGCCAGCACAATACCGCGCGAGTTATGCTCAGGACAACTGCATAGCGGAATGAAAAATAATGGAAACACCTGCCCTGCCTCGCCGCCTCGCCCTCATGGCGGGATGTAATCAACTCATCAACTGGGGGATCTCGTTTTATATGCCCGGCACCTTTGCGCTGGCCATTGCAGCCGACCGGGGATGGTCATCCCCGCAGATTTACCTCGGCCTGACGCTGGCGATGCTGGTAATGGCGGCGGTTTCCCCCTTTATCGCCCGCCTGCTGGCACGCTTTGGCGGTCAGACGGTGGTGATGAGCGGAACGTTGCTGATCGCCGCAAGCTGCGCAGGGATGGCCTATACCCAGACGCTTTTTGGCTGGTACTGCGCCTGGCTGGTCACCGGCGTCGGGATGCGCCTGTCATTGTACGATGCGCTGTTCGCCGCGCTGGTGAACCTCTACGGGCAGCAGGCGCGAAGAACAATCTCACGCGTCACGCTGGCGGGCGGGCTGGCCTCCGCCGTCTTCTGGCCGCTGGGCGATGCTCTGCTTCAGGTGATGAGCTGGCAGGAGGCGCTGCGCGTCTATGCTCTCTTCGGCCTGCTAAGCGCGGCGCTGATAAGAACGCTTCCCCGGCAGCGGTTGGCGGTGACGAAAAAGGTCACCGCGCCGCCGCTGAACAACGAGCGGCGTAACGGCTGGCTTTATGCCGCCTTCATTGCCCTCATCACCTTTGTCTCTAACGGCACGTCCACCCATCTGCCGGAGTTTATTGCCCATTTCGGCCTGCCGGTCGCCATCGGCATGCTGTGGGGGATCGGCCAGACGGGCGCTCGCTCGCTGGAAGTGTTGGCGGGTGCCCGCTTAACCCCCTTCAAACTCACGCTTTTTACCGCGCTCGCCATGCCGCTCTGCTTCCTTCTGGGGATGAGCAGCGCCCTGTTTGCGTGGTGTGCGGCCGGGTTTGTGCTGGGCTATGGCGCCATCAACGGGCTGGTCACCATCGTGAAAGCCACGCTGCCGCTGGAGCTGTTTAGTACCGAAAGCTATGCCCGCCGCACCGGCATGCTGCTGATCCCCGGCCAGCTGATGGCGGCAGCCTCACCGTTTGCCTATGCGTGGCTGAATAAAACGCTGGGGATCGCAGGTGCAATGTGGGTTTCAACGGGGCTGACGCTGGTGATTGCCGGGCTGGCGATAGCGATTGTGCGCCGTCCCGGCAGGCAAACCGTATCGCACTGTATCCAGAGCGCCACGCTGACAAACGGGTACAAAACGCCGCCTCCGGCAAATATCTCCGATACATAAAAATGGTTTTCTTTCCCTGTCGCCATTCAGAACCGATGAGGAGAGAGACCGATGATTCGTCGCTATGCACTAATCCCCCTGCTTGCCCTGGCATCTGTAGCCCATGCCCAGGGCACACCGCTGGACAAACTGAGCGCCGAGGACGTTAACGGCCCCGCCGCCGTTGCGCCGCTGGCGCAGCCGCAGCCGCCCGCAAAGCTGATCGTCGATCCGCCGCTTGCCGGGCCGCTGAGCAAAGGCGCGGTGTTTATTCAGTACCGTGCCGAAAACCTGCGCATCGAGCCGGTGTTCGGCCCCGAAGCGCTCAGGGTTACCCCGCGCATCGGTCACATTCACGTGGTGGTGGATGACGAGCCGTGGCACTGGGCTGACGCCAGCGGAGAGCCGGTGATCCTGGTGGGGCTGCCCGCCGGTAAACACAAGGTGACCCTTATTCTGGCCGACCCGACGCATAAGCCGCTCGACCACAAAACCGTTGAATTCACCGTCCCGCCCCACGCGGCGGTCCATCACTTTTAAGGAGTCTGAAGATGAAAGCACTGTCTGTAGTGACGGCAGGTCTGCTGGCGCTTTCCGCCAGCGCCTTTGCGCAGAGTAAAACCAGCGTCGTGCTGGTCCACGGCGCGTTTGCCGACGGCAGCAGCTGGAATAAGGTGATTACCCTTTTGCAGAAACAGCACGCAGAGGTCATTGCCGTCCAGCTCCCGCTCACCTCGCTTAAGGATGACGTTGCGGCCACAAAACGGGCCATCGCCCGTGCGCAGGGTGACGTGGTTCTGGTGGGCCACTCCTGGGGCGGCACCGTGATTAGCGAGGCGGGCAACGATGCGCGGGTAAAATCGCTGGTGTATGTGGCGGCGTTCGCGCCGGATTCCGGCCAGTCGACGGCGGACCTGGCAGGAAGCTATCCTGCCCCGCCGGGCAGCGCGGGCATCGCTAAAACGGCGGACGGCTATTTATACCTGCCGACAGGAGCCGTCAGAAAGGACTTCGCGCCTGACGTGAAGCCAGCCATTCAAGATACGATTGCAGCCACGCAGGGGCCGATTAAGGCCGAGGCGTTTGGTGAAAAGGTTGCCCACGCGGCGTGGCATGACAAACCGAGCTGGTATGTGGTCAGCAAGAATGACCGAATGATCAACCCCGATCTTGAACGGGCGATGGCGAAGACGATCCACGCGAAAACCGCCGAGGTGGCGGCAAGCCACGTGTCGATGGTTAGCCAGCCGGAGGCTATCGCCCGGACGATTGAGCAGGCGAGGCGGATGCACTGAGAAAAATTCGCCCGGCGGCGCTACGCTTGCACGGGCCTACGATTTCGTAGGTCGGGTAAGCGCAGCGCCACCCGACAAGAAAGGCCGTCTCAGTCCCCCCTCTCCGCGGGATAATCCCGATTAATCCACGCGTGGTCCTCCTCCCAGGTGAACATCCATTTACGCACCGGCCCGGCCATCACGTTGAGGTAATAGCTGTCATACCCGGCCATCGTCGCGACCGGGTGGTAGCCCTTCGGCACCATGACCACGTCACGGTTGTAGACCGCCATGCACTCATCCAGCGTTCTGTCGTCGGTGTAAACGCGCTGCATGCAGAACCCCTGCTCCGGATTGAGGCGATGGTAGTAGGTCTCCTCCAGATAGGTCTCCTGCGGCGGGTTATCCGTGTCATGCTTGTGGCTCGGGTACGAGCTGGTGCAGCCCTCGCTGGTCCACACCTCCACCACCAGCAGGCTGTCGGCAGGCCTGTCTTCCGGCAAAATGTTGTGCACGTAACGCTGGTTGTTGCCCTTGCCGCGTGCTTCGCCAGCGATATCCTGCGGCGCAATCAGCCGCGTCGGATACGTGCCTTTGCCCGGCGCGGCGCAGACCGCCAGCTCCAGCTTCGTCAGCGCCTTCACCTGCACCGTCTCCTGCGGGGTGACGTAAACCGCCCACGGCTTGATGCGCTCGAACGGGCTCATCCGTTCGCCGATGTCGTTAAACTGCGCGGAAGGCGTGCGGATGGAGGCGCGTCCGGCCACCAGCACCAGGCAGCGCTCTTCGCGGACGGCGGGCAGCGTCAGCGTCTGCCCCTCCTGCAGCTCATACGCCTCAAAGCCGACGTACCCCCACCCGGCGCTTTCCGGCGTGACGGACTGGGTGCGCCCCTCCGCGTTCGGCTGTTGCCAGCGTGATAACAGACGTGACATGTCCCCTCCTCAAATCAGTCCGGCGTCGCGCGCCAGACGGCTCAGGTTGTTATACCCCAGACGGGCGTAGGTCAGCGGATGGGCAATCGCCGGATCCTGCTCCGCCTCGACCACCAGCCAGCCGTGATAATCCTGGGCCTTCAGCAGCCGCATAATCGGCGGGTAATCGACGCAGCCGTCGCCCGGCACGGTAAACACGCCGCTCAGCACCGCATCGAGGAAGCTGGTTTTGCGGTTTTTCACGTCCGCCAGCACGTCGGCGCGTACGTCTTTGCAGTGAACGTGGTTGATGCGCGACGCCCAGCGCTGCGCCACCGCCAGCGGATCGGCCCCGGCAAAGGTCAGATGGCCGGTATCCAGCAGCAATCCAACCGCCTCCCCGGTGTGGATCATCAGGTTGTCCACGTCGTCGGCAGATTCAATCACCGTGCCCATATGGTGATGGTAGGCAATCTGCACGCCCTGCTGCTGGGTGTAGCGGGCAAATTCAGTGAGCTTCTCGCCGTACTCTTTCCAGCGCGCCTGCGGGAAGCGCGGGCGCAGGTGAACCGGGGTCTGCTGCTCGCCGTGAATGCAGCCGCTTACTTCCGCAAAGACCAGCACCTTCGCCCCCAGCTCGCGCAGCAGCGTCAGGTGGGACTGCACGGCGGCGATCTCCTCCTCCACGCTGCGCTCCAGCAGGCGGCCGGAGTACCAGCCGGAGACCAGCTGCAGGCCGTGGCGCTGCAGGATGGGGCCAAGCAGGCGCGCTTCGCGCGGGAATTTATTGCCCAGCTCGAAGCCGGCAAAACCGGCCTCTTTCCCTTCGCTCAGACAGGTCTCCAGCGACGTCTCCGCGCCGAGAGAAGGCAGGTCGTCGTTCGTCCACGTCAGCGGGTTAATGCCTAATTGCACACTCATTGTCGTCTCCATTATGCGTGTCCGCGCTCGCGCCACCAGGCGATAAGCTGCAGGTAGTTGTCCCGGATGCGCGCCACCAGCTGCGCATCGTCAATATCGTGCTTCAGCCACGCGCGGGAGGCATCGCCAAACAGCGTGCGCCCCACGGCGAAGCCTTTCACCAGCGCCTGCCCCGCTGCGGCTTTGAAGTCGGCGCGCAGCTGTTCCGCCGGAGCGTCCAGGCCGAGGATCACCACCCCGCGGCAGTGCGGGTCCCGGCGTTCGATAATCTCGCTCAGCGCCGTCCAGCCGTCGGCGGAAAGCGGCGGCAGCTTCCACCAGTCCGGGTAAATACCCAGGTTGTAGAAGCGGGAGATGGCGCGCAGGTAGAGCTCGTCGCTGCGCGGCATGCTGGCGGGCAGGATCACCTCCAGCAGCAGCTCGTGCCCGGATCGGCAGCAGGCGTGGTACACCTCGGCGATTTTCTGCTCCTGCTCCAGGCGCAGGCCGTGGGCATCTTCCGGGTGGAAGAAGACCAGGCACTTCACCACGTGCTCCTGCGGCCAGCTGATAAGCTGGGTGCCGATGTTGCCGTGCTCCATCTCCAGCGGCCGGGAGCCCGGCAGCTCGATGGGGCGGCCAATCCACCACCCTTCCCCGGTGATCGCGTTCAGCGCGTCCTGACCAAAGGTGCCGTCGCACAGCAGGCCGGCTTTGCCCTCCAGTCCCGCGCGGCTCGCCGCCTCGCGGCTGGCCTGCAGGATCAGCTGCTTCAGCGCCGGAATGCGCTTAAGCGACGCGCCGCACTGCATCGCCATATCCTCAAGCTGGCTACGGTGGTCGAAGGCCATCACGCACAGCTCCGGCCATTTGCGGCGGCGGGTGGTCACCCGGTGGAGATGGTTAAGACGCGGGTCGAGATCCGGGCGCGGCACGTTCGCAGCGCGGGAGAGATAGTCATCCAGCTCGATTTTGCTCGGCATCGCCGGGGCGCAGCCGTGGCGCGAGACCACCAGCGCGCCGCAGGCGTTGGCGTAGCGGCACGCCTGCTCCCAGCCCTCGTCGTTCAGGTAGCCGCGCAGCAGGCCGGACATAAACGCATCCCCCGCCCCGAGGACGTTCAGCACCTCCACGCGCACGCCGGTCACCGTCAGGCCGTCGTCCAGACGGGGCGGAATGGCGTCGGTGTAGACCGAGCAGCCGAGCGCGCCGCGTTTGCAGACCAGCGCAGCTTCGCTGACGGCGCGCACCTGCCCCAGCGCCTGCAGGGTATCCGTGCTGCCGCCCGCAATGTGAAACTCCTCTTCGGTGCCGACAATGACGTCGAAGAGGTGCAGCACCTCCTGCAGCTCGCGGGTGACCTTATCGGCGGCGATAAAGCGCGTTTCGCCGTCGCCTAAGGCGGTCAGCCCCCACAGCACCGGACGGTAGTCGATGTCCAGCACCGTGCGCACGCCGTGACGGCGGGCATAGCCCAGCGCCGTCAGCACCGCCTCGCGGGTCTGCGGATGAGAAAGGTGGGTCCCGGTGATGGCAAGACAACGTGCGGAGGCAATGTAGCTTTCGTCCACATCGCTGGCGGTAATCGCCATGTCCGCGCAGTTATCGCGATAAAAAATCAGTGGAAAGGTGTCCCGGTCTTTAATGCCGAGCAGCACCAGCGCCGTGAGGCGTTGTTTATCGGTAATCAGATGGCTGGTATCGCAGCCCACCTGGTTGAGTTCTTCCCGCAGGAAGCGGCCCATATGTTCATCGCCGACGCGCGCCAGCATCGACGAACGTAAACCCTGACGCGCGGTGCCGTACGCCACGTTGCCGGACGACCCGCCGAGATATTTGGCGAAGCTCGACGCGTCCTCCAGACGGGCACCAATCTGCTGGCTGTAGAGGTCTACCGCCACGCGGCCCATGCATATCACATCAAACTGCTTTTCCACGTTGATACCTCATCAGACAATGTCGTTCACGTTCAGCCAGCGGCCTTCCCGGTGCGAGAGCGCAATCGCGTCCAGCACGCGCGACACCTTCCAGCCCTCTTCGAAGTCCGGCCACATCGGCACATCGGCGGCAATCCCGTCCACCAGGTCGCGCACCTCCACCGTTTTTTGATCGTTAAAGCCAATCCCGTGGCCCGCGCCCATGCAGAACGCGGCGTAGTCCGGGTGCGCGGGGCCAACGAGCAGCGTGCGGAACCCCTGACGGTTCACCGGATCGTCATGCAGATAGAGCTTCAGCTCGGCCATGCGCTCCTGGGTGAAGCTGATGGCGCCTTTCGTCCCGGTGATGACGTACGACAGCCCCATCTTGCGGCCGCAGGCAACGCGGGAGGTTTCAATCACGCCCTGCGCACCGCCCGCAAAACGCACTATCGCGTGGGCCTGATCCTCATTTTCCACCGCAATCATCTCTGACGATCCGGCCTTCGCCGGGCGCGCCGGGACCACAATCTTCAGATCGCCGCAGACCTGCTCAATATCCCCCACCAGATACTGGGCCATATTGACGATATGCGCCGCGAGGTCGCCCAGCGCCCCCAGCCCGGCGGTCTCTTTAAAGCAGTGCCAGTGAATGGGCGACAGCGGGTCGGCCATATAGTCTTCGTTGTGGGTGCCGTAGAAGTGGATCACCTCGCCAATCTCGCCGCGGGCGATAATCTCCTTCGCCAGCTGCGCGGTCGGGTTCTTCATGTAGTTGAACCCCACCAGCGTTTTCACCCCGGCCCGCTTCGCGGCGTCGACCATCTCGCGCGCGTCGTGGGCGTTCAGCGCCAGCGGCTTCTCCGAGTAGACGTGCTTGCCGTGGCGGATCGCCTCCAGCGCCATCTCCTTATGCAGGTGGTTGGGTGAACAAATATCCACCACGTCAATGGCCGGGTCGGCCACCAGCGCCCGCCAGTCGCCCGTGGAGCGGTTGAAGCCAAACGCCTGCGCGCGCGCTGCCGCCAGCTCCGGCGTGACTTCCGCCACCATCTCGCGCACCAGCCTGCCGCGCAGGTTGAACACCGTCGGGGCCTGGGCATAGGCGATAGCGTGCGCCTTGCCGATATACCCGGTGCCAATTAATCCAATACGAACCTCTTTCATCGTGATCCTCACAGTGCGCCGCGACGGCTTTTGGCATAGGTATCGAATGCCACCGCCAGAACGATAATTAATCCGGTGATAATCTGCTGGTAGTAGGCCGAGACGTTCATCAGCACCAGGCCGTTAATCAGAATGCCCATAATGATGGAGCCGATAATGGTGCCGCCGATGCGCCCGTAGCCGCCCATCAGCGAGGTGCCGCCGATCACCACCGAGGCGATGACGCGAAGCTCAAAGGAGATCCCGGCTACCGCCTCGGCGCTTCCCAGACGCGCGCTCAGGATGAAGCCCGCCAGACCTGCGAGACAGCCGATCAGCACGTAGACGCTGACCAGCACGCGCTTGACGTTCACCCCCGCCAGGCGCGCCGCCTCCGGATTGCCGCCGATGGCGTAGACGAAGCGGCCCCAGCGGGTTTTGTGCAGCGCCAGATAGCCGCCGACGGCAACGATGGCGAAGATCCAGATAGGAATAGAGATGCCGAGCAGCTCCCCGCGCCCCCACCAGCGGTAGCCAGGGTCGAAACCGGCAATCGGCGCGCCGTCGTTAATCACCAGCGTCAGGCCGCGCCAGATGGTCATCCCGCCGAGGGTAACGATGAACGGCGGCAGGCGCAGGCGGGTGACGCCCAGACCGTGCAGGAAGCCAATCGCCGTGCCCATGGCCAGACAAATCCCCAGCCCGATCAGCCAGCTCATGCCGCCCCAGGCGTTCGGGTCAACGGTGGTGAAGTTGTCGCCTTTGATCACGTACGCCGCGGTCATGGCGCACACCGCCAGAATGGAGCCCACGGAGAGGTCAATCCCGGCGGTGAGAATGACGAAGGTCATCCCCACGGCCATGATCCCGTAGATGGAGACTTCGGTCAGGATGTTGAAAATATTGCGTTCAGAGAAAAAATTGCTGTTCTGCGACTGGAAGAAGATCAGCAGCAGGATCATGAAAATCAGCACCCCGAAGCGCTCGAAGAAGGCGATGGGATCGATGCGTCCGGCGCGTTTGACCGGGGCCTGCGTTTTAGAAATCATCTGCGTCATGTGAAACTCCGTTATGCCGCGTTCAGGGCGTTGTGGTTGATGGCCATCATCGTCATCAGCCGTTCTTCGTTAGCATCGTCACCGTGGATCTCGCCGGTCGCCCGGCCTTCGCTGAGGGTGATGATCCGGTCGGACACCGCCATCACTTCAGGCAGATCGGAGGAGATCACGATCACCGCCACGCCCTTTTTCGCCATGTCAAACAGCACCTGGTGCACTTCCGATTTGGTTCCCACGTCGATGCCGCGCGTCGGCTCATCGACGATCAGCACCCGCGGGTTGAGCGCCATGCAGCGCGCGAGGATCACCTTTTGCTGGTTGCCGCCGGAGAGCTTGCGCACCTCCTGCTCGCTGTTGACCATTTTGATCTGCAGCGCCTGGCGGTAGGACTCAATCAGATCGTCCTCTTTACGGGTGTTCACGAACCAGCGCCACTGCAGCAGCGAGGAGAGGCAGGAGAGCGACAGGTTGTCGCGGATCGACAGCCCCAGCACCGCCCCCTCTTTTTTGCGGTCTTCCGGCACCAGCGCCACGCCCTGATCGAGGGCATACAGCGGGTCGCGCGGCTGGTACGGCACGCCGTCCAGCTCAAAGCTCCCGGAGGTAAACGCGTCTGCGCCAAACAGGCAGCGGGCCACTTCGGTACGTCCCGCGCCCACCAGCCCGGCAATGCCCAGAACTTCCCCGGCGTGGACGTGGAAGCTGATGTCGTGCAGGGCGATGCCGTGCGGATCCAGCGGCGGCTTTTCGCGGCTCAGCCCCTTCACCGCCAGGCGGACGGGTTTGTCCCCATGATGCGTTTCGCTGGCGGGGCGACGGTTAAAGGCCACGTCGCGTCCGACCATCAGGCGGATCAGCTGTTCGACGTTGGTCTCCGCCACCGCGCCGGTGCCGGTGAAGCGGCCGTCCTGGAAAACGGTGAAGCGATCGCAGAGCTGGAAAACTTCGTGCAGACGGTGGGTAACGTAAATAATGCTCACGCCGCGGTTTTTAAGCTCCCGCACCACGCGGTGCAAGCTTTCCACCTCGCTGTCGCTCAGCGCGGCGGAAGGTTCGTCCATAATGATTAACCGGGCGTTGAGGGTCAGCGCCCGGGCGATCTCCACCATCTGCTGCTGGGCCACGCTCAGGCGGGCGACCGGCGTGGTCGGCGCAACGTTCAGCTGCAGGTAGTCGAGAATGACCTGCGCCTCCTGGTTAACCGCCCTTTCGTCGACGATCAGGTTACGCCTGCGCGGCTCGCGGCCGAGAAACATGTTTTCCGCGACGGTCATGTTGGGCAGCAGGTTGAATTCCTGATAGATGGTGATAATGCCCTTGTTCTGGCGCGACACCGGGGAGTCGTCCACCGGCAGCGTTTCGCCGTTGAACCAGATATCCCCTCGCGTTTGCGGCTGCGCGCCCGCGAGCGCCTTCAGCAGCGTGGATTTTCCCGCTCCGTTTTCCCCCAGCAGGGCGTGGATCTCGCCCGCGCCAACGGTCAGCTGGGCGCTGCTCAACGCCCAGACGCCGGAAAAGCTTTTTGCCAGGTCGGTCACTTTCAGTAAGGGTTGCGACATCAGTCTGCTCCTCCTCATGATGAGCCGCCAGAGGCGGCTCGGGACATATTAGTTACCGGCCTCACCGATACGCTCAGCCTGCTGCAGGTTCTCTTTGGTGATCAGCGTCGGCGGATAGTCGGCCCCGGTGATGACTTTCTTCTCGCGCACGTTGGCCACCAGCTGGCTCATCGCCGTCTGCACCGCAAAGCCCGGACGCTGATCCGCCGTTACCGCCAGCCAGCCGTCGCGCACGCGGGCCAGCGCTTCCGGCACCGCATCAAACCCGGTCACGAGGATTTCACCCGGCTTCACGCCCTGGCTCTGCAGCGCTTCAATCGCGCCCAGCGCCATATCGTCGTTGGCGGAGAGGATCACCTGCGGGCGCTTCGGCAGCGAAGGCAGAACGCTCTCAACGATGCGCATCCCTTCCGAACGCATCCAGTTTCCGGTCTGATCGGCGACGATCTTGTATTTATCCCCGCCCGCCTTCAGGCTGTCGCGGATCCCTTTGGTGCGTTCAATATTGGAGGAGGAGCCCGGCTGGCCGGTAAGGAGAATGATGTCCGCGCCGTTGGGGAATTTGGTTTTGACGAAGTCGCCAACCGCCTGGCCGCCCTTGTAGTTGTTGGCGCCAAAGTGCGGCACTTTCTTCTGGCTGTCGACGGAGCGGTCAAGGGTGACGATCGGCAGCTTCGCATCCTGAATTTCATCCACCGCGCTGGAGACCGCGTTGACGTCGTTCGGGGAGACGATAAAGCCCTGCGCCCCGCGGGTGATGGCGTTTTCCAGGTCAGCCACCTGCTTCGGCGAGCTGCCCTGCCCGTCCAGCACCTGAATCTTCACGCCCATCTCTTTTGCGGCTTTCACCGCCGTGCGCTGCATGTGAACTTCAAACGGCATGGCCAGGTTTGGCGTACTGAAAACAATTTGCTCGTTTTCGGCGAGGGCGGCCCCGGACGTCATGGCGATGAGGGCGGCTACGATCAGTTTTTTCATTATTATGTCTCTCTGTGTAGGGTTGTTGTGTTTAGAGGACGATCTCGCGCTGGCTGCGCAGTGACTCCAGCGCTTTATCCGCAAGGTACAGCGCACGTTCACCATCATCGCCGCTGCAGTCAGGCACCGCTTCGCCGCGCAGGACCGCAACAAAGTGTTCCCATTCCGCGGCGTAAGCGGATTTGTAGCGCTGCAGGAAGAAGTGTTCCGGCAGCGCGCTGGTGCAGCCCTGTTTGCCGTAGTGCTGCACCTGGTTTTCAAGAATATTGCCCGCGCACAGCAGCCCTTCGGAGCCGTGCAGCTCCAGGCGCTGGTCGTAGCCGTAAGATGAACGGCGGCTGTTGACGATGGTCGCCATCGCGCCGGAGGCATATTTCAGAACGATAAACGCGGTATCGATATCCCCCGCCTCGCCAATCGCCGGATCCACCAGGTTGCTGCCCTGGGCATACACCGACACCGGCTCTTCGCCCATGATGAAGCGGGCCATGTCAAAGTCATGAATGGTCATATCGCGGAACATGCCGCCGGAGACGCGCACGTACTCCGCAGGCGGCGGAGACGGATCGCGGGAGATGATGAGCAGCGATTCCGGTTTGCCGATGCGCCCGGCCTGCACGTCGGTTTTCACGCGGCGAAACTGCGGGTCAAAGCGGCGGTTAAAGCCGATAAACAGCGGCACGTCGTACTCTTTGACCACCTTCAGGCAGTCGCGCACGCGGGCGAGGTCAAGGTGTACCGGCTTTTCACAGAAGATGGCCTTGCCGTGGCGGGCGGCCATTTCAATCAGATCCGCGTGGGTATCGGTGGCGGAGGCGATCAGCACGGCGTGAACGTTAGGGTCGGTCATCGCCTCGCTCAGGCTTTGCTGGCGGGCCTGATACTGCGCGGCGAGACGGGTGGCAAATTCCTGATTCGGGTCAACCACGGACCAGAGGGTGGTCGCGCCGTGGCTGGCGATGTTAGCTGCATGTACCTGGCCAATTCGGCCAGCGCCCAGTAAAGCAATGTTAAACATAACGGCTCCCGGTGTTGGTGAATGCTGTGAACTAACGACCCTATAAATAAAACATTTATTTCATTTTTATAAATAGTGAAAATTATGTTTTTGAGTGTGGGTTAACACTTTTGAGACGAATGAGATAAATTTTGTTATCAATCTCACAACATGGCGGGAGGGATGCCCCTCCATTACAAAGGGGCGAGGGAGAAAAAACCGCACCGATCCGTCCCCTCTCCCTGAGGGAGAGGGTTAGGGTGAGGGGAAAAATCAAAATGAAATGAAAATTTCGTTACGAAGAGAAAACTCAATACTGACGGGCTTTTTTCACCTGCGCCTGGGTGTGCTCCGCGGCCTCACGCACGGCAGAAGATTCCGCTACCTGCGCGTCACCGGTTCGCCACCATGAGGCATAGTCGTGGGTCATGGTTTTCGGCAGTACCTTGATGTCCAGCAGCGTCGGGCCCGGATGCGCCCTTGATGCCTCTAGCGCCGCCAGCAGGCTTTGCTCATCGTTCACCCGCCACGCGCGGCAGCCGTAGCTTTCCGCGTTTTGCGCAAAGTCGACCTTAACCAGCGGCCCGTCAAGCCGCCCGGTTTCCGGGTTGCGCCGACGGTTTTCCGTGCCAAAGCTGCCCATGCCGTGCCCCATCTGCAGGTTGTTAATGCAGCCGAAGCTGGCGTTATCAAACAGCAGAACGGTGATCTTAATGCCCTCCTGAACGGCGGTTTGCAGCTCGGAGTGCAGCATCATGTAGGAGCCATCCCCCACCATGGCGTACACCGGCAGTTCGGGTCTGGCGAGCTTCGCGCCGAGGGCCGCCGCTATCTCGTAGCCCATGCAGGAGTAGCCGTACTCCAGGTGATAGCTGTCCGGCGTCTTGACCTGCCAGAGACGCTGTAAATCGCCCGGCAGCGAACCGGCCGCGCCCACCACAATGGCGTTATCTTCAATATGCTGGTTGATCAGCCCCAGCACCCGCGTCTGGGTCAGCCGGGTGTTGAGCGCCTCGCCGTATTCCGCCAGCTGCGCGTCCAGGTGCCCCGCCACTTCGGGCGCGTCGTCAGGGCGCCACTGGCGATCCCACAGGCGGCGGCACTCGTCGCGCCAGGCGGACTTCGCCTCGGCGATCGCCTCTCCCCAGCCGCTGCGATACTCCTTGAGCAAGTGGGTTAATGCCTGCAGCCCGGTTTGGGCATCGGCAATTAGCGCGGTCGCGTCCAGCTTCAGGGCGTCAAACTCGGCCACGTTCAGCAGCAGGAATTCGACGTCCGGGTGGGAAAAGAGCGCCTTGGAGCCGGTGGTAAAGTCGGTCAGGCGCGTGCCGACGCCGATCACTAAGTCAGCCTGTGGCGCGAGCCGGTTGGCGGCCATGCCGCCCGTCACCCCTACGCCGCCCAGGTTAAGTGGGTGGTCACTCACCAGCGCCCCCTTTCCAGCCTGGGTTTCGGCAAACGGCAGCCGCAGCGTCTCGACAAACTCGCGAAACGCCTCATGCGCGCCGGAATAGCGCACGCCGCCGCCGCACACCACCAGCGGACGACGCTTGCGGGCGATCAGCGCCCGCGCCTGCGCCAGACGCTGCGGGTCAGGCGGACGGCGCTCAATGTGGTGCACGCGACGCGCGAAGAAGCTCAGCGGGTAGTCCCAGGCTTCCCCCTGCACGTCCTGCGGCAGGCAGATAGTCACCGCGCCGGTATTCGCGGGGTCAGTAAGCGTTCGCATCGCGCTTAGCATGGCGCTCATCAACTGCTCGGGGCGGTTAATGCGGTCCCAGTAGCGGGAGACCGGACGGAAGCAGTCGTTAGTGCTGATGCTGAGATCGTGATACTGCTCGATCTGCTGCAGCACCGGGTCCGGCTGGCGGCTGGCGTAGATATCGCCCGGCAGCAGCAGCAGCGGGATGCGGTTTGCCGTGGCGGTGGCCGCCGCCGTTACCATATTGGCGGCGCCCGGCCCGACGGAGGAGGTGACGGCAAAAATGCGCTGACGGCGGTGCTGTTTGGCGAACCCCGTCGCCATATGGGCAATGCCCTGCTCGTTGCAGCCCTGCATCACCTGCAGATGGCCCGGGTCCTGCTCCAGCGCCTGGCCGATACCCAGTACGTTGCCGTGCCCAAAGATGGTGGCCACGCCCTCCACGAAGGGCGTTTCGTTGCCGTCCACGCTGACGTACTGTTGATTCAGGAACCGGACCAGCGCCTGGGCCATGGTCATACGTTCGGTTTGCATAAAACCTCCTGTCAGCCCAGCGTCGGCATGGAGAACGCAGCGCCTGTCTCCTGCTGCATTTCCGGCCAGCGCGCGGTGATGGTTTTCATTCGGGTGTAGAAGCGCACGCCGTCGCTGCCGTGGACGTTGAGCGCGCCAAAAATCGAGCGCTTCCAGCCGCCGAAGCTGTGGAACGCCATCGGCACCGGGATCGGCACGTTGACCCCCACCATGCCCGCCTGCACCTCTTCGCAGAAGCGGCGCGCGCAGCCGCCGTCGCGGGTGAAGATCGCCGAGCCATTACCATATGCATGGTGGTTAATCAGATCCACCGCGCTGGCGTAATCTGCTACGCGCACCACAGAAAGCACCGGGCCGAAGATCTCTTCTTTATAGATGGTCATCTCCGGGGTGACGTTATCGAACAGCGACGGCCCGACGAAGTAGCCCTGCTCGTGCCCCTTCACGCTGAAGCCGCGACCGTCCACGCGCAGTTTCGCTCCCTGCGACTCGCCACTGTCGATGTAGCCCAGCACCTTGCTGCGGTGCACGGAGGAGATGAGCGGCCCCATTTCGTTTTCCGGCGACTGGTCCAGGCCCGGCCCGACGCGCAGCGCGGCAATCTGTTTCTCCAGCCGGGCGCAGAGGTCATCGGCGGTTTTATCTCCCACCGCCAGCACCACCGAGAGCGCCATGCAGCGTTCCCCCGCCGCGCCGTAGGCCGCGCCCATGATGGCGTTGGTCGCCATCTCCATGTCGGCGTCCGGCATCAGGATGCAATGGTTTTTCGCGCCGCCCAGCGCCTGACAGCGCTTACCGTGGGCGGACGCGGTCTGGTAAATGTATTCCGCAATCGGCGTGGAGCCGACAAAGCTCACCGCCTGCACGCGCGGGTCGGTCAGGAGCACGTCAACGGACTCTTTATCGCCCTGCACCACGTTGAACACGCCGTCCGGCAGGCCGGCCTCTTTCAGCAGCTGCGCCAGCGCGAGCGCCAGAGAAGGATCTTTTTCCGACGGCTTCAGCACGAAGGTGTTGCCGGTCGCCAGCGCAATCGGGAACATCCACATCGGCACCATCGCCGGGAAGTTAAACGGCGTGATCCCGGCGCAGACCCCGAGCGGCTGCATCAGCGAGTGGCTGTCGACGCCGGTACCGACGTTCGCCGAGTGTTCGCCCTTTTGCAGATGCGGGATGCCGCAGGCAAACTCCACCACCTCCAGACCGCGGGTCAGTTCACCCACCGCGTCGGAGAAGACCTTGCCGTGCTCTTCGCTGATAATGCGGGCCAGGCGGTCCATGTTCTCTTCCAGCAGCGCCTTGAAGCGGAACATCACGCGCGCGCGCTTAAGCGGAGCATGGCGCGCCCACGCCGGAAACGCCTGCTGCGCGGCGGCAATCGCCTGTTCGGTTTCCCGCGCCGTACTCATCACCACCTGGCGGATCTGCTCGCCGGTGGCCGGGTTGAAGATCGCCTGAACGCGCTGGCCTGAACCGGTGACACATTCGCCGTGAATAAAATTCGCTACCGTCTCCATCCTTAACCTCTCGCTGTTGATACGTGACTGTTACCTGAACACTGTGTACTGAACACTATATATGAAACAAATATTCCATTTTAAGTTGAAATAAAATAAATGATGATTATTGTGATCAAGGATGGATTTTTATGTTAACAGCCAACAACACTGACGCAGCGTGCGCTATTAAGGGATTTCGGGCGAGGAAATGACTGAAGTTTCTGTTTCATTTTTGCTGCCAGATGGATGGCCGACATTTAAAAGACGCGGTTTTGCGTTTAGAATCATAAGACTGTACTTGGGGGATAAGATGACGACAGCAACCAGCCTGAACGAACTGCAGCAGCAAATCCGCGATCGCTACGATAGCCTGAGCAAGAGGCTGCAGCAGGTCTCCCGCTACGTGCTGGATAACACCAACAGCGTGGCCTTTGATACGGTTGCCGTCATTGCCGAGCGCGCCGACGTGCCGCCCTCGACGCTGATCCGCTTTGCCAACGCCTTTGACTTCACCGGCTTCAACGAAATGAAACAGCTGTTTCGCATGAACCTGGTGGAGGAGACCGCCAGCTACAGCGACCGCGCCCGGCTGTTCCGCGAAATGGAGAGCGAGGCCGTCCCGGAAACGCCGCTCGATATCCTGCAGGAGTTCGCTCGTTCAAACGCCCAGGCGCTGCAGCAGCTGGCCGCCCGCGCCGAACCGGAGATGCTGGAGCGTGCGGTACAGCTGCTGGCCGACGCCGACACCATCTACATCGCCGGACTGCGCCGCTCCTTTAGCGTCGCCGCGTATCTGACCTACGCCCTGAGCCACCTGGAGTGTCGCCCTATCCTGCTCGACGGGATGGGCGGGATGCTGCGCGAGCAGATCAGCCGCATTAAGGCGCGCGACATCGTGGTGTCGATCAGCTTCTCGCCGTACGCGGAAGAGACAGTGATGGTCAGCGAAACCGCCGCCAGCGTCGGCGCGCGGCAGATCGTGATTACGGACAGCCAGATAAGCCCGCTCGCGACGTTCAGCGATCTCTGCTTTGTGGTGAAAGAGGCGCAGGTGGATGCGTTCCGGTCTCAGTCGGCGACGCTGTGCCTGGTGCAGTCGCTGGTGGTGGCGCTGGCGTATCGGCTGGGTGGCGGGGAGAAATAGCCCCAGGTGGGCCGGGTAAGGCATAGCCAATACCCGACCGCCTCAAGAGCATCAGCCAGACATTAACGGCTCCTTATCTCGGGGCAATCAGAATAACTGACGGAAGAGAGGGCATTCAGACGTTGCCCCGTAATCTGTAACACCCGCAGTAAAAGCATGATGCCGCGGCGGGTATCAGGATCGTTGAGCATGGCAAACACCTGCCGAAGCGAAATATCCCCTTCCCGGTTAATTTGCTCTCCCCAGGCCATGCGTAGCGCGGTTCCCCCTTCCCAACCGACGGTTACCACATCTTCAAATACGCCAGCCAGCTTTTCGACCATCGCGCTGTCGGTCATTTCCAGCATGTCTGCTGCTAAGGCCAGCAAATCAACCAGATTATTCAGGCGATTGCCTGCCATCAGCGGGGCAAGGCTTTTAAGTAACTGTTCCTGTTCACTCATCAGAACATCCCCCTCACGACACCCCAATAGAGACCACGGTTAAAACCGTTTCGCAGCATGCCGCCGAGTTTCGTCGCAGGCATGGGCGTCACGTCATTGCGATAGTCATACACCAACGGCATACCGGCCCAGAGCCCCATCTGCGCAACGGCCTGAACCCGTCCATCATAATGGTTACCGCTTCCGGGCGGTCTGCCGTACAGCTCCGCCACAATGTTATCGGCAACGATCGGCGCCTGGTTGTGGCACGATCCCCCGGCTTTACTGATCGGGAGGTCAACGGTATCGCCGATCACATACACCCCTTCCAGGCCGTAGACGCCCAGCGTTTGGTGATCCGTCGGCAGCCAGCCTTCACCGTTCTGAACCTCACTGAGCCCAGTATTACGCACCGCTTTGACCGCCCTGATGGGAGGCGTTGCCATCAGGATGTCGAAGTTCTGCGAGTCGCCCTCGGCGGAATAGGCAATTTTGCTGTCAGGATCGACATGGCTTAAGGTAAAGCCGCGCTGGTGCTGTATCCCTTTGGCAGCAAAAATATCGCCCAGCGCCTCCCCAACCGGACGCTGCAGGAACAGGCAGTTTCGCAGCAGCTGCGCTACTGTCGGATAGGTATAAACAATCTCAACCTGATTACGTACGCCGCGCTGGCGCAGATAGTCGTCAACCATCAGCGTGGTTTCAATGGGGGCGATGCCGCACTGATGGGGAACATTCGGCGTTTCCGGGAAAGAGACGGTAATAAATATTCGCCCCTTTTTAATGGTGGAGAGCTTATGCGCTAATTGTCTTGCCGCCGCGTATTGATAAAAATGGTCGCCCGCTTCGGCAAGGCCAGGGATTTTTTGCGGGAAAGGCGAGCAGCCGGTTGCGATAACCAGCAGATCCCAGTCGTAATGTTGCTTACTGGCACCGTACAGTCGACGCTGTTTAAAATCGAACGACTCAATCTTATCGGTAATAAATCGAATTTCCGGACTCAGTAACTGCCGTTCAGGCCGGGCCAGCTCATGATGATGGAAGAGGTTAAACGCGACGTACATAAACGCGGGTTTGTAGTAATGCACCGGTGATTCGGAAATCAGTACCAGCTCTACCTGACCGGCAGCAATTTCACGCCGTAATTTTCTGGCCAGCAGGTTGGCAACAATGGTTCCTCCCGTGCCGCCGCCGACAATCATTATGCGGTTTTTCATTCCTTTATTCGCTCATGGTAGTGAATGGGAATTCACGTAACCAGACCGCTTTACTGTTACGCTCAGCTAAAGGGTAGTAACAGAGTAATATTCCGCAATACAACTTTTAACGAGAAATTTAATTTTGACAATCACATCATCATTTATAATGTACGCTACAAAATATAATTTATATCCCTATAACGTAGTCTCTTGCTGAGGTCTCTTTTTATCACCATTATTCGCCAAAGAGCAGCTTTGTGTACTTTTTAGATAGCGCCCCGGAGCGCTGTCCGTTCGCGCCATAATAGCGATCTTCACGGCACAGTCGTTCCTTCACATCGCAGAAAATGCCGTTGGCAAAGGTGAATTCAGTCAGATCGACATTGCTCGACGTGAACACCTCGTTTGCAGCAGCCTTCTTACCGAGATACGTCTCTGTTAACTCGCGGGATAATCCCTTGTCATTGGCGCATACATATCGGTCGCAGAGCACGCCCGATACTGGCGACTTGAGCCTGGCGGGGGTCCTGGCCTGAGCGGACATGGCGGACACGGCCAGCAGCGCGGCCACAGAGCATGCGAGTATTGACTTATTCAAGATGATAATCTCCGTTGGTTAATGAGTGCCAGCTTTGCACCGGGCGCGGTGGAACCATGATGAGGGTGAAAAACCCTGGATGGTTCTGGGTTTCAACAGGAAATGCCTCGTTTAGCTTTTTGGTGACCTAACAGTTGTCGAAAGTTCGGCTCCGAGTTAATTGTAAGGGCCCTATCCAGGTGAGTCATGCGATTTTAGAAACCTGAACTACTATGCTCTAAACGGAGTGGGCTTGTGGGGCGGGTCCGCTCTGAGCGAGGAGCGGACATCGACTTTAAAAAAACACCAGAGTAGACAGGAATGACAGTTATGATCCAGAATGAATCCCTACTAACTCTTTGACTAAGATGATGATAAGTGTTCATTTGATGATAATTAACATGTTTTTTTAATAATTAAAGCTAACATGATAATTTAACGAATGATCTTTTCTTTCTGAACAATAAACCTAGAGCAAACTAAATGACATCACCAGAACTTAATGCCATAGGGTTGATTTCGAATATCCTTGGTGTGATTTTGATTTTTTTCTTTGGATTACCACAGCCCTCTCATGATGAGGGAGTTTCGCTGGGATTGGAAGATAATACGCGATTGAATGATGGAACTACTGTTAAACAAAGGAATTTAAAAATAAAAAGAAGGAAGTTTATTTATAAATCTTTCGCGTGCTTAGCTTTAGTATTAATGCTCACGGGGTTCACATTGCAATTCTTGTCAATCCTACCTGACTTGCAAAAATTTAAGTGACTCGTAACAAACTGCAGGCCCACATTTAACAAATGGCAGATAGAATAATTTAAGGATATAGTCTGGTCAAGTTAAATGTGGGTGCTTTTTATTTTACATTAATATATTTTTAATTTAAAAAGCCCAAATCCAGACACTTTTTATAGCTGTTGGGATGAAGATCTTCAAGGTCTTTTAAAAAACCTTTATCAAGTGTTAAAATCAAAGCATCTGGCATATTTAAAGAAATAACTATTAGGAAGTCAAATATGTCATTTTTTCGTAATTTACGACCATTTTTATATGCATCCTCAACCTTGCTCATTAGAAAACTCAACGAATTCTCAGTAAGCCCGAAAACGCCAGAAAGACCTTTCTCCATTTCTTTCAGGTAGTTATCAACTACTGATTTGTGTTTTTGTTTGGAAGCAAGGGATATTGGATTATCTATATATTTTTTAAACTTTTTATCAAAATTATCATTTTCTAAACTATCATGCAGATTTTTGATGCTGTCTTGGCTTCTGGATATTTTAACTGTGTCAGTTTTAATCATATGATAGTTTACATGAAAACCATTTAGGAGTCCGATAAGTATGGTTTCAAAAGCGTTCAACGCTGATTGCTGCTCATTTCCATTAATATATCCATCCCGCAACTCAACTTTAAAGAAATCTAAAATAAATTCCATATTAGATTCAAGTAGAGTCTGCACAAGCTCAAGTTGACTCTGATTTTGTACGTTGTTATCAAACTTATATCCATCTTCTCTAATAACCTCAAACAAACCAGAGACAACCAGTATGAGTATGAACCTATAGAATTCAGCCTCTCTAGATATTTTTAGTGTTCTAACATTATCAATAATATCTTTTACTTCGTCTATTTTGTTTGCAAAATGCAACCTATAAAGAAATCCATTTGAGATTGGAGTATGACCAATGCTAATTAGCTCAATGCTTTCGTTTATGATTGGGCTAATGCATTTTTTTATAGAGTCTAAGTCATTGTGATATTTAGAGATAACTTCTATAAGTGATGGTGTCGTAATGGATAATTTAAATTGATCTATAGGGGAGTTAATAACTTTTTGGTTTGGCGATAGACCAACTAGCGAGTAAAGAATATTTGTATCAATTATCATCCTGCTCATATAAACTCTCCTTTTTGAATGGTTGATTATTGTTATATCACATATCAATGCGCATTAGCAGAGTGATTGTCTTGTAACGTCCGCTCCTGGCACGGAGCGGACATTAAGATCAACCGCTGATGCGATCAGCTTTATTTTTCGCGAAAGAAAAAATGCACTTTCCCTTGCTGTAATACAACGGCAGGTAAACCCTTATCTTCTTTGGGTGAGAGGTAGATAATTACCCACGCTGGAAGATGGCGGCTAACTTGTTGCATGAAGGCATAATTCATACGCTGATTTTTTGCATCCGATTGTCCGGCACTGTTTATAAATACCGGGCTGAGGTGACTTCCATTTAACCCATCGTGCCTTACGAGATAACTTTTCCCGGTCGCATTCGCACCTATGAAGTCAGGAGTACGAACAATTTTTTCTGCGTCGTGGAAGCTGGTGTAGAAGCCGCAGGTCGGACTATTCTGGCTTGCAGGATCATAATATCCATTTTTTGGAAGCTCACATCCCGCATCTTTATCTGCAAATTTTACGACCAGATAGCGGGATTCATTGGTCTGAAACACGTATTTTCCTAACCAGTTATTATATCCCTCTCCCTTACGGACATCGCCATGTTTGCGTTTAGATTCTTTTAAGGTCGCTAGCACAGCAGATTCAATTTTATCTGAGAGCACCAGTGATGCCGCCTCGGGGGTAGGGGCCAATTCAGTAGGGATCCACGCCAGAATTCCATCGGTTTGCCACTCTTCCACGCCCATACCCGTTGGTCGATACTGCAGTAACGGGGTTAAAGGCAATGACGCTTCATTTAATTTATCATTTTCCACTATCGGAAAAGTAAAATCGTAATCCGTGCGGCTGAACATTTCGCTTTGAGAGTGGCTGACCTGGGCATCGCTAAAAGGATCCATACCCGATGCATTGCTGATATTCCAGGCGATGCTATGTTCAGCGTGGTATGTGTACGTCTTTGCAGAATTGTCGCGAACGCCTGAGCAGGCCGTCAGTAGCAGAGTTGTAAACACAATTGAAAGTGATCTCGATAACAAACTATTCATTCATACTTCCCGTTGTTTAATCATACGAAACTAATATCGGCAACACCGGCCAATAGCTTAATTTTTATGGGTATATAAAAAAGGGAGGTTGGCTGGAAACCTTTCAAAAAGAATAAACTGGAACGACAGTCGCTCGGGAAGCGGACGAACTCACTGAGCGGAGGTTCTGCTGAGAGCGAGAAGCGATCGTGATTGTTGCCGCTGACAGGTGGCAAAGATGCCAAAATTGGGCGTGGTGATTCAGTGAGTCGTAGGATAAATTCAGGGTTCAATTTCAGATAATTAAGGAAGCAGGTATGTCGCAGAATTTATCGGGAATTGACGTTTTGTTTTTCGCTGGGTTTGGGCCCATCTCGCAGAACGCTCAAGTCAGTTCCGGGTTTTATGTACAGGTACTCGGTCTGCCGCTTAAGCCAATGGAGGGTAACGGCGATTATCTGCTATCGGAAAACAGGCTGAAGGGTGTTAAGCATTTTGCCGTCTGGCCGTTATCACAGGCCGCCACTTCATGTTTTGGCTCTGAGGAGTGGCCAGCCGAACACCCAATCCCGCAGGGATGGATTGAATATGAGGTTCAGGATCTCGATTCCGCTACCCGTATCTTAAGTGAGAAGGGGTATCGCCTGCTGGTGGCTAACCGCACAGAGCCCTGGGGGCAAACTGTGACTCGTCTGCTTAGCCCTGAAGGATTGCTCACAGGGCTTACGATAACACCCTGGCTTCGTGGATAAACATCCGTCCGCTTCTGGAACAGAGCAGATACAGAAGCATGATGTCCGCTGTGAGCGAGCCTTTCATATTTGTACGATTCACTCTCTGGCCTGATCTGACGTATGTATCATAGATACAGGAATTCACTAGCATGATCGGAGATTGCATATGCTGATATATAACGTTTTTGGACGTCATATTGGCGTTCAACGTAAGCATGATCGGTGGCTGGTATTTCGTGCTGACCTGACGGAGAGAAAGTTTTCTCGACTCTATGACATCGCTATTCCAGACGATATGACTGAAGGCGAGATTGCCGACTGGCTGGGTGACATTTTCCATGAAGCCGCAACCGAGCGTTTTCCAAATGTGGAACGTATTGAATAAGGATTTAATGGATAGCCTTACATTGCGCCCGCTCCTGACACTAACCTGACATGATGTTGCCAGCCATGGCCCAAAAAAAAGCCCGCAATCCGCGGGCTTAGAGATAATTTAGAACCTGTTACTACCAGACGTTTCCGGTTGGGAAATCATTCCCACTCGATCGTAGCCGGTGGCTTACCGCTGATGTCATACACCACGCGGGAAATACCGTTCACTTCGTTGATAATGCGGTTAGACACGCGGCCTAAGAAGTCATACGGCAGGTGCGCCCAGTGCGCGGTCATGAAGTCGATGGTTTCCACCGCACGCAGGGAGACAACCCAGTCGTACTTGCGGCCATCGCCCATTACGCCGACGGAGCGAACCGGCAGGAACACGGTGAACGCCTGGCTCACTTTGTTGTACAGGTCAGCTTTGTGCAGCTCTTCGATGAAAATCGCGTCCGCGCGACGCAGCAGGTCGCAGTACTCTTTCTTCACTTCGCCCAGCACGCGCACGCCCAGACCCGGACCCGGGAACGGGTGACGGTAGAGCATGTCGTACGGCAGACCCAGTTCCAGACCGATCTTGCGCACTTCGTCTTTGAACAGTTCACGCAGCGGTTCAACCAGGCCCATCTTCATCTCTTTCGGCAGGCCGCCCACGTTGTGGTGAGATTTGATGACGTGTGCTTTACCGGTTGCGGAAGCCGCAGACTCGATCACGTCAGGGTAGATAGTGCCCTGCGCCAGCCACTTCACGTCTTCCAGCTTCAGCGCTTCTTCGTCGAACACTTCCACGAACACGCGGCCGATGATCTTACGTTTCGCTTCCGGATCGTTCTCGCCTTTCAGCGCGTCAAGGAAGCGCTGCTCGCCTTCCACGTGAATGATGTTCAGACCGAAGTGGTCACCGAACATGTCCATCACCTGCTGGGCTTCGTTCAGACGCAGCAGACCGTTGTCCACGAACACGCAGGTCAGGTTTTTGCCGATGGCGCGGTGCAGCAGCATCGCGGTCACGGAGGAGTCCACGCCGCCGGAAAGGCCGAGGATCACTTTGTCATTGCCAACCTGCTGGCGGATACGCTCAACGGCGTCGTCGATGATTTTTGCCGGGGTCCACAGGGCTTCACACTGGCAGATGTCACGGACGAAGCGCTCCAGCATGCGCATACCCTGACGGGTGTGGGTCACTTCCGGGTGGAACTGCACGCCGTAGAAGCGTTTTTCTTCGTTCGCCATGATGGCGAACGGGCAGCTTTCGGTGCTGGCAACGGTCACGAAGTCAGACGGGATGGCGGTAACTTTGTCACCGTGGCTCATCCACACGTCCAGCAGCGGTTTGCCGTCTGCGGTCAGGGAGTCTTCGATACCGCGCACCAGCGCGCTGTCGGTGACGACTTCTACCTGCGCATAGCCAAACTCGCGCTCGTTGGAGCCTTCTACGTGGCCGCCCAGCTGCATTGCCATGGTCTGCATACCGTAGCACACGCCGAATACCGGCACGCCAGCTTCGAAAACGTACTGCGGCGCGCGCGGGCTGTTCGCTTCGGTGGTGCTTTCCGGGCCGCCGGACAGGATGATGCCGCTTGGATTGAATTCGCGAATCTGTGCTTCCGTGACATCCCACGCCCACAGCTCACAGTAAACGCCCAGTTCACGTACGCGACGCGCCACCAGCTGAGTGTACTGAGAACCGAAGTCCAGGATGAGAATGCGATGTTTATGAATGTTTTCCGTCATTGACGCTAATTCCGAGGCAAGTGAAACAAAAACAGAGCGCCCGGCAGAAGCCGGGCGCGGAAACTTATCAGGAGCCCAGACGGTAGTTCGGGGACTCTTTGGTGATCGTCACGTCGTGAACGTGGCTCTCCTGGATACCCGCACCGCTGATGCGTACGAATTCCGCTTTAGTACGCAGCAGGTCAATGGTACCACAGCCGGTCAGACCCATACAGGAGCGCAGGCCGCCCATCTGCTGGTGAATGATCTCTTTCAGACGGCCTTTATAGGCAACGCGACCTTCGATACCTTCCGGTACCAGTTTGTCAGCGGCGTTATCGGTCTGGAAGTAACGGTCGGAGGAACCTTTGGACATCGCGCCCAGGGAGCCCATACCGCGGTAGGATTTGTAAGAACGGCCCTGGTAGAGTTCGATTTCGCCCGGGGATTCTTCGGTACCGGCCAGCATGGAGCCTACCATCACGGCAGCGGCGCCAGCGGCGATCGCTTTAGCGATGTCGCCAGAGAAGCGGATACCGCCGTCGGCGATAACCGGAATACCGGTGCCTTCCAGCGCTTCAACCGCGTCAGACACCGCGGTGATCTGTGGAACGCCCACGCCGGTAACGATACGGGTAGTACAGATGGAGCCAGGGCCGATACCCACTTTCACCGCGCTGCAGCCAGCGTCAGCCAGCGCGCGAGCGCCTGCGCCAGTGGCCACGTTGCCGCCGATGATCTGCAGGTCAGGGTATTTGGCACGGGTATCACGAATACGCTGCAGAACGCCTTCGGAGTGGCCGTGAGAGGAGTCAATCAGCAGGACGTCAACGCCCGCAGCGACCAGTGCGTCAACGCGCTCTTCATTACCGGCACCTGCACCAACCGCAGCGCCAACGCGCAGACGGCCATGCTCGTCTTTACAGGCGTTAGGTTTACGTTCTGCTTTCTGGAAATCTTTAACGGTGATCATGCCGCGCAGGTGGAAGCTGCTGTCAACAACCAGCGCTTTTTCAACGCGTTTTTCGTGCATTTTTGCCAGCACCACGTCGCGGGTTTCGCCTTCGCGAACGGTAACCAGACGCTCTTTTGGCGTCATGTACACGCTGACAGGCTGGTTCAGGTCAGTCACGAAACGTACGTCACGACCGGTGATGATACCGACCAGCTCGTTCTCTTCGGTCACAACCGGGTAACCGGCGAAGCCGTTACGTTCGGTCAGGGCCTTCACTTCGTGCAGCGTAGTGGTTGGCAGAACGGTCTGTGGGTCAGACACGATGCCGGATTCATGTTTCTTCACCAGGCGAACTTCTTCCGCCTGACGTTCGATAGACATGTTTTTGTGAATAAAGCCAATGCCACCTTCCTGTGCCAGGGCGATAGCCAGGCGCGCTTCAGTCACGGTGTCCATTGCCGCAGAGAGCATAGGAATGTTCAGGCGAATGGTTTTCGTCAACTGCGTGCTGAGATCGGCAGTATTCGGCAGAACGGTGGAGTGAGCGGGAACGAGGAGGACGTCGTCAAACGTCAGTGCTTCTTTAGCGATACGTAGCATGGGCAATATCTCTGACCTGGGTGGTTAAATATTGCCGTGGCATTATACAGAGCGTAACCGATTGCATCCACACTTTTTTAAAAAAAATGCTTGCGCTCACCTCTCAGCAGGTTACTATCGACTGAATAACTTGCTGATTTAGAATTTGATCCCGCTCACATGTTATCCTCTCAATCCCCCTCAATTTATACTGTCAGCCGCCTTAATCAGACGGTGCGTTTGCTGCTTGAGCAGGAAATGGGGCAGGTCTGGATCAGCGGTGAGATCTCTAACTTCACGCAGCCGTCCTCCGGACACTGGTACTTTACCTTAAAAGACGACACCGCTCAGGTGCGCTGCGCGATGTTCCGCAACAGCAACCGCCGCGTGACGTTCCGCCCTCAGCACGGCCAGCAGGTTCTGGTTCGCGCCAATATCACCCTGTATGAGCCGCGCGGCGATTATCAAATCATCGTCGAGAGCATGCAGCCAGCGGGCGAAGGGCTGCTGCAGCAGAAGTATGAACAGTTAAAAGCCAGGCTCTCTGCCGAGGGGCTGTTCGACCAGCAGTTCAAAAAACCTCTGCCCTCTCCTGCCCATTGCGTTGGGGTCATCACCTCGAAAACCGGTGCGGCACTGCACGATATCTTGCACGTACTGAAGCGTCGCGACCCTTCCCTGCCCGTCATCATCTACCCGACAGCCGTTCAGGGTGACGATGCGCCAGGCCAGATTGTGCGCGCCATTGAGCTGGCGAACGCCCGTCAGGAGTGCGACGTGCTCATCGTCGGGCGCGGCGGCGGCTCGCTGGAAGATTTATGGAGCTTTAACGACGAGCGCGTGGCGCGGGCAATCTTTGCAAGCCTTATCCCCGTGGTGAGCGCCGTCGGCCACGAAACGGACGTAACGATAGCCGATTTTGTGGCGGATCTGCGCGCGCCTACGCCGTCCGCGGCGGCGGAAGTGGTCAGCCGCAACCAGCTGGAACTGCTGCGTCAGATTCAGAACGGTCAGCAGCGCCTTGAGATGGCGATGGACTACTTCATTGCCAACCGTACCCGCCGCTTTACCCAGCTTCATCATCGACTTCAGCAGCAGCACCCGCAGCTGCGTCTGGCGCGTCAGCAGACCGTGCTTGAGCGTCTGCGCCAGCGCATGAACGTTGCGGTGGACGCGCAGCTCAAGCGCGCGGTATCGCGCCAGCAGCGCGCAACCCAGGGCCTGAACCAGCAGAACCCGCAGCCGAAAATTTATCGCGCGCAAACGCGTATCCAACAGCTGGAGTATCGTCTGGCGGAGACTGTCCGCGCGCGCCTGAGCACCACCCGCGAACGTTTTGGCAATGCGGTGACCCATCTTGAAGCGGTCAGCCCCCTCTCCACGCTGGCGCGCGGCTATAGCGTGACGACGGCGACGGACGGCAAAGTGCTGAAGGAAACTAAACAGGTGAATACCGGCGATGTGCTGACGACGCGTCTTTCAGACGGCTGGGTAGAAAGCGAAGTGAAATCAATTAAACCGGTGAAAAAGACGCGTCAGCGTAAAACCGGATAATTCTTCGCCGGTTACTTACTATACTGCTGCTATTCCCTTTTTTAATAAGGAGAGCAGCATGCCCCATCTTCATAGCGTTATTCCCCCTTATATTCTTCGTCGTATTATCGAAAGCGGTTCCGAGCCGCAGCAGCGCTGTGCCCGTCAGACCTTAACCCACGTCCAGACGCTGATGGCCCACATGCCCGGCAAACCCGCCGCGCCGCACGTGAATAAAGCCGGACAGCTGGAGCGCGATATTTACGACGCGAAGCAGACCCAGGAGCTGCCGGGTACGCAGGTGCGTTACGAAGGCCAGCCGTCGAACGGCGATGTGGCGGTGGATGAAGCCTACGATTATTTGGGTATTACCCATGATTTCTTCTGGAAAGAATATCAGCGTGATTCGCTCGATAATAAAGGGCTTATTTTGACCGGCACCGTGCATTACGGTCGGGAATATCAAAACGCCTTCTGGAACGGTCAGCAGATGGTATTCGGCGACGGCGGCGAGGAAATATTTAACCGCTTTACCATCGCCATCGACGTGGTGGCGCACGAGCTGAGTCACGGCGTGACCGAGACCGAAGCCGGGCTTATCTATTTTGAACAGTCGGGCGCGCTGAACGAGTCTCTGTCTGACGTGTTTGGCTCGCTGGTCAAACAGTACCATCTGAAGCAAACCGCCGATAAAGCTGACTGGCTCATTGGTGAAGGGCTGCTGGCGAAAGGGATCAACGGCAAAGGGCTGCGCTCGATGTCTGAACCCGGCACCGCCTATGACGATCCTCTGCTCGGCAAAGACCCGCAGCCCGCGCACATGAAAGATTTCATTAAAACGCGCGAGGATAACGGCGGCGTGCATCTGAACTCCGGCATCCCCAACCGGGCATTTTACCTGGCCGCAACGGCGATCGGCGGCTACGCCTGGGAAAAAGCGGGTTATGCCTGGTACGACACGGTTTGCGATCGCAATCTGGCGCAGGATGCGGATTTTGAGGCCTTCGCAAAACTGACGATCGCGCACGGAGAGAAACGCTCCGGCGGCGACGCTGGTGCGGCCATTAAACAAGCCTGGGAACAGGTGGGAGTGTTGTAAATGCAGGTTCCGGAACTGACGGATGACGCCGTGGTTGAGCTGGCTCGGGAAGGCGGCGTCGCTTTTATTCCCAAACTGAGCGGACAGCGCACCATCGCGCTCTCCTCGCTCAATGAGGCCCAGCGCCAGCGCCTGGTGAGCATCCTGGAGCAGGCTTTTCCACGCGGCCAGCCGCCCGGGCAAGCCTCTTCACCCGGCAGCGGCGACCAGCGCTATTTCCGCATCCAGATTATCTGGACCGGACAAAATCAGGCGCACTACGCCGATATCATCGTGCTGGTGCCCGAGCAGGAAGCGCCCGAGTCGCTGGTCGAGCTGTGGAAGAAAGGCGAAGGCTGCGTCTGCGATTAACCTTCGGCCCGAACAAACTCCACGCGTTTTTTAGAGATAAGACCGTGGCCGTTCTGGCAGAAATAGTCCACCGCGCCGCAGGCTTTTAATACCTGGAGCGGCTGATGGCACTCCGGGCAGCGGGCTTCAAGCGCGATGTCCTTGTTACAGCTCTCGCAGTGTGCCACCCCGTTCAGGGGCTCCAGCGGTGCCTGGCAGTCCGGGCAGGTAATCGTCATGGTGACTCCTTAAAAGCGTTCAGATCTGCGGTAATTTTACCACGTTACGTTCAGTGCGGGCCACGCAGCTGCTGCTGTAACGCCAGCAGCAGCGTCACTTCCTCGACCCTGCGGCGCGTCGTGCGGCTCACCTCTTGCGGATCCCGTTCAAACAGGCTGTTGGCACCCAGAATATGCTCTGCAAGACAGCGCTCGTAGATCGTGCCGGGTATGTTCCAGCGTTGACGCGTGTCGCCATTCATCAGATCCAGCACATCTTCAGCACCGTGCCGGTCGTAACTGATAATGCGCCCATCGCGCAAATAGAGCCGTAAACCTTTTTGCCCGCCCGCGGGTCCCGCGTATTTGTTAAGCCAGATATCCACCGGCACGCCGCTGATGCTTCCCTGAAGATGCGCCTCGCCTTCCGCCGTGGTCAGGTCGCCTTTTGCAATATCGCGACCCAGGCGGTCTTTAGCCGTAACGACCCGCAGCGTCATCTCATCATTCCCGCCCAGATAGCGCACCGTTTCGCGCAGCATCGCCAGCACGTGCGTACCGATATCCAGAATCACGCCATCAGGGTGGCGAAGCGTACGCGCGTCCGGCTCGCCCGTGGCAAAGTTAAGCGCGATAGGCTCCCCTGCAGCGTTATATCCGCTCGGCTCCTGCAAAAAACCGTCGATTTTGACGATGTCAGAGACATTGTCAACCAGCGACCGCTTCACCGTTTCGATACGCGCCATCCAGTGATCGAGCGCCAGCACGCGGGAGGCGACGTTGGGGTTCGCCAGCAGCGCATTGAGCTTTTCTGTTTGGGGAAGCGTGGCGACAATCGGTTTTTCAACCACGATGCGGGAAACCGATGAGGCGAGAGCGTGTTCAAGCACCTCAAGATGGTGCAGCGACGCCGTGGTAATAAACAGGGTATCAAGCGGCCGGGAGAGGAGTTCAGCCAGTGTGGCACAGCGCGTTACGCCCTCCGGCTGTTTTACGGGCTGGATATCAAAGCCTAAACAGTGAGGGGGAGTATCAAAGATTTTTCGTATTGCGGGCAGGTAAGCTGTTTCAACGACTGCGCCAAGACCAACAAACCCTAACAGCATGTTCTTACCTCGTCGAGTAAATTGCCGGGGCATAACGCCGCCCCGGCAAGATCGAGGTTTAAGAGGCGTTAGCTGCCGGTTTAGTCTGCGCATTTTCCAGCATGCGGCGCACCGGAACAATGAGGACGATCAGTACCGCGGCACAAATCAGCAGTGCGACGGAGCAGCGGGCAAAGAGATCCGGCAGCATATCCAGCTGATCGGCCTTCACGTGGCCGCCAATCAGGCCCGCCGCCAGGTTACCCAGCGCGCTGGCGCAGAACCACAGCCCCATCATCTGGCCGCGCATTCTTTCCGGCGCAAGCAGCGTCATGGTCGCCAGGCCAATCGGACTCAGGCACAGTTCGCCGAGCGTCAGCATCAGGATGCTGCCCACCAGCCAGAACGGCGACACGCCCGCCCCACCGCTGCTCAGCACGTTCTGTGCCGCCAGCATCATCAGGCCAAAGCCCGCTGCCGCGCACAGAATACCAATAACAAACTTGGTGATGCTGCTCGGGCGAATGTTTTTGCTCGCCAGCTTCGGCCATGCCCAGCTAAACACCGGTGCCAGCAGGATGATGAACAGGGCGTTGATCGACTGGAACCACACCGCCGGGATTTCAAAATCTCCAATCATGCGGTTAGTGTAGTCGTTGGCAAACAGGTTGAACGAGGTTGGCTTTTGTTCGAACGCGGACCAGAAGAACGCCGCGGAGATCAGCAGAATAAAGCAGACCAGCAGCCTGGCGCGCTCTTTACGGTTCAGCCCCGCAAAAACAAACAGATAAATGAAGTAGAGGGCAACGGACGCCGCAATCACGTAGACCAGCACGCTGGCTACCGCGACCGGGTTAATCACAATCACGCCCTGCGCAATCAGCGTCACGATCGTTGCCACACCTGCCGCCAGCGCCAGCAGCCAAACGCCCACGCCGTTACGCTTCACCACCGGGCTGTTCCAGGTAGAGTCGAGGCCGACTTCGCCGTCATAGCGTTTCATTGCCGGAACGGCAAACACGCGGAAGATAATCAGCGCCACCAGCATCCCGATGCCGCCAATACCAAAGCCCCAGTGCCAGCCGTGGGTTTTGATCAGCCAGCCGGAAATCAACGGCGCGATGAACGAGCCCATGTTGATGCCCATATAGAACAGCGAGAAACCGCCGTCACGACGCGCGTCGCCTTTTTTATACAGGGTGCCGACCATCACTGAGATACAGGTCTTAAACAGCCCGGAGCCAAGCACGATGAACATCAGGCCGATAAAGAACAGGTTGTTCCCCATCACCGCTGAGAGCGCGATCGACAGGTGTCCGAGCGCAATCAGGATCGAACCGTACCAGACGGCTCTCTGCTGACCGAGCCAGTTATCCGCCAGCCAGCCGCCCGGCAGCGCGGCCAGGTACATGGTACCGGCAAAGATACCGACAATCGCCGAGGCGTTTTCACGCGCCAGGCCCATCCCGCCGTCATAGACGGTAGCGGCCATAAACAGGATCAGTAACGGACGGATGCCGTAAAACGAGAAACGCTCCCACATCTCGGTGAAGAACAGGGAACCGAGCGGATACGGATGGCCGAAGAACGTTCGGCTCTCTTTTTGATTAACAGTGGATTGCATAATTCTCCCGAAAGGTATGTCGTCGTGCTTGTAAACACCAGCAGGTACGCCGGCCAGTTACGTATCTGGCCGATTTTTTACATGCGGCGAAAAGTTAGTTAACCATTTGATAACCAGGCGCTAGTTTTGTCTAGTACCGGACCCTGGACTTTAAGATGAAAATTCGACGATTGTCTACTTTCTTAGATTTAAACTTGGTTAAAAGTGAATAGTGATTGACTTCACACAGAGAAAACCGACGGTCTGACCAGGCAAAAAAAAGCCCGCGATAATCGCGGGCTTTCGTGAAGCAGGCAAAGCTTATTTGCTTTTCTTAATGTGCTTAATCAAGCGCTTACGCTTACGCATCTGGTTTGGCGTCAGGGTGTTGCGCTTGTTGGCAAACGGGTTTTCCCCTTCCTTAAACTGGATACGGATAGGCGTGCCCATTACGTCCAGCGATTTACGGAAGTAGTTCATCAGATAGCGCTTGTAGGAATCCGGCAGGTCTTTTACCTGGTTGCCGTGAATTACTACGATTGGCGGGTTATAACCACCGGCGTGGGCATATTTCAGCTTCACGCGACGGCCGCGCACCAGCGGCGGCTGATGGTCTTCCGCAGCCATATTCATGATGCGCGTCAGCATCGCGGTGCTCTGACGACGGGTGGAGCTGTCATACGCTTCACGTACGGATTCGAACAGGTTACCCACGCCGCTGCCGTGCAGCGCAGAGATAAAGTGCACGCGGGCGAAGTCGATAAAGCCCAGACGGAAGTCGAGGGTCTCTTTCACCTGCTCGCGCACTTCATTGCTCAGGCCATCCCACTTGTTGACCACGATAACCAGTGAGCGCCCACTATTGAGGATAAAGCCGAGCAGAGAGAGGTCCTGATCGGAGATACCTTCACGCGCGTCGATGACCAGCAGCACGACGTTGGCATCTTCGATCGCCTGCAGGGTTTTGATAACGGAGAATTTTTCCACCACATCGGTGATTTTCCCGCGCTTACGCACCCCGGCGGTGTCAATGAGGACATACTCACGCTCATCGCGCTGCATAGGGATGTAGATACTGTCACGGGTGGTGCCCGGCATGTCGTAAACGACCACGCGCTCTTCACCCAGAATACGGTTAGTAAGCGTAGACTTACCTACGTTTGGACGACCCACGATAGCCAGCTTGATCGGCAGATCCTGCGGGTTGAAGTCGTCTTCAGGCTCTTCTTCGCCCTCTTCTCCGTCTTCGAACTGCGCCCAGTATTCAGCGTCTTCGTCGACTTCTTCCGGCGGGTTTACTTCATCAACCCACGGCAGCAGCACGGTTTCCAGCAGGCTGGTCACGCCACGGCCATGCGATGCCGCAATCGGGTAGATTTCACCCAGGCCCAGAGACCAGAAATCCGCGACGGCCTGATCGGCATCGATACCGTCAGTTTTGTTCGCCACCAGGAAGGTCGGCTTTTCGCGAGAACGCAGATGTTTGGCAATAGCGGAATCCGCCGGCATCAGGCCAGCGCGCGCATCCACCATAAACAGCACCACATCCGCTTCTTCAATCGCCAGCAGCGATTGTTCCGCCATGCGGGTTTCAACGCCGTCTTCTGTGCCGTCAATACCACCGGTATCAATACAGATGAACTCGCGTCCTTCCACCTCTGCACGACCGTACTTACGGTCACGCGTCAGCCCCGGGAAATCCGCAACCAGCGCATCACGGGTGCGTGTTAAACGGTTAAAAAGAGTGGATTTTCCAACGTTAGGGCGCCCGACAAGCGCGACCACAGGTACCATGTTTGAAGCCTCATAAAATTCAAAATAACGTCGCTTTCGCGGCGTTTTTAAAAATGTCAAAACGGCTCCTGAGTGAACAGGAGCCGTTTAGTATACTACAACCGCCGGGTAATTAACGCGTGATCGCGTACAG
This sequence comes from Enterobacter sp. 120016, assembly GCF_018383635.1. Classification (NCBI taxonomy): domain Bacteria; kingdom Pseudomonadati; phylum Pseudomonadota; class Gammaproteobacteria; order Enterobacterales; family Enterobacteriaceae; genus Enterobacter; species Enterobacter sp. 120016. The sequence continues at coordinate 75,856 of NZ_JAHAWC010000002.1, read as the reverse complement.
CGTGCCGTCTTTTGCCTGAATCAGCAGTTTGCCGTCGGCCACAACCGGATCGGTCAGGAAACCAGAGCTGTCGACTTTTTGCTGTGCAACAAAGCGGCCGTTATCCGGATCGATCCAGTGCATATACCCTTCGCTGTCACCGACCACCAGGCTACCGTTGTAAAGCGCAGGCGCGGTCAGCAGACGGTGCAGCAGATCGCTTTGCGTCCACAGCGTTACGCCGCCTTCGGTGCTCAGCGCCAGCAGACGGTCGTTCTGATCGACCATATAAATGCGGTTACCCTCAACGATGAAATCGTTCACAGAGCCCAGCTCACGTTTCCACATGATTTGGCCGCTGCGCAGATCCATCGCGGTCAGGTTTCCGTTATAGGCCAGCGCGTACACCACACCGTTAACGATAACCGGCGTTGTGTCTACGTCGCTCAGACGATCAATTTCCGTTGAGCCAGTGGCCTGAGAGATACGCTGCTGCCAGATCATCTGGCCCTGCTGCATCAGCACTGCGCTCACGCGACCGTTGTCACCGCCCACAACGGCAGCACCAAATGCGGTGGCCGGGGCAGATTCGCCGCGCAGAGAGAGCGCAGGCATATCCAGGTTAACGGTCCATTTCACCAGACCGTCCGCTTCGTTCAGCGCCTGCAGCTGGCCGTTGCTGGTATGAATCAGCACCAGGCCATCGCTCACCACCGGACGAGACAGGGATTCACCCGCCACGGTTGTTTGCCAGGCAATGGAGCCGTCGCTGCTGTTCAGCGCATAAACCTGCGCTTTTTCGCTGCCCACGTAGACATGACCACCGGCAACGGTCAGACCGCCAGACAGGAGTGCAGGTTTACGGGAGAACCAGCCGTCTTTTTCCGCCAGGTTAACGGACCAGACTTCTTTCCCGTCATCGGCGTTCACCGCTTTCACGGTACCTTTGCGGTCAGCAGCATAGACAACGCTGTCTGCATACGCCGGATGAAGGTTGGAATAGAAATCACCAATCCCATTGCCCACGGAGACATCCCACGCGGTGGATGGGGTAAACTGGTTTTCAACCGTCGGCAGTGGGGACATTTTCACAACGTCTTCTTCGCCACTGAACAGTGAACAACCACTCAATAACGTAACAGAAAGCAGTCCTGGCAGAAGTAATTTACGCAATTGCATCGGGTCCCTCTCAGACGGACAAATTATTTATTTTCATCTGCATCATTTCGCTCAGCGCAGGTGAAGCATTGCTCTCTACGCCAGCTTGCCACGCTTTACGCGCGCCCGCTTTGTCACCTTTGCTCAGCAGTGCTTCACCGCGCAGATCGGCAACGATGGCAGCAAAACCTTCGCCTTTGATGGTTTCGAGCGTTTTCAGCGCATCGTCAACTTTCTTCTGCTGAACCTGAATACGTGCCAGGCGCAGATTGATCACCGCTTTCAGGTTCTCATCGCTGGCCGCAGCAAGGCTCTGAGAGAGCTGAGCAGCAGCTTTATCCAGTTCGTTCTTATCAACGTACTGCTGAGCCACTTCCAGCGCAGCCAGTGCACCGTAGGTGTTTTTGTTGTCAGCCGCAAATTTTTCTGCCGCAGCCAGCGTTTGCGGCTGATCGGCACGAATTGCGCTAACGGTAGTTTCATAGGACAGTGACGCGCCGCGCGCGGAATCCGCCTGATGACTGTTCCAGTAACGCCAGCCCATCAGCGCACCGACACCTAAAATAACCCCAACAACCAGCGCTTTGCCGTTTTCAACAAAGAAGCGTTTAATCGCGTCGACCTGATCGTGTTCGTTCTCGTAAATTTCCACGCAGTCCTTCTCCTTAGCCCAATAGAGTGCGCAAGTGCGCCGCAACGCCGTCCTGCGTTACCGTTGTCTGCTCACCAGAGCGCAGGTCCTTCACCACCACTTCGCCGTTAGCCACTTCGGACTCGCCCAGCACCAGTGCAATACTTGCGCCCCACTTATCGGCACGAGCAAACTGTTTTTTGAAGTTGCCGCCGCCATGGTTGGTCATCAGCTTAACGCCCGGTAGCGCATCGCGCACGCGTTCGGCAAGCTGCATCGCCGCAGACTGCGTTTCCGCGCCTGAGGCCACCAGGTATATATCGACAACGGAATCTGCTTTAAATTCCGGATTAACTGCCTGAACCAGCAAAACAAGTCGCTCAAGGCCCATCGCGAAGCCAACAGCAGGCGCTGCACGACCGCCAAGCTGCTCAACCAGACCGTCATAACGGCCGCCCGCACATACGGTGCCCTGAGAGCCGAGGCTGGTGGTCACCCACTCAAACACGGTACGGTTGTAGTAGTCCAGACCGCGCACCAGGCGCTGGTTCACGGTATAGGCGATGCCTGCCGCTTCCAGCAGCTTGCACAGGCCCGCGAAGTGTTCGCGAGATTCTTCATCCAGGTAGTCACCCAGCGCAGGCGCATCGTTCAGCAGTGCCTGAACGTCCGCGTTTTTGGAATCTAGAACGCGCAGCGGGTTGCTGTACATACGACGTTTGCAGTCTTCGTCCAGCTTCTCTTTATGCTGTTCCAGGAACGCTACCAGCGCATCGCGGTAGTTAGCGCGTGCTTCCAGAGAACCGATAGAGTTCAGCTCCAGGGAAACGTGATCGGCGATACCGAGGGCGCGCCACCAGCGGGCGGTCAGCATAATCAGCTCAGCGTCGATGTCCGGGCCCTGTAGGCCAAAGACTTCCACCCCCAGCTGATTGAACTGGCGATAACGCCCTTTCTGAGGACGTTCGTGGCGGAACATCGGGCCGATATACCACAGGCGCTGCTCCTGATTGTACAGAAGACCATGTTCGATGCCGGCGCGTACGCAGCCCGCCGTACCTTCCGGACGCAGGGTCAGGCTGTCGCCGTTGCGGTCCTCAAAGGTGTACATCTCTTTTTCAACCACGTCGGTGACTTCACCAATCGCGCGTTTGAATAACGGGGTCTGCTCTACAATCGGCAAACGGATTTCGCTGTAACCGTAGCTGCCGAGCACCTGCTTCAGCGTGCCTTCAATGCGCTGCCAGATGGCGGTTTCGCCAGGCAGATAATCGTTCATGCCGCGGATGGCTTGAATGTTTTTTGCCACGTTTATTCTCTTTCTATATACAAAAAAAACCCAAAGAATGGGTTCAATCATACATGGGAAGCGGCACGCTTCCCATCACGTTATTTTTCAACCTGCTGAACGCTGATACGCTGTGTTTCGTCCATCATGGCGGCTTTGGCGCGGATGCGGGCTTCAAGCTGGTCGATCATGTCGCTATTATCCAGACGATCTTTACGAACGCCATCTTCATAGAGACCACTTTTCTTGTTACCGCCGGTGACGCCCAGGGTTGACACCAGTGCTTCACCCGGACCGTTTACCACGCAGCCGATGATGGAGACGTCCATCGGGGTGATAATGTCTTCCAGACGTTGCTCCAGGGCATTGACCGTCCCGATCACATCAAACTCCTGACGTGAGCAGGTTGGGCAGGCAATGAAGTTGATCCCGCGCGCGCGAATACGCAGTGACTTCAGGATATCGAAACCGACTTTGATCTCTTCGACCGGATCGGCCGCCAGCGAGACGCGCAGGGTGTCACCGATCCCTTCAGAGAGCAGCAGCCCCAGACCGATCGCGGATTTTACAGAGCCGCTGCGCAGGCCGCCCGCTTCGGTGATCCCGAGGTGCAGAGGCTGGTCGATCTGCTTTGCCAGCAGGCGATAAGATTCAACTGCGAGAAATACATCTGACGCTTTTACGCTGACTTTAAACTGATCAAAGTTCAGACGATCCAGATGATCCACATGGCGCATCGCGGATTCGAGCAGCGCCTGGGGCGTCGGCTCACCGTATTTTTCCTGCAGGTCTTTTTCCAGAGAACCGGCGTTAACGCCGATGCGGATAGGAATATTTTTATCGCGGGCGCAGTCCACTACCATGCGGATACGCTCTTCGTTACCAATGTTGCCCGGGTTAATACGCAGGCAATCGACGCCGTATTCGGCCACTTTCAGGGCGATGCGGTAGTCGAAGTGGATATCAGCCACCAGCGGAACGCTGACCTGCTGTTTAATCAGCTTGAACGCCTCAGCGGCATCCATGGTTGGGACGGAGACGCGAACAATGTCCGCGCCTACACGTTCTAATGCTTTGATTTGATTGACCGTCGCTTCCACATCGGTGGTGCGCGTGTTGGTCATCGACTGAACGGCGATAGGTGCCCCATCGCCGATTGGCACATTCCCAACGTAAATCCGTTTCGATTTTCTACGTTGAATCGGAGCCTGGTTATGCATGAAAAATCTCCCGCGTTGCCCGTCTGTTACTGTGCTGCTGATTGTTCGGCATTAACGGTAAGACGCGCAACCTGGTTAGTTCTGATAAAGCGGCTCAGGTCGACAGGTTTTCCTTGATACTGGATCTGTACCGCTGCCGGAGCGCCGATTTTAAGTTTATAGGGAGCCTGGCCAGTTAGGTTTAACGTGCCATCTTTACGCTGCAGGCCGCTGAACAGTTTTTTACCTGTCGCGTCAGTCACTTCCAGCCAGCAGTCGGCGCTGAAGTTCATCACCAGCGCGTTGGGATCGGCTGCTGTCGCCGTACCCGCCGGGCTGGTTGGCAGAGTCGCTGCGCTATTGTCTGCAGGCTGAGTAGCCGCAGGCACGTTCGCCGCAGTATCAACATTCGCCTGAGAAGGGGCCACAACCGCGTTTTGATCCTGAGCCTGCGGCGCAGCGGTGTTAGCCGTTGCTGCCGGGGCCTGTGCTGCACCGGTCGCCGACATGTCTGGTGCTGCGGTCTGTGGCTCGCTGGAGGAAGCTGCACCGTCGGTATTCAGCGGCACGTTCTGGCCATTCTCACTTCCGGCCTGGTTGAGTTCAGCGGAGGATTGATCGGCCATGGTGGTGATCTCTTCCTGCTGCGCCTTGTGGTTTTGCCACCACCATGCACCGGTCAGACCGATCACCACAAACAGCACCAGCCAGGTAAAGCTCATCAGCCAGCCATCACGTTTTTTACGACGTTTCCCCAGGGAGAAGGTCTGCATCGGCGCAACTTTTGCTGCACGGACCGGGGCCTGCTTTTCCATCATTGGCAGTAATTCGTTTTCGGGGATATGCACCAGTTTTGCGTAAGAGCGGATATAACCGCGCAGGAACGTTGAAGCCAGATCGGCGGGTGCCTTATCTTCTTCAATATCGCGAACCGTGGAAACCTTCAGGCACAAGCGTTCCGCAACGGCTTGCTGGCTGAGTCCGAGTTGTTCACGGGCGTTGCGAAGACGAACGCCAGTGGAGAGTGCTTCATGTTGGTCGTGAGTGGCTTCAGTATTCATTCGCTACAACTACTGGTACGTGAAAAATAAGGGTTCAGGTGCCGGTGAGTCACAATGCCACCCGCACCGCGAAACTTCTGGTCAGTTAACCTTGAACAGAGAGTATAAGACTGTCAGCCCGGAGATGACAGTACAGCCCTGCCCGTACGGCTAAACTGTTGTTACGTCGTTACATACTGCCCGAAAGTCGAATGAAACGCACCGTAATTATTGATCAGTCATCACGAATCTGACTGATTATTCAGTAAGGTTATGCTTCACGGCGCAGATAATGCGCCGCGAGTGCATAATAATCAAACAGCTTTAACCGCGATCGTCTCGCCCTGCATGCGTTTACGCAGAGTACGTTTGGTACGGTCAATAACATCCCCTGCCAGCTGTCCGCATGCTGCATCAATGTCATCACCACGGGTTTTACGCACGATGGTGGTGAAACCATACTCCATCAGCACCTTGGAGAAACGGTCGATACGGCTGTTCGAGCTACGGCCATACGGCGCGCCCGGGAACGGGTTCCATGGGATCAGGTTGATTTTGCATGGCGTATCTTTCAGCAGTTCAGCCAGCTGATGCGCATGTTCGGTACCGTCGTTGACGTGGTCAAGCATCACGTACTCGATGGTCACGCGGCCCTGGTTGGCGTTGGATTTCTCCAGATAGCGACGCACCGCAGCGAGGAAGGTTTCGATATTGTACTTTTTGTTGATCGGCACAATTTCGTCACGAATTTCGTCGTTTGGTGCATGCAGGGAGATCGCCAGCGCAACGTCAATCATATCGCCCAGCTTGTCCAGCGCAGGCACGACGCCAGAGGTAGACAGCGTGACGCGACGCTTGGACAGGCCAAAACCGAAGTCATCCAGCATGATTTCCATCGCCGGCACCACGTTGGTCAGGTTCAGCAGCGGCTCACCCATCCCCATCATCACCACGTTGGTGATAGGACGCGTACCGGTTACTTTTGCCGCGCCCACGATTTTCGCGGCACGCCAGACCTGGCCGATAATTTCTGACACGCGCAGGTTACGGTTAAAGCCTTGCTGCGCGGTTGAGCAGAATTTGCACTCCAGCGCACAGCCTACCTGAGAGGAGACGCACAGCGTGGCGCGGTCTTCTTCCGGGATGTAGACGGTTTCAACGCGCTGATCGCCGACCGCAATCGCCCATTTGATGGTGCCATCCGCGGAGCGCTGCTCTTCCACCACTTCCGGTGCGCGGATTTCAGCCACTTCTTTGAGCTTGTTGCGCAGGACCTTATTGATGTCGGTCATGTCATCAAAGTTGTCGCTGCAGTAATGGTACATCCACTTCATGACCTGATCGGCACGAAACGGCTTTTCGCCCATCTCTTTAAAGAACTCGCGCATCTGCTGACGGTTCAGATCCAGCAGGTTGATTTTTCCATTTTTATTGGGAACCGCAGGAATGGCGACTTCGGAGGTATTCACTAGTTCAGACATAATATTTTCCGGCCTCGTTGTTACACGTTATGGCCCGTGGAGGGTTGAATAGAAACGCCCCGGAAAGCAGTCTGCTCGTCCGGGGCGTTGCATTGTACAAAGTCTGACGCAGGGATGCCACGTCTGGACGCGGCATTTACGAAAATAATGTGTAAACGAAACCGTTAAATTAACGGGTACGTGGACACACTTCGCCTTCTGCGAAGAAGAAAGCGATTTCGCGTGCAGCAGATTCAACAGAGTCAGAACCGTGGGTGCCGTTCTCGGTGAAGCTGTCCGCATAGTCAGCGCGCAGAGTACCTGCCAGCGCGTTGTCCGGGTTGGTTGCGCCCAGCAGGTCACGGTGACGCTGTACTGCGTTTTCGCCTTCCAGCACGGATACCACGATTGGACCGGAGGTCATGAACTCAACCAGGCCGTCAAAGAATGGGCGACCTTCGTGCTCAGCGTAGAAGCCGCGAGCCTGCTCAACGGTCAGGTGCAGCATTTTGGTGCCAACAATTTTGAACCCTGCAGATTCAAAGCGAGCGAAGATGCTGCCAATAACGTTTTTTGCCACCGCGTTTGGTTTGATGATGGAAAAAGTACGTTCAATAGCCATGATAACCTCTGTCAATGTTCTGTTGTTTTGCATACCTGAGTATGGTGTGGCGCGGATTATAATGAGCAATAGCGCCATTGCCTATGGATTCAGGTAACATTTTTTTAAAATAAGACGAGTTTTAGCAACAGCTCACATCTGAAAGCTGTTTTCAGATCACTGCAGCGTAAAATTCACCGTCGCGACCTGCCCGGTCTCATCCATAACGAGTAACTGATAATCGCCCGACTTATCAAGCTGTAATGTGTAAACTCTTCCCTTCACACTCAGCGGTTCACCGTTCAAAAACCACCAGCGCTCACCGCTGTTGCCGGTCGCCTGAAGCGGCAGCGAAACGCGGGATTCACCCGGCAGACGTTTGATAACGGCCCCTTCGCGCACGCCTGTCAGGATGAGTGGCGCAGGTGCGTCCTGCGACAGCGGAGGGCACGTTGTTGATGAAGGAGGGACCCGTACCGCGCGACGCTCGGTCGCAGGCAGCCACGGCTCCAGCGGCAGCGGCCAGACATCCAGGACTTTTTCCGTTGCATCAGGGCAATCTGCCGCCACACGCTTACCCGTTTTATCCAGCCAGACCGGGAAGCGAATGCCGCGAATACCTTCCTGCTCCGGCAGCAGCAGCGTGGGCGGTTCACTCCCTTCCAGCAGCCAGGTCGACAGGCGACGCCGACAGTTTTCACTCCCTTCCGGCAGCGACTGGCCGCCAGGCCAGCAGATCACGCCCCGCCCGACGCTCTCCGGCCGCGGATCGCGCGGCAGGCGGGCTTCGTCTACCGTTGAGCGTGACTGAAGCAGGTTATTGACCTGGTTTAATAGCGGAACCGCGCTGGCGAAACCAAACTGCCCCGCCACCGGCGTGCCGTCCGGTCGTCCGGTCCAGATGCCAATCACGTAACGGGCATTCAGACCGATGGCCCAGGCATCGCGGTAGCCGTAGCTGGTGCCGGTTTTCCACGCCAGCGGCGCGATTTGCGGTAGCGCATTATCCGGCAGCGGCTGCGCCTCGTTCGCCAGAATACGGCGAATAATCCACGCCGAGCCTTGCGATACCAGCGGACGTTCAATCAGCGGGTCACCCGGCTGTAACCGCAGCCTTCCCGCCTTACCGTGTCGGGCAAAGGCGCTGTAGGCCGCGGCGATATCGGCCAGCCGCGCGCCTGCCCCGCCGAGGATCAGAGAAAGATTCGGCTGCGCCCCCGCGGGCAGGATCAGCGGCAACCCCGCGTTGCTCAGCATCCCGGCAAAACGTTTAGGCCCGTAGGCTTCCAGTACCTGTACCGCGGGCAGGTTAAGGGAGCGCACCAGCGCTTCACTCATGCTGACCGGTCCGTGGAACCCGCTGTCAAAATTCCCTGGCCGATAATCACCGGTTTTTCGGGGAACGTCCTGGAGCAGCGAGGCGGGATGGATCAGGCCATCGTCCAGCGCCATACCGTAGATAAAAGGCTTTAACACCGATCCCGGGGATCGGATCGCGTTGACCATATCCACGTGGCTGAAACGACTATCATCGTTAATATCCACCGATCCGACCCAGCCGCGCACTTTCATATCGGTGTGATCCACGACGATCATCGCCAGCGAGCTGCGCGCCGGCAGGCGAGATTTCCAGTTCATCGCCAGCTCTTCCAGCTGCCGCTGCAGTCCGGCATCCAGCGTGGTGACTATTTTAGTGTCGCGGCTTTTGCCGAGCATCATGCGCGCAAAGAGCGGCGCCAGCTGCGGCATCTGTCGGGGTGCCAGCCATACCGATTCTTCCCGCGATTCTTTGACCTGCTTCGCGGACCAGACGCCCTGCGTGACCATGCGGTCGAGCACTTTATTGCGCGCCGCTTCGGCCCGCTCAGGCCAGCGGTCCGGGCGTAAGCGGCTGGGTGCCTGCGGCAGTACCGCCAGCAGCGCCGCTTCGGAATAGCTGAGCTGCGACGGCGGTTTGCCGAGATAGGTCCAGCTTGCAGCTCCGACGCCCTGCAGCGTGCCGCCAAAGGGGGCACGGTTGAGATAGAGCGTCAGGATATCGCGTTTAGAGAGGTGCCACTCCAGCTGCATCGCCCGCCAGAGCTGACGAACTTTGCCGCCAAAGGTGCGCGGATGCGGGTCCAGCAGGCGGGCTACCTGCATGGTGAGCGTACTGCCGCCAGAGACGACTTTGCCAGAGCTGAGATCCTGCCAGGCGGCGCGCAGAACAGAGAGCGGGTTTACGCCAGGATGATCCCAGAACCAGCGATCTTCGTACTGGATCAGCGCCTCAAGATAGCGGGGAGAGACCTCTTCAATCGTAACCGGGTAGCGCCAGATCCCGTCGCTGTCCGCAAAGCGCCACAGCGGCGTGCCCTTCTCGTCCACCACCACCCGGGCGGGGTTAACCTCTTTCAGAGGCAGCGGCCACAGGCGGTCGGCGGCAACGATCAGCCCCCATAAAACGAGAAGCGCTCCCGCCAGCCATAGCCAGCGGGAGCGTGTCAGACGAGCTATCTGCATATTACGGAACAACAATCAGCGGGCCGCTGGCCGCACCCGTTGCCCGCCACTGCGGAACGTACATAGACTCCACCATCGGCACCGGCACCTGGTAGGTTCCCGGCGTCACGGCGCGGGCCAGATAAACCAGCGTGACCGGCTGACCTTCGTTTACCGGCACGGCAGCCACAAAGCGGTCGTCGCGGAACTCCATGTGCTGAATATCCGCCTGCTGCATCTGGCTCAGCAGGTTCTGTACCTCACTGCCGCTGTCCTGCAGGCTGGCGCTGCTGCTCGCCAGGTTCTGGTTTTCCAGCTCCAGACCAGCAGGGAGGAGATCCACCACCAGCGCATCCGGCACGTTCTGGCTGGCTTTAACGTCCAGCCACACCAGCACCAGTTCGCCGCTCTTCAGGGAAGAGAGCGATTTACTGCTGCCGTCGGTTGCCAGGATATGACGTTCAACCTGCAGCACGTTCGAGCTCGGCTGAGGGGCATATTCCGGATAGCCGGTGCTGTCCAGACGCACCCACAGCGGTGTCGTTCCGGTATTGGTGACCTGCAGCGCGCCAAGCTGGTCGCCGCTCACGTTTTGTACCAGTGACTTATCGCCGCCTGATGCGGTCTCAGACAGAGACGTTTTCGCCTGCCATGTACCGGACAAGGTTTGCAGCGAACGTCCTGCCAGGAACAGCGCATTGCTCTCCTGCGTTGACAGCCAGCGCTGGCTGAAGGCCTCTTCAGACAGCGCATTCAGCAGCGTATTCTGCGCATCCGGCAGCAGCTTGTACTCCTCCAGAAGGGAGAGCATCAGCGCGTTATCGCGAAGCGTGCTGCCGTAATCGGCCATCCAGGTTTTGCTGTCGTTACGCGGCGTTTTGAGCGCCAGGTCCAGCGCCTGCTGGCTGCGCGGCGCATCGCCCATCAGTTTGAGCGCCATGCCCAGCTGCATCAGCGGCAGCCCGGAAGCCGCCTGCCCGTGGCGATCCCAGATTTCACGCAGCGCGCCCAGCGGCGCTTTCTGCTGACGGGCCAGCACCAGCGCGGCATAGGCCTGCACGGCGAACTTGCTGGCCTGAGTATCGTCACTGTAGCGAATGGACATCATGCCCGGATCCTGCAGATAGCGCAGCAGACGGCTATTGGCGTTATTCACTGCATTGGCAGGTACGCTGTAACCCTGCTCGCCCGCGCGCACCAGGAAGTCGGTCACGTAGGCCGTCAGCCAGTACTCTTCCGGACCGTTTTTATCCCACAGCGCAAAACCGCCGTCTTCACGCTGCATCTGCAGCAGACGGGAGATGCCAATATCAATCGCTGCGCGGCGCTTGTCATCGGAGTCGCCCTTGATGCCAAGTGCAGCAAGCTGCGCCGCGTTGGTATAGAGCGACGGGAACAGGCCACTGGTGGTCTGCTCCAGGCAGCCATAAGGATACGCCTGCAGCTCGCGAATATAGCGCGCCAGGTTGAGCGGTGGTTTACCGCTCAGCAGCAGTTGTCCCTGCAGGGTGGCAGGAGAGAAACCGTTGCTGTGCTGCGCCGGTGCGGTCCAGGACTCGCCGGGGTTCAGCATGGCACCGGTATTCACCGTTTGCGCCGGGAACGCCGGACGCACGCCGATTTTCCAGCTCTTCTGCTGCGGTGCGAAAGTCTCGCCCGGAAGCTGCAGACCGGTCACCTGCGCGGTCACCTCACCGTCACCATAACCTTCCAGCGCACGCACCGGAATAAACAGGGTGCTCCGCGCGCCAGGAGACAGCTGAACCGGCTGCGGCTGTGCGCCCTCCAGAGACAGTTTGCCGGTTGCGGTCAGGGCGACGTTCAGCGTTTGCGGCTTGTCGGTCAGGTTGGTGAGATCCAACGTCAGCCGAGAGGTGTCTCCGCTTGCCAGGAAGCGCGGCGTATTAAGCTCGGTAATGACCGGCGCGGCCACCACAACCTTGCTTTCACTGCTGCCGAAATCGTCTTCCGTCCAGGCCTGCGCCATCAGACGCAGCTCGCCGTTGAAATCCCCAATAGGCAGCGTAATCGTGCCTTCTCCGTTGGCATCCAGCGTTACCGGCTGTGCCTGCTGGGCAATAATGGTGACGTGGTTCACCGGCGGTTTGCCGCCGCGCTTCAGTTCATCACCGTCACCACCAAAGCGCAACGCGGCCAGGCGGCCCTGCCCTTCAATGACCTGGCCGTAGATATCGTAGATATCCGCGCCGTAGCGCTTCTGGCCGAAGAAAGCCTGCCACGGATCGGGCGTAACGTAATCGGTAATGTTCAGCACGCCGCTGTCCACCGCCGAGACCAGCACGTTCACTTTCTGCGGCACCGCCCCCTCTTTAACGCTGGCTTTCACCTTCACCGAGAGCGTCTGGTTTGGACGCATCTTCTGCGGGTTATCGAGCGCAATATTCAGGCGGCGATTTTCGTCGCCCATCGGCAGATGCAGCAGGCCGACCGCGCGCTTCGGGGTGGCGGATTTGGATTTATCTCCAGGACGTACTACCAGCGTGCTCAGGTAGAGATCGTGACGTTTCCAGGCCTTGTCGACCGGGATAGCGAGATCGAGCCCGTTTGCCGGTACGTCGATCTCTTTCCACCACAGCGGCCCTTCGCTGGACTCGATCATCGCATAGCCCTTACCTGCGGCCGGCGCTGCAATGTGCAGGTTGATGGTGTCGCCAGGCTGATAGGCGGGTTTATCCAGCTTCAGCGTCACGCGGTCAGGGCGCGCGGCCCCGGTGCCGTCGCTGTTATCCTGCCAGCTATACCCTGCCCAGAAGCGCACGCTGCTGACCATCTCATCAGGCGCTTTAACCTCCAGACGATATGAGCCCCACTCCACCGGGAAGGTGACTTTACCCGTCTCGTCGGCCTTGAGGGTCAGCTCCTGCTCGCCTTCAACCAGGTCTTTCTGATCGAACTGAGACTGCCAGCCTTCGCTCTCAGACCAGTTCCAGAAGTAGTCACGGCGCTCGCGGATCAGGCGAACCTGCAAACCGGACACCGCTTTTTTCGCGCCGCTGGCATCGGCGTAAACGATATCGAAGCTGGCGTTGCCGTTCTCGTCAACAATCGGCTGGTTGACGGTGGTATCGGTGCGGTAGTCGTAAACGGCCTTGCTGGCGAACTGAGGGCGAATACCCGGCAGCTCAGCCGCTGGCCAGATGGCCTGCTCAGCGCGACGCGTCACCGGACGGCCGCCGGACTCCAGCAGGCTGGCCTGCAGGATCAGCTGCAGCGGAGAGTGCACCTCTTTCCACTGGCTTTCGGTAGAAACCTGTCCACGCCCCTGCTCATCAAGCGTAAGCTGAACTTCATCCAGACTGCGGCTCAGGTTCTCCTCGGCGATATCGCCAAACTGGAAACCCGGCAGCGCAGCCACCGCGTCACGCAGCGGACGCAGGAAAAGCTGGCCCTGCAGAGAATTACCGTTGGCCGGGGCGCCATACAGGTAATAACCCACCACGTTAAAGTCCACGTTATCCTGCGGTGAAACCGGCGTTTTTTGTCCGCTCAGGTTGAGCGCCATACGCTCTGGCATGAAGTCTTCGACGTGGAAGTCCCACAGGCGCTGCAGGTTATCGCCCGTGTTGGCGCGGATATGCCACATACCGGTCTGCGCTCCGCTGTCCAGCGGATAGTTAAAGCGATAGAGTCCGTTCTCTGGCTTGACGACAATCGTACGCGCGACCTGTCCATCCGGACGCAGCACGTCAAGCTTCACAGGCTGATCCGGAAGTGGCTTACCGTCACTGTCGCGCAGGAGACCGTTGAGGATCACCGTTTCACCCGGGCGGTAGAGATCGCGTGGGCCAAACATAAAGAATTGCTTGCTGTAGCCCGGGCTCCCCGCGATATCAAACTCCGCCAGGTCGAGTGCCGGTAGCTTGAGGTCAAGCAGCGTGGTCTGGCCATCTTTACTGGCCAGGATCAGCGCGGCCTCTTTGTCGGTTTCAAGCTTCGCATGGCCGTCGGCATCGCTGTTTGCTTCGGCAAGCGTCTGGCCTTTGTCATTCAGCAGGGTAACGGTCACGCCGGACTGCGCCGCACCGTTTTCCAGGCTCTGGGTGAAGATGTCAAGGCGGTTGTGATAACGGTGAGCGGACAGTCCAATATCGCTTAAGGTAAAGAGCGTCGCGGCGTTGCTGTAGTTGTAGTGCCCTGCCTGGTTCATGACCGCGATATAAACGCCAGACTGCTGGAGCGGTTTAATATCCTTCAGGGGCAACAGCAATTTTTCGCGCGTATTGCGCGCCGGATTAAGATCGAATCGACCGGTGTAAACCAGCTCCGCCATCTTCAGCAGGTTATCGGACTCCCAGTTGGTCAGCGAGTTACGGTACTCCCACTGGCTGACAAGGGAAGCCAGCGATTCAGGCTTCACGCGGTAAAAGTTGACATCAACATTGTTGACGTTGAGCGCCATCACCGGTAGACCTTCCACCACTTTGCCCGGCAGGAGCGAGCCGCGGCTGGCAAAACCAACGGTGGGTTCAACGTCCCGGGTGGTCAGGGCTTTTTCATAATCAATGCCGAACGTCGCCTTGTTCAGCGCCTGCAGGTCACGTTCAACGGTGACGACCAGGTTGCGGTTAGGCTCCAGATGGCGCAGGCGAAGCTCTTTCAGGTTAGGCGCAAGTTCCCACGCCCCATCAACCTTGCCGCTTTTCTTGTCCACGACATGCACGGTTTTTGCAAAATCCTGATCGGGATTTAGCGGAACAGAGAATGTCAGCACCAGCGTTGAAGCGCCGTCCAGCTGCACCTCTGAGGCATCCAGCAGGGTTAACGCTTTGCCCTGACTCTGCGCCGCCAGTTTTGCCAGCTTATCAGCGTCGGGCTTTTCCGCGGCTTTCGGTGTCGATGGGGTGGAGGCGGCGGGAGCCGCAGACTGAGTGGTATCGTCGCTGTTATCACAGCCGACAAGCGTAAACGTGGTAAACAGCGCGAGAGAAATCGCGGCTAGGCGAAACGGTTTCATCCTTTGTCCCTGGCCTATGGGGCCTGTTGGTCGTCGTCCGGATAAGTATTATCCGCAAGTTTCATTAATTCAAAAAGTCCAATTTTAGAATCCTGAAAGCGCCTCGCAGAACGGTCCCCTACTGTCACCCGGCAATGCTACACCGATCACAGCACCAAACGTTACATGTTACCTTTGAGGTCATTTGTTTTTAAAACAATAAGATAGCTGGATAAGCACGCCTGAAGACTGCTAGTTTTATGACCATGACGCACCCCGAGTGCGCGGTTCAAAAAGAGAGAAAGCCATGAAACGAGCCGTGAACGCCCTACAAAATTTCGGAAAATCATTGTACGGACCGGTACTTATCTTACCGATCGTCGGTCTGTTTATCGCCTTTGGTAACGTGCTGGGTAACGGTAATCTCGCTGAATACCTGCCGTTTCTTGGCCATCCCCTGATTCAGCATACTGGTCAGCTTATCGCGAAATCTGCCGTGTCGGTGCTGGTGAACCTGGCGCTGGTGTTTGCCGTCGGGATCCCGATTGGCCTGGCGACGCGTGATAAAGGCTATGCCGCGCTGATTGGTCTGGTGACCTTTGTCGTGTTCATCAACGCCATGAACGTCACGCTGCAGCTGCAGGGCGCGCTGGCGCCAGCTGCCCAGATGAAAGCGGCCGGGCAAACCATGGTGCTGGGCGTGCAGGTGCTGGAGATGGGCGTTTTCGCCGGGATCCTGACCGGGGCGCTCTCCGGCTATCTGTACAACAAATACTCCGGCGTACAGTTTAACGGCGCGATGGCGATTTACTCCGGCCACTGTTTTGTCGCTATCGTCATGCTCCCCGTCTCCATGCTGCTCGGCGTGGTGATGAGTGAACTGTGGCCGTTTGCCCAGCACGGCATTAGCGCCCTGGCGCTGGCCATCAAAGGCTCGGGGCCGTTTGGCGTGGCAATCTACGGTTTCCTGGAACGCATTCTGGTCCCCACCGGCCTGCACCATCTGGTTTATACGCCGTTCCTCTATACCGAGCTGGGCGGCACGCAGGAGGTGTGCGGCGCAACCTACCAGGGCGCGCGCAATATCTACTTTGCCGAGATGGCCTGCCCGGACGTGAAGCAGCTCAGCAGCACCGTGGTGTGGGACGCGCGCGGCATCAGCAAGATGTTCGGCCTGCCTGCCGCCGCGCTGGCGATGTATATGACCGCAAAGCCGGAGCGTAAAGCGATTGCGAAAGCCATTCTGATCCCGGCGGCGCTGACCTCGCTGCTGGTCGGCGTGACCGAGCCGATTGAGTTCTCCTTCCTGTTCGTCGCCCCGCTGCTCTTCGTGGTGCACGCGGTGCTGACCGGCATCGGCATGATGCTGTTCTCGCTGCTGGGCGTTCACGCCATCGGCGCCAACGGGATTATCGACTTCATCCTTTACAACCTGCCGCTCGGCACGGAGAAGTCCAACTGGCCGATGTACATCGTGGTCGGGCTGATTATGTTTGCCCTCTACTTCGTGGTGTTCCGCTTCCTGATCCTGCGCTTCAACATGAAAACGCCAGGCCGTGAGGATGACGATAAGGAGACGCGCCTCTACAGCAAGCAGGATTACCAGGCCAAAGGCAATAACGACGGGCTGGGCGAATCCATCGTGGTGGGGCTGGGCGGCCGGGAAAACATTGAAGTGGTGGATAACTGCTACACCCGCTTACGCGTCACGGTGAAGGACGTCGACATCATCGACGAGCCGCGCCTGAAGGCGACCGGCGCGAAAGGGATTATCAAACAAGGTAACAACGTTCAGGTGGTCTACGGGCTGCACGTCAAAAAAATGCGAGAAGCCGTTGAGACGTTTCTCTGAAAGGAGCTAAAGATGTTTACACCCCCATTCATTCTGTCGATCGCCGGCGGCGGCAGCACCTACACGCCGGGTATTGTGAAAAGCCTGATGGTGCGCCTGCAGGATTTCCCGCTGGCCGAAATTCGCCTTTATGACATCGACGAGGCGCGTCAGAACACCATTGCGCCCGTCGTAGAGAAGGTCATTCGCGACCACAGTCAGAGCATCAAATTTACCGTCACCAGTGACCCGGAAGTGGCCTTTAGCGGCGCGCATTTCGTCTTCGCCCAGATGCGCGTCGGCCAGTATAAAATGCGCGAGCAGGACGAGAAGATCCCGCTGCGTCACGGCGTGGTAGGCCAGGAGACCTGCGGACCCGGCGGCCTAGCCTACGGCCTGCGCACGATCCTGCCGATGGTGGAGCTTATCGATCTGGTCGATCGCTACGCGCATGAAAAAGCCTGGATCGTGAACTACTCCAACCCGGCGGCGATCGTTGCGGAGGGCGTGCGCCGCCTGCGGCCAAATGCGCGGGTGCTGAACATCTGCGATATGCCGGTAGCCGCGATGCGCAATATGGGGGCGATTCTGGGCGTCGATCGCCGTAAACTGGAGGTGGACTACTTCGGTCTGAACCACTTCGGCTGGTTTACCCGCGTACTGGTGGACGGCGAAGACAAGCTGCCGGAGCTGCGTAAGCATATCGCGAAGTTTGGCCTGCTGACGGAAGATGCGGCCAAAACCGACCCGCAGCACTCGGATCCTTCGTGGGTAAAAACCTGGCGCAACATTAAGCCAATCATGGACAACTTCCCGGAGTATCTGCCGAACCCGTATCTGCAGTACTACCTGATGCCGAACCAGATTGTGGAGCATCAGAACCCGGACTATACCCGCGCCAATGAAGTGATGGACGGGCGCGAGAAAAAGCTGTTCGCCGCAGCCGAAGAATATAAGCGCACCGGGATCCTGCCGGACGCCTTCCACGTGGGCGTGCACGGCGAGTTTATCGTCGACGTCGCCTGCTCGCTGGCCTTTAACCTGCGGAGCCGCCATCTGGTGATGGTGGAGAACCGCGGCGCGATTACCAACCTGCCGTACGATGCCGTGGTGGAAGTGCCCGCGTATATCACCTCCGAAGGCCCGGAACCGATCCGCGTCGGTCAGGTGCCGCTGTTCCATCAGACCCTTTTGCAACAGCAGCTCGCCTCCGAACAGCTGCTGGTGGAGGCGACCATCGAGGGCAGCTATGAGAAAGCCCTGCAGGCGTTCACCCTCAACCGCACCGTGCCGACCATGGAACATGCAAAAGCGATTCTGGATGAGATGATCGAGGCCAACCGCGACTACTGGCCAGCGCTGCAAAAAGCCTGGCAGGACGGCGAAACGGTGAAAAAATAGGGGCTTGCTCGCGAGTTGAACGTGGTTTGCTTGTCGGTGTCAGAAAAAACACCGACAATCCTTTTTTACGGAAAAGAATGGAGGCAACCCATGTCCACCTCATATTTTGTCGCCGCCGACTGGCTGATTGAGCACGGTGACGATCCGGAAGTTCAGATAATTGACGCGCGTATGGCCCCGCCGGGGCAAGAGCATCGCGACGTGCCCGGTGAATACCGCGCAGGGCACCTGCCTGGCGCGGTATTTTTTGATATCGAAGCCCTCTCCGATCACAACTCTCCCCTGCCGCACATGCTGCCGCGCCCGGAAGCATTTTCCGTGGCGATGCGCGAGCTGGGCGTCAGCAAAGACAAACACCTCGTTGTCTATGATGAAGGTAACCTCTTCTCCGCACCGCGCGCGTGGTGGATGCTGAAGAACTTCGGCGTGGAAAAAGTGTCGATTCTGGCGGGCGGGCTTGCCGGCTGGAAGCGTGACGAGCTGCCCCTTCAGCAGGGCGACGTGACGCTGCCGGAAGGCGAATTTGATGCCACGTTCGACGCGCACGTGGTGAAACGCCTGACCGACGTACTGGTCGTGAGCCACGAAAAAACAGCGCAAATCGTCGATGCCCGTCCTGCTCCGCGCTTCAATGCCGAAGCGGATGAACCGCGTCCGGGGCTGAAGCGTGGACATATTCCGGGCGCGCTGAACGTGCCGTGGGGCGATCTGGTGTTTGAGGGTGAACTGAAAACCACCGACGAGCTGCGCGCTATTTTTGACCGTGCAGGCGTGGATTTACATCGTCCGATTATTGCCAGCTGCGGCTCCGGCGTCACGGCCTGCGTGGTGATCCTGGCGCTCGCCACGCTCGGCGCGAACGACGTCACGCTATACGACGGCGCCTGGAGCGAATGGGGTGCGCGAGACGATCTGCCTGTCGAACCCGCGAAATAATGGATAACCGCCTGGCCACGCTGTTAACGCGCGGGGCATCGCTGACCCGCGCGGAGTATCGCGTCCTCGCCCACCTCACGGAGCATCCGCTGCTGGTGGGCAACATCACGGTGCGAGAACTGGCGCAGGCGACGTTTGTTTCTACCGCCACCATCATGCGGCTGTGCCAGAAGCTGGGATTCAGCGGCTTTAGCGAGTTTATCTGGCACTGTAAGCAGCTGCTCTCCGACACGCCGCATATTGCCGCCCAGGCTCCCTCCCTTCCAGAACTCCCGGCGCTGTTTAATCAGTTTATCGCCAACTATCAGCACACCTTCCAGTGGGTCACGCAGGAGAAGCGCCAGCAGTTTGCCGACCTGCTGCGCCAGAAAGAGAGCTTCTTTCTCTACGGCGCCGGGTTTTCCTATCTGTTTGCGGAGTACCTGACCAAGAAGCTGCAGGTGCTGGGCAAAACGGCGTTTATCTCCGGGCCGGGGGACAGCCGGAATATTTTCCTCAGCAACGCTGCCCGCTATCAGGTGTTTATTGCCGTCTCGCGCAGCGGCGAAACGGAACAGGTGCTGGATAAAGCGCGCATCGCCAAAAACGTCGGCATGACGATCGTCGCGTTTACCCGCGCCTCGGCCAACACGCTGGCGGGGATGGCGGACGTGCATTTTGCCCTCTATGACGAAGCGGTACACTTCGCCGCCGAAGCCGCAGGGGTGACGTCGTTTGAGTCGAATCTGGTGCTGCTGATGGATTTACTGCTGCTGGAAGCAACGGGGTGATATTCACCCCGCCGTAATCAGATGATGCGGTTAGTTTTGAGATCGCGCAGGAAGCCGCCCCAGCGACGCTCGTAGAACGGGGTGATATGCTCGGTAATAAAGTGGCTGATGCCCTTCTCACCGTTCTTCACCTGGCAGATATCAATCGGCTCATCCCCCGGCAGCGTGTCGGTCGCCACGCTTCCCGCTGCCTGAATGATTTCGTCGATATCGCCGTCCGCCTCAATACCAATCAGCAGAACCGGATGCTCGTCCGCGCGCTCTTTAATGGAGCAGAGAAACGCGCGTCTAACCGGTTTCAAGGTTTTGAACAGCGTGGTCAGGGAGTCAATCATCTGCGCGGGCGGCTCGGCCACTTCAGACAGCAGCAGCGTTTCGCCCCCTTCCAGCACCTCCTGGGTGCTGAGCGGGTTGCCCTCTTCGCCAATCAGGTGGCTGATTTCACGCGGCGTGAACTCTTTCCCGGTCGGCAATTTAGCGTTGAGGAACAGCGTCTGGCCCAGCGTCATTTCAAACAGAGTACGCACCGGCATAACCACGAACGCCTGTTCGTCTTCTACCGCTTTCTGCAGGGCTTCCAGCGAGGTGAAGAACGGGATCACCGACGTGCCGTCGTCTTTCTCCCAGTGCAGCAGTTCCAGCGCGCTGTCTTCGACAACCTGCTCACCTTCCGCCGCGGTGCCCGGCACCCAGACGGTGGATTCCAGCAGCGTGCGGAAAAATGCCGGACGGTGGGCGGGCTCGGTCGCCGCCTGCTCCAGCAGGGTTTCTAATTCGTTTTTGGTTTCTGACATAACAATTCCAGATGATGCATTTCCCCCTCACCCCGGCCCTCTCCCTCAAGGGAGAGGGAGCAAACCATCCCCTCTCCCCATGGGAGAGGGTTAGGGTGAGGGCAATAACGATTACTCAGCCGTCAGCAGGTTCGCCACGGTACGCACGCCCAGACCGGTCGCGCCCGCGGACCACTGCTCAACCGCCGCTTTACGGTACGTTGCGGAGCAGTCGATGTGCAGCCAGCCTTCGTGATAATTCTCAACGAAGTGGGACAGGAAGCCTGCTGCGGTGCTTGCACCCGCCGGGTACGCCGCGCTCGCGGTGTTGTTCAGCTCGGCAAAGTTGGACGGCAGCTGGCTGCGGTGGAACTCGGCCAGCGGCAGACGCCAGAACGGCTCGTTTTCCGCAGCGGCGCTTGCCAGCAGGCGAGCGGCCAGCTTGTCGTCGAAGCTGAACAGCGCATGGTAGTCGTTGCCCAGCGCCGTTTTCGCCGCGCCGGTGAGGGTCGCCATGTCGATAATCAGCTCCGGCTTCTGGGCAGAGGCGTCGATCAGGCCATCGGCCAGCACCAGACGGCCTTCGGCGTCGGTGTTCATCACTTCGACGTTTTTGCCGTTGCGGTAGCGAATGATGTCGCCCAGCTTGAAGGCGTTACCGCTCACCATGTTGTCCGCGCAGCAGAGATACAGCTTCACGCGCTTGTTCAGACCGCGAGTGATGGCAAACGCCAGCGCGCCGGTGATGGTTGCCGCGCCGCCCATGTCGGACTTCATAGAGTCCATGAACGCGCTCTGCTTCAGGCTGTAGCCGCCGGTATCGAAGGTGATGCCTTTACCCACCAGGCAGGCAAAGACCGGTGCCGCTTTATCGCCGGTTGGGTTGTAATCCAGCGCCAGCAGGACCGGAGGACGCTCGGAACCACGGCCCACGGTGTGGATGCCCATGTAATTCTGCTCGCGCAGGTCTTCACCTTTGGTGATGCGGTAGGACATTTTGTCGCCCGCCACACCGCACAGCAGGTCAACGGCGCGCTGCGCCAGCTGCTCCGGACCGAGCTCTTCCGCCGGGGCGTTGATGGTGTCGCGCACCCAGTCGATAATGTTCAGGCGGCTTTCCAGCTCTTTCTGGCCGGCTTCATCAAGGTTAGCCCACTCAATTTTGCGGGTGCCTTTCGGGCCTTTGTAGCCCGCCCAGAATGCCCAGCTGCGGTCGGTGTCCCAGCCTTCGCCTTCCAGGGAGACATGCTTAATGCCCAGACCGTCAATTTTACGGGCAGCGCGCTGGATCAGGCCGGTATCATCTTTGCCGGTCAGGTGCAGGGTAATGCCGTCGTTATTAATGCTGTAGGTGGCTTTCTCGCCCCAGCGCGCGTCGGCAGGCTGATTCGAGAGCGTAATCTTCATCGCTTCGGTCATTTTATTTTTCCTTATTAGCAACTAGCAAACGGGCCGCCTGAAGGCAGCCCGTTATGTTATTTATTCTGCTTCATCTAACCAGACTAACAGAATCGCCTCCAGAATTTTTTCATTGGATGCGTTTGGATCGTCGTCGAAATCCTCTAAATCGCAGATCCACTGATGCATGTCGGTGAATCGTACGGTCTTCGGATCGAGATCCGGGTTCGCGTCGTAGAGCGCTTCGCCGATTTCACGGCTGTCTGTCCACTTCAGTCCCATATCAATGCTCGCGTGCGTGGTTGATGGTGTAGCGTGGGAATTCCACGACCAGATCTTCATCGGTCACCGTAGCCTGGCAGCTCAGGCGGCTGTCTGGCTCCAGACCCCATGCTTTATCCAGCATGTCGTCTTCGTCTTCGGTGCTCTCGGCGAGAGAGTCGAAACCTTCGCGCACGATGCAGTGGCAGGTGGTGCAGGCACAGGATTTCTCACAGGCATGTTCCACTTCGATACCTGCACGCAGGGCAACATCGAGAATGGTTTCACCGGTCTTCGCTTCCAGAACAGCGCCATCCGGACAGAGGTCCGCATGAGGCAAAATTACAATCTTTGGCATATTAAACCTCGTCCACGGACTGGCCTTTCAGCGCGACGCGGACAGATTTGTCCATGCGGCGAGCAGCAAAGTCCTGGGTTTGTTTATCAACGTTTTTAATGGCTTCTTCTATTGCGTCAGCGTCATCGCCTACTGCGACAGCGCTTAAGTGCGCGGCAGCATCGTCAATCACCTGACGCTCAGCGGCGCTTAACAGCGCGGCATCGGCAGCAAGCGCGCCGTTCAGGCTTTCCAGCACGCGGGCGGCTTCAACTTTCTGTTCAGCCAGCATACGCGCCTTCACATCCTGCTCGGCGTAGCTCATTGAGTCCTGAATCATGGAGGCGATTTCGCCATCGGTCAGGCCGTAGGACGGCTTCACCTGGATGGACGATTCCACGCCGGTGGATTTTTCCATCGCCGTGACGCTCAGCAGGCCGTCCGCATCCACCTGGAAGGTGACGCGAATATGCGCCCCGCCCGCAGGCAGCGCCGGAATACCGCGCAGCGCAAAGCGCGCCAGAGAGCGGCAGTCCTGCACCAGCTCGCGTTCGCCCTGCATCACGTGGATGGACATAGCGGTCTGGCCGTCTTTGAAGGTGGTGAACTCCTGCGCGCGCGCCACCGGAATGGTGGTGTTACGCGGGATCACTTTCTCCACCAGGCCGCCCATGGTTTCTAACCCCAGCGACAGCGGAATGACGTCAAGCAGCAGCATTTCGCTGTCCGGTTTGTTGCCGACCAGAATATCGGCCTGGATTGCAGCGCCCACGGCAACCACTTTATCCGGGTCGATGGAGGTCAGCGGCGTGCGGCCAAAGAATTCGCCCACGCGCTCGCGCACCAGCGGCACGCGGGTCGAGCCGCCCACCATGACGACTTCCAGCACCTCGTTTGCCTCAACGCCCGCATCTTTCAATGCGCGACGGCAGGCCAGCAGGGTGCGTTTCACCAGCGGGGCAATCAGATCGCTGAACCGGTCGCGGGTGATGTCACCCTGCCAGCCCGCAACGTTTACGGTAACCGTCTGCGCATCGCTCAGGGCGATTTTGGCGTCGATGGCCGCATCCAGCAGCTCACGCTGCACGCGCGCATCGCTGCGATCGCTGATCCCCGCCTGCTCGCGAATGTAGTCAGCCAGCAGATGGTCGAAGTCATCGCCGCCCAGCGCGGAATCCCCGCCAGTCGCCAGCACTTCAAACACCCCGCGGCTTAAGCGCAGGATCGAGATATCAAAGGTACCGCCGCCGAGATCGTAAACCGCAATGACCCCTTCCTGACCGGAGTCGAGGCCGTAGGCAATCGCCGCCGCCGTCGGTTCGTTCAGCAGGCGCAGCACGTGCAGGCCCGCCAGACGCGCGGCGTCTTTGGTGCCCTGACGCTGTGCATCGTCAAAATAGGCCGGAACGGTGATCACCACGCCGTCTAAATCGCCGCCGAGCGTCGCCGTCGCGCGCGCCGCGAGCGCTTTGAGGATGTCGGAGGAAACACGAATCGGGTTCAGCAGACCGGCCGCGGTCGCGATCATCGGCAGGCCGTTTTCACTGGCCTGCAGCTGATACGGCAGATGCGGATAGCGGGTCTGAATATCGGTCAGCGAGCGGCCCATCATGCGCTTTACGGAGCTGATGGTGTTGGCCGGATCGCGCGCGGCGTTGGCGCGAGCGTCATAGCCGACCGCGTGACCCTGCTGCTGGTAGTGGACTACGGAAGGCAGCAGATGGCGGCCCTGCTCGTCGGCCAGCGTTTCCGCCTGGCCGCTGCGCACGGTCGCCACGAGGGAATTGGTGGTGCCGAGGTCAATACCCACCGCCAGACGACGCTGGTGCGGTGCGGCACTTAAGCCAGGCTCACTAATTTGTAATAAGGCCATAATTGCTTCCGAAATTTAAAAATCGAGCAGCTTTTCTTCGAGTTGTTCAGCACTGCTTCGCAGTTTATCGAGAAAACGGAGTTTGCGCACAGTATCTGCCGCCACGTCCCAGGTCTCGTTGTTCAGTTGCTCCACCATCTGCTGATGGCGGGTATCGAACATGCCCTTCACGCGCGTGATGAAGCTTTCCAGACGCGCTTCGTCTTTGGCCTGTTCAATCTCATCCAGCTCTTCGCGAAGTTCCAGCTGTTCCATCAGAAACGCGGTGTCGCGCACGGTATGCTGTTCGCTCGCCAGATCGAAACCGTGGAGCGAGAGTAGGTACTCGGCACGGCTCAGCGGATGACGCAGCGTCTGCCAGGCCTGGTTGATGGTCGCAGAGTGCGATACCGCAGCCAGCTGTTCTGCCTGAGTACCACTGGCGAATTTATCCGGGTGATACTGACGCTGCAGATCCTGAAAGCGGATCGTCAGCGCCTGCAGATCAATCGGGTATTGAGCGGGTAGTCCGAAGAGAGTGAAGTAATCCATAACAATCTCAGGGGTAGCCTGTTAGAAGAAACCCCACGCGCAGCAGAGCCACGGTGGGGTTATACCTTCTTACTTCGCGCTGCAGATGCGTTGTCTGCGCTCGTTCCCCCCAGTCACTTACTTAAGTAAGCTCCTAGGGATTCACTCGCTTGCCGCCTTTCTGCAACACGAATTAATCGGTATAACAGCGGAACGCGGTTAAACGTGGAAGCTTTCGCCGCAACCACACTCGTCTTTGACGTTCGGGTTCGTGAATTTGAACCCTTCGTTCAGGCCTTCTTTAACGAAGTCCAGCTGAGTGCCGTTGAGGAATTGCAGGCTTTTGCCATCGACCACCACCTTCACGCCCTTGTCTTCAAACACGGTGTCGTCAGACGCCGGTTCATCAACAAACTCCAGTACGTAAGCCATACCAGAACAGCCGGAGGTACGTACGCCCAGTCGCAGGCCAAAGCCTTTACCACGGTTCGCCAGAAAAGAGCTTACTCGCGCGGCAGCGCTGTCGCTAAGGGTAATCGACATACTCAAACCTCAATTATTTTGCTTCACGTTTGCTTTTGTAATCCGCAATGGCGGCTTTGATCGCGTCTTCTGCCAGAATTGAACAGTGAATTTTCACCGGTGGCAGTTCGAGTTCTTCAGCAATATCCGTGTTCTTGATTGCCTGTGCTTCGTCCAGAGACTTGCCCTTCACCCATTCGGTGACCAGGGAGCTGGACGCGATAGCAGAACCGCAGCCGTAGGTCTTGAAGCGCGCGTCTTCAATGATACCTTCATTGTTGACTTTAATCTGCAACTTCATCACGTCGCCACACGCCGGTGCGCCAACCATGCCGCTACCGACAGATTCGTCGCTGTTGTCAAAAGAGCCAACGTTGCGCGGGTTTTCGTAATGATCGATGACTTTTTCGCTGTATGCCATGATTGAATTCTCCTTATATACCGATTAGTGATGTGACCATTCAATGCTGTTCAGATCCACGCCCTGCTTGAACATTTCCCACAGTGGAGAAAGGTCGCGCAGACGGCCGATGGAGTTGCGAACCAGCTTGATGGTGTAGTCAATCTCTTCTTCGGTAGTGAAACGACCTAAAGAGAAACGGATAGAGCTGTGTGCCAGCTCGTCGGTCATACCCAGCGCGCGCAGCACGTAGGATGGCTCCAGGCTTGCAGACGTACAGGCAGAACCGGAAGAAACGGCCAGGTCTTTCAGCGCCATGATCAGCGATTCGCCTTCAACATAGTTAAAGCTGACGTTGAGAATGTTGGGTGCGCCCTGCTCGAGATCGCCGTTCAGATACACTTCTTCCATATCTTTCACGCCGTCCCACAGACGGTTACGCAGCGTGCGCAGGCGCGCCATCTCGGTTTCCATCTCTTCTTTTGCAATGCGGTACGCTTCGCCCATGCCCACGATCTGGTGAACAGGCAGCGTACCGGAACGCATGCCGCGCTCGTGACCGCCGCCGTGCATCTGTGCTTCGATGCGGATACGTGGCTTACGACGAACGTACAGCGCGCCGATCCCTTTCGGGCCATAGATTTTGTGGCCGGAGAAGGACATCAGGTCCACTTTCAGCTGGCTCAGGTCGATAGGCAGTTTGCCCACGCTCTGGGTCGCGTCCACGTGGTAGATGATGCCGCGCGCGCGGCACATTTCGCCGATGGTCGCGATGTCCTGTACCACACCGATTTCGTTGTTGACGTGCATGATAGAAACCAGAATGGTGTCATCACGCATGGCCGCTTCGAGCTCTTTGAGGTCAATAATACCGTTGCTCTGTGGGGCGAGATAGGTCACTTCGTACCCTTCACGCTCCAGCTGGCGGCAGGTATCAAGCACGGCTTTGTGTTCGGTTTTGCTGGTGATAATGTGCTTGCCTTTTTTCTGATAAAAGTTGGCTGCACCTTTGATCGCCAGGTTGTCGGATTCGGTCGCACCGGAGGTGAAAACAATCTCACGCGGGTCGGCACCCACCAGGTCGGCAATCTGATTACGGGCGATATCAACCGCCTCTTCAGCATGCCAGCCAAAACGGTGTGAACGGGAAGCTGGGTTACCAAAGTTTCCGTCCAGGGTCAGACACTGCATCATTTTCTCGGCAACACGCGGGTCCACCGGCGTGGTTGCGGAGTAATCGAGATAAATCGGTAATTTCATTGCTCTTTAAACTCCGTACATCGCTTCAATGCAAGGAATCAGGCAACCGGCTGGATGTACGACCGAGTACGCGGGGCGTGTCCGCCCCGGCCTGATTCTGAAATCTTTATCGTTTTATTACGCGCGCAGTTTGACGTCGATAGCGTCCTGCGCGCGGGTGCTGCGTTGGGAATCCTGACCGTGCTGACGACCCGAGACATCCAGAACTTCCTGGTTATTGACCAGTTCACCCAGGGTGATGTTGTTCAGGAAGCCGGTGAGACGGTCGCTCAGATCGCGCCACAGCGCGTGGGTCAGGCATTTGTCGCCGCCCTGGCAGCCGCCTTTACCCTGGCAACGGGTCGCGTCAACGGATTCGTCAACTGCGCTAATCACTTCACCAACTGCAATACTGCCCGCGTCTTTACCCAGCAGATAACCGCCGCCTGGGCCACGAACGCTGGAAACCAGTCCATTTTTACGCAGTCTGGAGAACAGCTGTTCCAGATAAGAGAGGGAGATCCCTTGTCGTTCAGAAATATCAGCCAACGGAACCGGGCCCGCTTCGGAGTTGAGCGCAACGTCCAGCATCGCGGTCACGGCATAACGCCCTTTAGATGTCAGTCTCATGTCTTACTTAACCTCAAACTCGCCCCTGCCCGGGGTTTTTTATAGTAAAATGGGGTATTGCATAGCAGGGCCAAGTCTGACATTCCTGACTAAAATGGTCAACTATTTACTTGACTGTTTTAGTCAGGTATTTAACCTTCCGTGCCGTTTTACCTGGGTGCGGCCTGATGCCCTCACCCCGGCCCTCTCCCACGGGGAGAGGGAGAAAACAAACCGGCACTATTCCTTATTCTTCTGCTCAATCGACGCCAGAATTCCGCGCAGGATGTTCAGCTCCTGGCTTTCCGGGCGCGCACGGGTAAACATACGGCGCAGCTTGTTCATTACCTGGCCCGGGTGGCCTTCACGGATAAAGCCGGTTGAGAGCAGCGTCTGCTCCAGGTGACCGTAGAAGCGCTCAAGGTCGTCCACCAGAGGGTAGGCCGTCTCTTCTTTCGGTTCGACCGGTTTCTCCTGCGTCGCCAGCCACGCCATACGCACTTCATAGGCGATAACCTGCACCGCCATCGCCAGGTTCAGCGAGCTGTATTCCGGGTTCGCCGCGATGGCAACGTGATAGTGGCACTTCTGCAGCTCGTCGTTGGTCAGGCCAACGCGCTCGCGGCCAAACACCAGCGCAACCGGTGCCTGCTCCGCTTCTGAGACGCTTTTCAGGCCGCATTCGCGCGGATCCAGCATCGGCCACGGCAGCGTGCGTGATCGCGCGCTCGTGCCGACAACGAGGCTGCAGCCGGCCAGCGCTTCGTCAAGGGTGTCGACGATCTGGGCGTTGCCGATCACGTCGCTGGCACCGGCCGCCAGGGCGATGGCCTGCGAGTCTGGTTTCACCAGCGGATTAACCAGCCACAGGTTTGTTAATCCCATGGTTTTCATAGCGCGGGCAACGGAGCCCATGTTGCCGGTATGCGATGTTTCGACCAGCACGATTCGAATGTTTTGCAGCATAATTTTTAATGTCTGAATTCAGCGTCTGAAGAATATTCGGGCATATTATCATAAACGGGAGACATAATCCGATCCCACTGCTATACTCTGCGCCGATTTTCCTGTTCTTTAACATCCAGTGAGAGAGACCGATGCATCCGATGCTGACCATCGCCGTGCGCGCAGCGCGCAAGGCGGGTAATGTAATTGCCAAACACTACGAAACGCCAGACTCCGTAGAAACCAGCCAGAAAGGCAGCAATGATTTCGTGACTAACGTCGATAAAGCCGCAGAAGCGATTATTATCGAAACGATCCGCAAATCTTACCCACAGCACACCATCATCACCGAAGAAAGCGGTGAACATGAAGGTACCGATCAGGATGTTCAATGGGTTATCGATCCACTGGATGGCACCACCAACTTCGTCAAACGCCTGCCACACTTCTCTGTGTCTATCGCAGTACGTATTAAAGGCCGTACTGAAGTCGCCGTTGTTTACGATCCAATGCGTAACGAACTGTTCACCGCTACCCGCGGTCAGGGTGCACAGCTGAACGGCTACCGTCTGCGCTGCAGCAACGCACGCGATCTGGACGGCACCATCCTGGCGACCGGTTTCCCGTTCAAGGCGAAACAGCACGCGACCACCTATATGAATATCCTGGGCAAACTGTTCACCGAATGCGCGGACTTCCGTCGCACCGGTTCTGCTGCGCTGGATCTGGCCTACGTGGCGACCGGCCGCGTTGACGGTTACTTCGAGCTGTCACTGAAGCCTTGGGACTTTGCTGCGGGCGAGCTGATCGCGCGTGAAGCAGGCGCGATTGTTTGCGACTTCACCGGCGGCCACAACTACATGACCACTGGCAACATCGTTGCGGGTAACCCACGCGTTGTTAAAGCCATGCTGGCAAACATGCGTGATGAACTGAGCGATGCGCTGAAGCGTTAATCCCGGTAATTCCCTCTCCCTGTGGGAGAGGGTCAGGGTGAGGGCATCAGACCGCACCCTATTAGAAAGGCCGCAATCCCCTTCCTACCGGCACCGCGCTCATCCACATCGTCACCGCCGCCACCAGCAGAATCACCCCGCCCGCCAGCGCAAGCGTTGTCCACCCTACCTGTCGCCACAGCACCGGCGTTTTATTGCCGCTGAGTTTGACCGCCAGCTGACGGAAGCTGTGTACCAGCAGCGCTAACGACGAAATGGTGAGAGACGTTCCTGCCGCCATCGCCAGCGCGGAGAGCATTCCCCAGCCGAACACGCCAATCACCTTACTGAACAGCAGCACCATGATGGCACCCGAACACGGGCGCATACCCATCGAGAGAACAATCATCAGCCGCGCGCGCCAGTCGTCACCGTTCTGCAACTGTTCCTGCGTGGGCAAATGCTGATGCCCGCAGCCGCAGCTTTCATCATGAACGTGGTGCGGTGTAAAGGTTTTGAATTTCGGTTTTTGCAGCAGCACGCGCAGCTTTTTCAGCGCCCGCCAGCAGAGGATCAGCCCCAGCACGCCCACCAGCGCGTAGCTCCCCTTCTCAAGCCAGAAGCTGCTCAGGTGCAGCTGGCGCGCGGGAAGCTGTAACAGCGAAAGCACGACCACGACGAGCGCAATCGCCACGCCGCCCTGAAGCAGGGAGGAGGCTAGCGTCAGGCCAATACTCGATTTCAGCTTCGACGGATGTGTGGCGAGCCAGGTTGTGATGACAATTTTGCCATGCCCCGGCCCCAGCGCGTGCAGAACGCCATAGATAAAGCTGAACGCCAGCAGGGAGCCACCCGCTTTGGTCGGGTTCTCCGCCACCGCCTTCAGCAGCCCGCTCATCTGCTGGTTGACCTCACGCTGCCAGACAATGCTTTTCATCATGACCTGCGGCCAGGCCTGCCACAGCCACAGCGAACCGCAAACGGCGAACAGCAGAAAGAGCGCCAGCGGCCAGAGGTGAAGCCAGCGGCGTGGTTTCCGAACCGGAGAGGAGATCACTGACATTGTAACGTCACCTCCTGCGCGAACTGTTTACCCAACTCCATGTCCTCAGGCGGTGCATCTTCTTTATCAAGCGAGACCGCAAAGTTCAGCGTCTCCTCGCTGGGTTTCGGGGTATGCACGCCAATTTTGCAGTTTTTTTGCAGAGCGTCCGGCAGCCGTACGTCGCTGTCTTTGTCATAGCGCATGTCGACATAGTAGGTAGGATCAAAGGTGGAAAAACGGTACGTTTGCCCCGCCAGCGGCTGCGGATGCGCCAGAGGAAGCACGAACGTCAGCACCGCCTGATGCCCGTCACGCGTCATACCGTATTCCGTTGGCCGGTTAAGAAATTTGACCTTCTGCCCGTTGTGCCAGAATTCCGTGAAGTAGTGCTGGCCGAGCACGTTGGCCATCACTTCCGCCGCCAGCTTTTTCCAGATTTCGTCGCCGGGCTTCGCGTTTCCCGCATCATAGAGCAGATCGGCCGAGGTGATTTCATCCATCGTCCAGCGCATCTTCAGGCCGCTCAGCTGCGTGCCGTCGGTGACCAGCTCCGTCTGGAGGTCAATAAAACTGTGAGGGTGTGCGCTGGCGGTGAAGCTGATAGCCGCCAAAAATAACGCCATCGCACTTTGTTTAACTGTTTGCATCAATTCCTCACGTCAAAAATTCTGTGATGTTCCCCAGCAATCCTGAGTGAAAGGCCTGCCGGCGCGCTTTTCAGCGCTCATCCTTTAGCTATTCTTATCAAACATTCACACTGGATACCCGACAGATGATGACGACGCTTGAAATTCCATCTGTGCTTTCCAGTTCGCAGCGCCGCTGCCAGGTGCTCTTGATGCTTTACCTGCCCGATGCTGCCGTCACCGCACAGAGCATCATTGCTGCCAACGGGGTTGACGACGCGATGGCACGGCAAGATATAGCCGAGACGCGCGATGAAATCCAGCGCTATCACCGGCTGGACATCGTCACGCACCACGACGGCAGCTACCGGATTGAAGGCACAGCCCTGAATCAGCGTTTATGCCTGCTGCACTGGCTGCGTCGGGCGCTGCGGCTTTGCCCGCAGTTTGTCTCGCACCAGTTTACCCCCGCATTAAAAACCGCGCTTAAACAACACGGCATTGCGCGGCCGCTTTACGACGATGCGAACCTGCGGGCGCTGATCGGCTTCTGCTCACGCAAGCTCCAGCGCCAGTTTGAATGCCGCGACGTCCAGTTTTTACAGCTCTATTTACAATACTGTCTTATTCAGCACCAGCTCGGGAATACGCCGCAGTTTTCTCACGTTCAGCGCAGCTGGACCCAGTCGAGAGGGGAGTATTTTACGGCCCAGGAGATCGTGCGTCACTGGAGACGGCGCGTCCCGCAGGGAGCGCACGGGGAAGAACAGCTGTTTCTGGCGCTGCTGTTTATGATGCTCCGCACGCCCGATCCGGTGCTCGATAAGCACCAGCAGGATCAGCGCTTGCGCCGGGCCATCGTGCGCATGGTCGCCCGTTTTCGCTCACAGACCGGAATGAACTTCAGCGACGAGCAAGGGCTGACCGATCAGCTGTATATCCATCTTGCTCAGGCGCTGGACCGCTCGCTGTTTGAGATTGGCATCGACACTTGCCTGCCGGAGGAGATCCATCGTCTCTATCCCCGGCTGTTACGCACCACGAAGGAAGCGCTGTTTGAGCTGGAGGCGGAATTTGGGCTGCGTTTTTCTGATGAAGAGATGAGCCTTGTCGCGGTGATTTTCGGTGCCTGGCTGATGCAGGAGACCGATCTGCACGAAAAACAGGTGATCCTGCTGACGGGAGACGATAAGGCCAGCGAGGATCTGATTGAACAGCAGCTTCGCGAGCTGACGCTGCTGCCGCTCAATATTCGCTATCTGACGCTGCAGGCTTTCCAGAAAGAGGGGGCACCGCGCGAGGCCGCGCTGGTTATCACCCCCTACCCTACCGTCCTGCCGCTGTTCTCGCCGCCGCTGATCCATGCCGTTGAGACATTGAACGCGCAGCAGCAAGAACATATTCGCGCCATGCTGGAATCATAGCGACGCGCGAGCGGCCACTTTAGGGCGAACAACGATTGCGGGTAAGGCGACCAGCGCCATCACCCAGAAGACGCCATGCCCCAGATGCTGGTAGAGGAACCCCGCAAAGACCGTCATGATCGCGATACTGCCCCCCATTGCAACCGCAGAATAGACGGCCTGCAGCCGAATAACGTCCCCACCCTCGCGCGCAGCGATATAGCGCATCGCCGCCAGATGACACACGGTAAAGGTGCCGCAGTGAAGAATTTGCGCCACTATCAGCCACGGCAATTCGGTCGTCCAGCCCATAATGCCCCAGCGCGCCACGCCGCACACGGCGGAAAGCAGCAGCAGGTCACGCGCGCCAAAGCGACGGAATAGCTTCTTGCTCAGGGCGAAGATAATAACTTCGGCCACCACGCCCAGCGACCACAGATAGCCCACGGCGGAAGCAGAGTATCCCGCTCCCTGCCAGTAGATGGCGCTGAAGCCATAGTACGCCGCATGCGCCCCCTGAAGCAGACAAACACACGCGAGAAAGCGCCAGCTTTGTGCTACCAGGCTCCGCCAGGCGGGCCAGCCTGCGCTCTCCTGATGGCGGCTCTCTCCCTGCGGCATTATCGACGGCCGCAGCAGCATGCCCAGCAGCATTGAGGCAATACCGATACTCAGCAGGGCGAGAATGGCGCGGTAATCGTAAAGGCTGACCAGTTTACCCACCAGCGCGGAGCCAATCACAAAGGCAATAGAGCCCCACAGGCGCACGCGCCCATAGTCCATGGTGATCTGCTTTTGCCAGGTGTTCGCCAGGGCATCCGTCAGCGGTACCAGCGGGGAGAAGAACAGGTTAAAGCCGACCATCACCACCATCAGCCAGGCAAACTGGTGGCTGACCCAGAAGCAGGCAACAAAGACCAGCGTCAGCAGAGCAAGAATGCGCACAGCCTTGATCAGCAAGGAGGGATCGCTGACGCGCGGGGCAATCAGCAGGCTACCGAGGAAACGCGCCACCAGCCCGGCCCCCAGCAGGACGCCGATGGTCTCGGGAGTCAGGCCGATACCCTTGAGCCAGACGCTCCAGAAGGGCAGAAAAATACCGTAGCTAAAGAAATAGGTGAAATAACTGAGCGCCAGCCAGCGCGTGGAATGCAAGACCATGAATCCCTCCCGAAATCGAGGCCATAGTCTGGCGAGAATATAAAAATTAAGCAAGTCGATAGCCTGCTATAAATTAACGAAAAATTAACATCTTGTGCAGTCGCCTGGCTTATGGCAGGGAATGAAAATATGTATTACGTTTAAATTACTCCACTTGCAGAGGTTTTTCTGCCATGAACTCACTACGTTATTTCGATTTCGGTCAGTCACGTCACCTGCTGCTGCTGATTGGCCGCATCGCGCTTGTCGTGCTGTTTATTATCTTTGGTTATCCAAAACTGACGGGGTTTAGCGGCACCGTACAATATATGACCTCGCTGGGTGCACCGATGCCCATGCTGGCGGCCATTATTGCGGTGGTGATGGAAGTGCCTGCCGCTATCCTGATCGTGCTGGGCTTTTTCACCCGTCCGCTCGCGGTACTGTTTGTATTCTATACCCTCGGAACCGCGGTGATTGGACACCACTACTGGGATATGACCGGTGATGCGGTCGTGCCGAATATGATTAACTTCTACAAGAATATCAGTATTGCCGGTGCCTTTATTTTGCTGGCCATTGTCGGACCGGGAGCCATTTCCCTCGACCGGCGTTAAACCATAAAAAAAGGCCGCATGCGCGGCCTTTTTTATTTCTGCAAAGCAGATGAATTATGCGTATACCGGGAAGCGTGCGCAGATATCCAGAACTTTACCTTTGACGCGCTCGATTACCGCTTCGTCATTGATGTTGTCCAGAACGTCACACATCCAGCCGGCCAGCTCTTTTACTTCCGCTTCTTTAAAGCCGCGGCGAGTCACGGCCGGAGAACCGATACGGATACCGGAGGTCACGAACGGGCTCTTCGGATCGTTTGGCACGCTGTTTTTATTCACGGTGATGTTGGCGCGGCCCAGGGCAGCGTCAGCTTCTTTACCGGTCAGGTTCTTATCAACCAGATCCAGCAGGAACAGGTGGTTTTCGGTACCGCCGGATACCACTTTGTAGCCACGGTTCAGGAACACTTCCACCATCGCTTTGGCGTTCTTAGCAACCTGCTGCTGATAAACCTTGAACTCTGGCTCCATCGCTTCTTTCAGCGCTACCGCTTTAGCCGCGATAACGTGCATCAGCGGGCCGCCCTGCGCGCTTGGGAACACGGCGGAGTTCAGTTTTTTGTACAGCTCTTCGTCACCGCCTTTCGCCAGGATCAGGCCACCGCGCGGACCCGCCAGGGTTTTGTGGGTGGTGGTGGTCACAACGTGAGCGTGTGGAACCGGGTTCGGGTAAACGCCAGCGGCAATCAGGCCCGCAACGTGCGCCATGTCGACGAACAGGTAAGCACCGATGCTGTCCGCAATTTCACGCATTTTTGCCCAGTCAACGATACCGGAGTAAGCGGAGAAGCCACCGATGATCATCTTCGGTTTGTGCTCTTTAGCCTGCTTCGCCATGTCTTCGTAGTCAATTTTACCGGACTCATCAATACCGTAAGGGATGATGTTGTACAGTTTGCCGGAGAAGTTAACCGGGGAGCCGTGAGTCAGGTGGCCGCCCTGCGCCAGGTTCATACCCAGAACGGTATCGCCCGGCTGCAGCAGCGCGGTGTAGACCGCGAAGTTAGCCTGAGAGCCAGAGTGCGGCTGCACGTTCGCATAGTCAGCGCCAAAGAGTTCTTTCGCACGGTCGATAGCCAGCTGCTCAACGATATCAACGTACTCGCAACCGCCGTAGTAGCGTTTGCCCGGGTAACCTTCAGCATATTTGTTAGTCAGCTGAGAACCCTGCGCCTGCATGACGCGCGGGCTGGTGTAGTTTTCGGAGGCGATCAGTTCGATGTGCTCTTCCTGACGTACTTTTTCCTGCTCCATAGCCTGCCACAGTTCGGCATCATAATCGGCAATGTTCATTTCACGCTTTAACATCCGCATCTCCTGACTCAGCTAACAAGTAAATTTTGGCCTGAAAAGGCAGTCCTGTTGGACGACGGGCAACAGTATAACTGATTAGTTCTGTGATAACAGGTCTTGACAAACGATTTTACGCAAACGTTTTCCTACGCGCCACGCAAGGGTTTGAGGAATAAAGCTCTCGTCATTTCCAGCGGATTTCTTTTCAGGTTTGTGATGCATATTTTTCATCTTGCAAAGAACCATTTACAACGCAGGGGTATTTTTTATAAGATGCATTTAAAATACATCATTAAAGTCACATCAGAAGGATGCGCTCATGCTCGACGCTCAAACCATCGCTACCGTTAAAGCCACCATTCCCCTGCTGGTGGAAACCGGCCCTAAACTCACCGCCCATTTCTACGATCGCATGTTCACGCACAACCCGGAGCTCAAAGAAATTTTCAACATGAGCAACCAGCGTAACGGCGATCAGCGCGAAGCGCTGTTCAACGCCATCGCGGCCTACGCCAGCAATATTGAAAACCTGGCTGCGCTGCTGCCCGCGGTGGAAAAAATCGCCCAGAAACACACCAGCTTCCAGATTCAACCCGAGCAGTACAACATTGTGGGTGGCCACCTGCTGGCGACGCTGGACGAGATGTTCAGCCCGGGTCAGGAGGTGCTGGACGCGTGGGGTAAAGCCTACGGCGTGCTGGCAAACGTGTTTATCAACCGTGAAGCACAGATCTACAGCGAAAACGCCAGCAAGAACGGCGGCTGGGAAGGCACGCGAGCCTTCCGCATCGTCGAGAAAACCCCGCGCAGCGCATTGATTACCAGCTTTGAATTTGAGCCGGTGGACGGACAGCCGGTTGCCGATTACCAGCCAGGCCAGTATCTGGGCGTGTGGCTGAAGCCTGAAGGCTTCCCGCATCAGGAGATCCGCCAGTATTCTCTTACCCGCAAGCCAAACGGCAAAGGCTACCGTATTGCTGTGAAGCGTGAGGACGGCGGTCAGGTCTCCAACTGGCTCCACAACGAAGCTAACGTGGGAGACGTGGTTCATCTGGCCGCGCCGGCGGGCGATTTCTTCATGGCCGTAGAAGCGAATATCCCGGTTACGCTGATCTCTGCGGGCGTCGGCCAAACGCCAATGCTGGCGATGCTCGATACGCTGGCGAAGGCAAACCACGGTGCGCAGGTCAACTGGTTCCACGCTGCGGAAAACGGTGACGTGCACGCCTTTGCGGATGAAGTGAAAACGCTCGGGGCGTCCCTGCCGCGCTTCACCGCGCACACCTGGTATCGCCTGCCGACGGATGCAGACCGCGCAGCCGCACGGTTTGACAGCGAAGGCCTGATGAATTTAAGCCAGATGGAAGGGGCGTTTAGCGCGCCGGACATGCAGTTCTACGTCTGCGGACCGGTGGCGTTCATGCAGTATGCCGCGAAGCAGCTGGTAGAGCTGGGTGTGAACAAAGACAATATTCATTACGAATGTTTCGGGCCGCATAAGGTGCTGTAATGAAAAAGCCCCTCGTTCGAGGGGCTTTTTTTCGCCGGGTGGCGGCTGCGCCTTACCCGACCTACAAAACCGTTGGCAATGTTAAATCGCGGCGTCGTCTTCTTCGCCGGTACGGATACGGATCACGCGCGCCACGTCAAAGACGAAGATTTTACCGTCGCCGATTTTGCCCGTCTGCGCGGTGCGGATAATGGTATCCACGCAGGTATCGACGATATCGTCGCTGACCACGATTTCAATTTTTACTTTCGGCAGAAAGTCGACCATGTACTCTGCGCCACGGTAAAGCTCGGTGTGGCCCTTCTGACGACCAAAACCTTTCACTTCCGTCACGGTCATCCCGGTGATGCCGACTTCCGCCAGCGCTTCACGCACATCATCCAGTTTGAAAGGTTTAATAATCGCATCAATCTTTTTCATGGTGGGTCCTTAAACTCTTGCCTGTAAGCTGCCTCGTAATCGATTGCTCACAGTACCATACGGCATTACTCTTTAAAATCGTTTGCTTCCAGCTCGTGGCGCGACAGCAGCTTGTAGAACTCGGTGCGGTTGCGTCCGGCCATGCGCGCCGCGTGGGTCACGTTGCCTTTGGTGATCTGCAATAGCTTGCGCAGATAGTTGAGCTCAAACTGATTCCGCGCTTCGGCAAACGTCGGCAGGGCCGTGTTTTCCCCCTCCAGCGCCTGCTCCACCAGCGCATCGCTGATCACCGGTGACGAGGTCAGCGCCACGCACTGCTCAATCACGTTCACCAGCTGACGCACGTTGCCCGGCCAGCCTGCGGCCATCAGCCGCTTCATCGCGTCGGTGGAAAACGCGCGGACGAACGGTTTATGGCGATCGGCCGCCTGGCGCAAAAGGTGGTTCGCCAGCAGCGGAATGTCTTCCGCCCGTTCCGCCAGCGCCGGGATCTTCAGGTTCACCACGTTCAGGCGGTAGTAGAGATCTTCGCGAAACTCGTTGCGGGCCATCACTTTTGGCAGATCGCGGTGGGTGGCGGAAATAATTCGCACATTAATATCAATGTCGCGGTTGCTGCCCAGCGGGCGAACTTTTCGCTCCTGCAGCACGCGCAGCAGTTTGACCTGCAGCGGCGCGGGCATGTCGCCAATCTCGTCCAGGAACAGCGTGCCACCTTCTGCTGCCTGGAACAGCCCTTCCCGGCTGCTCACCGCGCCGGTGAATGCGCCGCGGGCGTGACCAAACAGTTCAGATTCAAGCAGCTGTTCCGGAAGCGCGCCGCAGTTAATGGCGATAAAGGCGTTTTTACTGCGCGGGCTGGCGTTATGGATTGCCTGCGCCAGGATCTCTTTCCCGGTTCCGCTCTGGCCGTTGATGAGCACGCTGACGTCGGACTGCGCCACCATCCGGGCCTGTTCAAGCAGACGCAGCATAATGGGGCTGCGGGTGACGATGGACTCTCGCCATGCTTCATCCCCCGCCGGGGCAGCATGTTCCAGCGCGCTGTCGATGG
The DNA here is from genome assembly GCF_018383635.1 of Enterobacter sp. 120016. Lineage (NCBI taxonomy): Bacteria > Pseudomonadati > Pseudomonadota > Gammaproteobacteria > Enterobacterales > Enterobacteriaceae > Enterobacter > Enterobacter sp. 120016. The sequence continues at coordinate 37,217 of NZ_JAHAWC010000002.1, read as the reverse complement.
CCTTATAGAGCGCGTCTTTGTCCACCGGCTTGGTCAGGAAGCTGAAGACCCCCTGCTGCGTCGCGGCAACGGCATCCGGGATCGACCCGTGCGCCGTCAGGATAATCACGGGCATACCCGGCTGCTGCTTCTGGATCTCCGCAAATAGCTGCAGGCCATCCATTTCATCCATCCGCAGATCGCTTATCACCAGATCGATTTTCTCGCGGGTGAGGATCTTCAGTCCCTCCAGCCCGCTTTCAGCGGTCACGACGCTGTAGCCTTCACTCACCAGACGCATGCCCAGCAGCTTTAACAGCCCGGGATCGTCATCCACCAGTAACAGATGGGCAGGTTTACGGCTCGTCATGCTTCACATCCTCTTGTTTCGGCGTATCGCTATCCGGTGCCGCGGATGAACTCCCCGGCTGATATTTACGCGACGAAAGCTGCCTTTCGATATCGGTCAGGTTCTCCAGCTTGCGCGTCGTGGTATCCAGTTGCGTACGTAAATGTTGCTGCTGTTGACGCAGCGTATCAAGCTCGCTGTCGGTTGACTGTTGCAGTTTGCTGTAGCGGGAGCGCTCTTCAGACAGCTGAAGCTGTAATGTCTGCCCATCGCGCCAGAGCTGGTATACCGGGCGTACCTGTACCGGAAGATTGACCACAAACGTGTCCAGTCGGGTCACATTGACGCGGCGTTCAACGGGGGTGATTTTCGCATCTGCGAGTAAAATCCCACGCTTGAACGCGTCCTGCCAGGTGTCGTCATCCAGCATCGCCGCCTTCGAACGGGCGTCTACCGGCGCAAGACGCTGGGCGCAATCTATTCCACGCAGCCAGAACAGCGGGTTGCTTTCAACGTCATGTCCTGACAGGTTCCAGATGTCTTCACAGCGGGTGGAGAGGAAATCTGCCAGCTGGTTATCGGGCCATTTATCTTCTTGTTTATCGCTAATGGCACTTTGTGGCGTATGGGAAACACACCCAGCCAGAAATAAACAGGGCAGGCTCAGGCGAAGCGTGTTGCAGGAAAACACCGCGCGTACGGCGCGGAAAAAGACGTGTGACATACTCACCAGACATAGATTCATTTTATTGATTTTTCCGGCTCAGGGGCAGTTCGATACGGAAGCAAACATCTGAACGTTCGTCCGCGGCAATGTTTAGCTCACCCTGCATGCGTCGTATGCAGTCCCGGGCGATGCTCAAGCCCAGCCCGCTTCCTTTAACCGCGCCTTTCCGCTGATGACTCCCCTGGAAAAAGGGTTCGAAGATCATGATTTTTTCGTCATCGGGGATCGGGGTGCCGGTGTTTGCGACGTCAATAAACACCCGTGAACCATTCGTATTACTTCGGATATAAATGTTACCGGATTCAGTACCATAGTGCACCGCATTGGAGTAAAGATTATCCAGAACGCTCATCAGCAGCATGGGCTCAGCCAGGCACGCAGGCGCATTCAGCTCGACGCCGGTATGCATCATTTTAGCTCTTGCTGGCAAGCTATGGGCGGAGATCACCATATCCACCAGCGGCTCAATCGCAACGTTTTCCAGTACGACCGCCCCGTCTGCCAGCTTGCGGTTGTAGTCCAGCAGTTGCTCAATTAGCTTTTGCAGATTACGGCTGCTGTTATCCAGGATCTCGACAATTTCTTTCTGTTCTGGCGTAAGGGGCCCGGCCACTTCGTCCGCCAGCAGCTCCGTTCCTTCACGCATGCTGGCCAGCGGCGTTTTAAGCTCATGAGAGATATGGCGCAGAAACTGATGGCGCTGAGATTCGAGCCACGCCAGGCGCTCGGACAGCCAGATAATGCGCTGGCCGACGGATCGCAGCTCGCGAGGGCCTTTAAAAGCGACCGTATCCCCGAGCGATTTTCCCTCTCCCAGGCGGTTGATCATACGCTGAATGCCCTTCACCGGGCCGATGATCATGCGGGTAAAGAGCAGTACCAGCCCAAGACTCACCAGGAAAAGCACCAGCGCCTGCCAGCCGAAGAACTGGCCGCGCTCGGCAATCTCCTGCTGGAGCTGCTGGCCGCGAGAGAAAATCACCGTGCGCGTTGACTGCACCATCTCGGTGTTGGCGCTGGCAAAAGCTTCAAGACGCGCGGCGGCGGCGGCATCCGGGCCGCTGTTGCTGCACTGCAGCTGCGCAAGATCGTTCAAATCCTGACGTAACGCCTGATAGAGCTTGTCGTCAGGCAAAACCCCCGCGTGAGCGTCCAGCATTTCGCTGTAGCGTTTACGCTGACTCTGATAAACCTTTTCCAGCGTCCGATCGTCAAGCACGCAATACTGACGATAGCTACGCTCCATCTCCAGCGCGGCGTTGGTCATCGCTTCACTGCGCCTGGCGTCGATGAGCGTCGTGCGGTTGGTCAAAGCCGCCTGCGCGCTCAGCGCGTTCAGACTTTGCCACGCCTGCCAGGCAAGGATCAGCAGCGGCAGCAGGATCAGCAGGAAGGCCATCATGACGAGCTGCCGCAGGGAACGGGGGAAAACGGGCCAGCGTTTCAACGCATTACTCTCTTAATGGGGGTTTACGCAGAGCGTAACTGAGTCTGCCCTTCAGATACAACAAAGCCGGGTAAAAACCCGGCTTTGTCATGGAATGAGGCGGTGCCTAACTCGACGTTTCGCCCTGGCCTGATAAAGCATCGCTATGATCAGTAGTTGGACGGCAGGCACCTTTTTGTGCGTCATTCGAAGTTTATGTAGCGCGTCCCGAAGGGGCTGACATAAGAAGGTGAATGAGCCACTGGTTAATATTATGCAACACCCGTGCCAGAATGCAAAACAAAATATTAACACATTGAAATATATGATTTTTACTCGTTTAACCGATTAATTATCGGTTGAATGATTTCCAGGCTAAGTGTCGCTATTAAGCAACACCTTAACGGGAACCTTTACTGCCATATATAAATCAATGAGTTAAGTGTCTCCATTTAGAGACAGTCGCATACCCTCTTTGTCGCAGTTTTGCGACACGCATAAAAAAGCCCGGTGGCGCTTACGCTTACCGGGCCTACAAGGGTTAGGGTGCTAAAACTTAACCCAGCTGTTTGCGCGCGTTACGGAAGATACGCATCCACGGGCTGTCCTCGCCCCAGTTTTCCGGGTGCCAGGAGTTGCTCACGGTACGGAACACGCGTTCCGGGTGCGGCATCATGATGGTCGCGCGACCGCTTTCGCTGGTCACTGCCGTAATACCGTTGGCGGAGCCGTTCGGGTTAGCCGGGTAGGTTTCTGTCACCTTGCCGAAGTTATCGACAAAGCGCAGCGCCACCAGGCCTTTGCTCTCCAGCTGAGCCAGATGCGCAGCATCACGCACTTCTACCTGACCTTCACCGTGGGAAACGGCGATTGGCATCTGTGAACCGACCATCCCCTGCAGCAGCAGAGACGGGCTTTGGGTCACTTCCACCAGGCTGAAGCGCGCTTCGAAGCGGTCAGACTGGTTGCGCACAAAGCGCGGCCAGGCTTCGCTGCCCGGGATCAGCTCGCGCAGGTTAGACATCATCTGACAGCCGTTACACACGCCCAGCGCCAGGGTCTGCGGACGGTGGAAGAAGGTTTCGAACTCGTCGCGCACGCGGCTGTTGAACAGGATGGACTTCGCCCAGCCTTCGCCCGCGCCCAGCACGTCGCCGTAGGAGAAGCCGCCGCACGCCACCAGCGCCTGGAAATCTTCCAGACCGGTACGCCCGGCCAGCAGGTCGCTCATGTGGACGTCGATAGCGTCAAAGCCCGCGCGGTGGAAGGCAGCCGCCATCTCAACGTGAGAGTTAACGCCCTGCTCGCGCAGCACCGCCACTTTCGGACGCGCGCCGGTCGCAATGTACGGCGCGGCAATGTCTTCGTTGATGTCGAAGGAGAGCTTCACGTTCAGGCCTGGATCGTTGTCGTTAGCCTTGGCGTTGTGTTCCTGGTCGGCGCATTCCGGGTTATCACGCAGGCGCTGCATCTGCCAGGTGGTTTCCGCCCACCACATGCGCAGCGTGGTGCGGCTTTCGCTGAACACGGCGTGACCGTCTGCTTCAATGACGAAGCGGTCGCCCTGAACGGCTTTACCCAGATAGTGCACGCAGTCTGCCAGACCGTGCTTCGCCAGAATGGCTTCAACCGCGTCGCGATCCGCCGCACGTACCTGAATCACGGCACCCAGCTCTTCGTTGAACAGCGCCGCCAGACGGTCTTCGCCAAGCGTGGCAATGTTCGCTTCCACGCCGCAGTGGCCGGTGAAGGCCATCTCTGCCAGGGTCACCAGCAGGCCGCCGTCGGAACGGTCGTGGTAGGCCAGCAGCTTACGCTGCGCCACCAGCGCCTGGATGGCATCGTAGAAGCCTTTAAGCTGGGCAACGTCGCGAACGTCGGCTGGCTTGTCGCCGAGCTGGCGGTAAACCTGCGCCAGCGCGGTGGCACCCAGCGCGTTGTGGCCTTTACCCAGGTCAATCAGCAGCAGGGCGTTGTCTTCGGTCGCAAGCTGCGGCGTAACGGTGTGGCGCACGTCTTCCACGCGGGCAAACGCGGTGATCACCAGCGACAGCGGAGAGGTCATCTCGCGCTGCTCGCTGCCTTCCTGCCAGCGGGTTTTCATCGACATGGAGTCTTTGCCCACCGGAATGGTCAGGCCGAGGGCAGGACACAGCTCCTCGCCCACCGCTTTCACGGCTTCATACAGGCCAGCATCTTCGCCAGGGTGACCGGCTGCGGCCATCCAGTTTGCGGAGAGCTTAATGCGTTTGATATCGCCAATCTGCGTCGCGGCGATGTTGGTCAGCGCTTCACCGACGGCCAGACGGGCAGAGGCCGCGAAGTCCAGCAGCGCCACCGGGGTGCGTTCGCCGAGAGCCATCGCTTCGCCGTAGTAGCTGTCGAGGCTCGCGGTGGTCACGGCGCAGTTAGCAACCGGGATCTGCCACGGGCCGACCATCTGGTCGCGCGATACCATACCGGTCACGGTGCGGTCGCCGATGGTCACGAGGAAGGTTTTCTCCGCCACGGCAGGCAGGTGCAGCACGCGGTTAACCGCGTCGGTAACGGTAATGCCCTGGCGATCCAGCGCTTTGCCCGCCGCTTTGCGGGTCGTTACGTCGCGGGTCATCTTCGGCGTTTTACCGAGCAGAACGTCGAGCGGCAGATCGATCGGCTGGTTGTCAAAGTGGGTGTCACTCAGGCTCAGATGCTGCTCTTCGGTCGCTTCACCGATGACGGCATACGGCGCACGCTCGCGGCGGCACAGCTCGTCAAACAGCGGCAGCTGATCCGCAGCAACCGCCAGCACGTAGCGCTCCTGGGATTCGTTACACCAGATTTCCAGCGGGCTCATGCCCGGCTCATCGCTCAGGATATCGCGCAGGTTGAAACGACCGCCGCGACCGCCGTCGCTCACCAGCTCCGGCATAGCGTTGGACAAACCGCCCGCGCCCACGTCGTGGATGAAGAGGATCGGGTTGGCATCGCCCAGCTGCCAGCAGCGGTCGATCACTTCCTGGCAGCGACGCTCCATCTCAGGGTTGTCACGCTGCACGGAGGCGAAGTCGAGATCCGCGTCAGACTGGCCGGAGGCCATAGAAGAGGCCGCGCCACCGCCCAGACCGATGTTCATCGCCGGGCCGCCGAGCACGATCAGCTTCGCGCCGACGACGATCTCGCCTTTCTGCACGTGATCGGCACGGATGTTGCCGATCCCGCCCGCCAGCATGATCGGCTTGTGGTAGCCGCGCAGCTCTTCGCCGTTGTGGCTGTCCACCTTCTCTTCATAGGTACGGAAGTAACCGTTCAGCGCCGGACGGCCAAACTCGTTGTTAAACGCCGCGCCGCCCAGCGGGCCTTCGGTCATGATATCCAGGGCAGTCACAATGCGCTCTGGCTTGCCGAAATCTTCTTCCCACGGCTGTTCAAAGCCCGGGATACGCAGGTTGGAAACGGAGAATCCGACCAGACCCGCTTTAGGCTTAGCGCCACGACCGGTCGCACCTTCGTCACGGATTTCGCCGCCGGAGCCGGTCGCCGCACCCGGCCACGGGGATATCGCCGTCGGGTGGTTGTGGGTTTCCACTTTCATCAGAATATGCGCGGGCTCCTGATGGAAGTCATAGCGCCCTGCTTCGCGATCGGCGAAGAAGCGGCCCACCTCGGAACCTTCCATTACCGCGGCGTTGTCCTTATAGGCAGACAGCACGTGGTCAGGGGTTTGCTCCATGGTGTTTTTGATCATTTTGAACAGCGACTTCGGCTGTTGTTCGCCGTCAATAATCCAGTCGGCGTTGAAAATCTTGTGGCGGCAGTGCTCAGAGTTAGCCTGCGCGAACATGTAGAGTTCGATGTCGTTCGGGTTACGGTTGAGCTTAACAAACGCATCCTGCAGGTAGTCGATTTCGTCTTCTGCCAGCGCCAGGCCGAGACGCAGGTTGGCGTCAATCAGCGCCTGGCGGCCCTGCCCCAGCAGGTCTACGCTCTGTACCGGCGCAGGCTGATGGTGAGAGAAAAGCTTCTGCGCGTCATCGAGAGAGGCAAATACGCTCTCCATCATGCGATCGTGCAGTTCAGCCGCAACCGCCTGCCACTGCGCGTCGCTCAGGGTAGAGGCTTCCACGTAGTACGCCACGCCGCGTTCCAGACGGTTAATCTGGTTCAGGCCGCAGTTGTGGGCGATGTCGGTGGCTTTGGAAGACCAGGGGGAGATGGTGCCCGGACGAGGCGTCGCAAGGATCAGTTTGCCGGTTGGCGTATGGCTGCTCAGGCTTGGACCATACTTGAGCAGGCGTTCCAGCTGTACGCGCTCCTCTGCATTGAGGGGGGCATTCAGGTCAGCAAAATGGACATACTCAGCGTAAATATTGCTTACCGGAAGGTCGGCCGCCTGAAAACGTGCCAGCAGTTTAGTGATACGGAAGGCAGACAGTGCAGGCGAACCACGCAGAATTTCCATCATAAGTCTCTCGTCTTCGAAGCGCCGGGGCGCTTACAGTGTGCGCAAGGGGGGAAAACGGGCGTCATTATAGAGAATCCTGAGCGCCGACGAAACCGTTTGCGTCGAAATAAAATTTGCACGGAGATTTAACAATAGATGTGACCTGTCTCTCTAATTGGTTGCCAAGTGGCGCAAGTTTACGCAAAATGCCGCTCATTCAATGGCAAACCTTATGATTAACATGGCTACAGCAGACTGAGGCAACCGGCGTCGCAGAGAATTAACTAATTGAAAAAATTAAAGATTAATTATCTGCTCATCGGCATTGTAACGTTGCTGCTGGCAGTGGCCCTCTGGCCTTCCATCCCCTGGTTCGGCAAAGCCGAAAACCGTATCGCCGCCATTCAGGAGCGGGGGGAATTGCGCGTCAGTACCCTCAACTCTCCACTGATTTACAGCGACATCAACGGCAAAATCATTGGCCTGGATTACGAGCTGGCACAACAGTTCGCCGATTATCTTGGCGTGAAGCTTAAAATCACCGTCCGCCAGAATATCAACCAGCTGTTTGACGACCTCGATAACGACGATGCCGATATGCTTGCCGCCGGGCTGGTGTATAACAGCGAGCGCAGCAAGAACTACCAGCCAGGCCCGACCTACTATTCCGTTTCGCAGCAGCTGGTTTACCGCGTCGGGAGCCTGCGCCCGCGCTCGCTGGCCTCGATTAACGATCGGCAACTGACGATTGCGCCCGGCCACGTGGTGATTGACGATCTGCGTGAGCTCAAGGAGAAGAAATATCTCGACCTGAGCTGGACGGTGGATCCGAAACTTGGCACGACGGAGCTGCTGGAGCAGGTAAAAGACCAGAAAGTGCCCTACACCATCGCCGATTCGGTTGCGATCAGCCTGTTCCAGCGGGTGCATCCTGAAATCGCCGTGGCGCTGGACGTCACCGACGAGCAGCCCGTGACCTGGTTTAGCCAGCTTGATGACGATCAGACCTTCTCTGCCGCGATGCTCGATTTCTTCAACACCATCAATGAAGACGGTACCCTGGCGCGTCTGGAGGAGAAGTACCTCGGGCACGGTGATGACTTTGACTACGTTGACACCCGCAGCTTCCTGCGCGCGGTAGACAGCGTCCTGCCGGACCTGCAGCCGTTGTTCGAAAAATACGCCCAGGAGATTGACTGGAAGCTGCTGGCGGCTATTTCGTATCAGGAATCCCACTGGGACACCCAGGCCACGTCGCCCACGGGCGTACGCGGTTTGATGATGTTAACCAAAAATACCGCGCTGAGCCTGGGCGTGAATGACCGGACCGATGCCGAACAGAGCATCAGCGGCGGCGCGCGCTATCTGCAGGATATGATGGCCAAAGTACCGGAAACGGTGCCGGAAGAAGAGCGGATCTGGTTTGCGCTGGCGGCCTACAATATGGGCTACGCGCATATGCTTGATGCACGCGCGTTGACGGCCAAAACGAAAGGTAACCCGGACAGCTGGTCAGACGTTAAGCAGCGCCTGCCGCTGCTTAGCCAGAAGCCATGGTATAACAAGCTGACATACGGCTACGCGCGCGGGCATGAAGCCTACGCCTACGTGGAAAATATCCGTAAATATCAGATTAGCCTGGTTGGGTATCTGCTGGAGAAAGAGAAAGAGGCGACGGAGGCCAAACAGCTGGCTCAAAGTTACCCGGTCGTGGCGCCGGACGAGCTTAATCGTCCGACAGCTTCAATTTTGCCTTTTGCTGCTTTTTCTGCTGACGGCGCATTCGAAAGAAATCGCTTAATAGCCCCGAACACTCTGGTGCAAGCACCCCACCGATAGTCTTCACCTGGTGGTTCATGCCCGGGTGACCCAGCACGTCCATCAGCGAACCGGCCGCACCAGTTTTTTCATCCCGCGCGCCGAAAACCAGAGTCCCGATCCGGCTGTGCACCATCGCGCCGGAGCACATCACGCACGGCTCCAGCGTCACATACAGCGTGGTATCAAGCAGGCGATAGTTTTGCAGCACCAGACCGCCCTGGCGAAGCGCCATGATTTCCGCGTGGGCTGTAGGATCGTGGCGTCCAATAGGACGGTTCCAACCTTCGCCAATCACCTGGTTGTTATGAACCAGCACCGCGCCCACGGGCACTTCGCCCTCTTCCCAGGCGCGTTGAGCCAGCGTCAGCGCATGGCGCATCCAGTATTCATGATTGTATTCAGGGTTGGACAACGGTTGATACTCCAGTCGAAAGCGGGCGGCATTATACACGCCCGTTTTAGAGAAGACTATTCGAGTTGCTGAAGTTCGCCCGCAGGCGTGACGCGCCAGCGGTGCTGGCAAAAATAGAGCAGCGGGTTGTCCTGCTTGCTGTCGCTGTAGCCGCTGTACAGGCGCAGCGGCGTACCGATGCGTTTCTCCAGTTGGACCACTTTTTCATGCCCCAGGCAGCGCATAGTCAGCACCCAGCCGCCGTAGCCGCGGGCGATTTGCGTGGCGATAAGATTCACGCGCGGAAGCCAGGGGGTATCAAAATAGACCTGCTCCACCAGCGTCTGCGGGGAGCCGGTAATCAGCCAGATGTCGGCATCGTTCGCGTCGAGGTAGCTGGTCAGGCGCGCCTGCACCACCGGAAAGGCGGCGACGTGGCCGCGAAACCAGTGCGCAAAATCCTTTTCGAGCTGTTTGAGCCGCGCTTCGCTGTGCCCAAAGGTACATCCCCACAGCAGCAGGCTCATCGGCCATCGCGCCGCCCGGCCTTTCACCAGCAGCGCGATACCGATAACCGGTAAGAGCGGTAGCACGAGCAGCGCATTCAAAGGCTGACGCCGCAGCAGGTAACGCATAAACGTACCAAACATATCCTGCTGATGCAGCGTTCCATCCAGGTCGAAAAAGACAACGCGACGCCCGTGATTTGCCAAACCTTACTCCTCTGGGTCGTTGAAACCTAACAGCCAGGTAAACAGGAACCCGGCGATCACCGCTACTAAATAGCCTAACAGATAGAGCATCACTTTTCCGGTCACGATGGTTAATGCCAGCGGTAAACCGGAAAGCCCAAAGGTGATAACGGTAGCGACTTTCCAGTAGCTAATGAGCGCCCCGCCCACCGCGCCGCCCAGACAGGCGGCGAGGAACGGTTTACCCAGCGGCAGCGTAACGCCGAAAATCAGCGGCTCGCCGATGCCGAGCAGTCCGACCGGGAGTGCGCCTTTAATCATTTTTTTCAGACGCGCGTTGCGGGTTTTCATCAGTACGGCAATCGCCGCGCCCACCTGCCCCACGCCCGCCATCGACAGGATAGGCAGCAGCGCGTTATAGCCGTGCGACTGCACCAGCTCGACGTGGATCGGCACCAGCCCCTGGTGCAGACCGGTCAGCACCAGCGGCAGGAAGGTACCGGAAAGCACAGCGCCCACCAGCAGGCCGCCGCGGTCAATAGCCAGAGATGCACCGTGAGCGATGGCTTCAGAGATCCACCCGCCTAACGGCTGGAGGGCCACAATCGCTACGCTACCGGTAATTAACGTGGTCAGCAGCGGGTTGAGGATCAGCTCGATCGAGCCAGGCAGGATCGCGCGCAGCCTTTTCTCGATCCAGCACATCAGGATGACCACCAGCAGCACGGCGATCACCCCGCCGCGCCCGGGCTGGAGCGCCTCGCCAAACAGCGTTATCTGCGCCAGCTGCGGGCTGGACAAGATACCCGCCATTACCCCACCCATCGCCAGCGATCCGCCAAACACCTTCGCGGTATTCACCCCAACCAGAATGTTCATGATGGCGAAAACAGCGCTGCCGAAGATCCCCAGAATCCCCAGCAGGTTCGGATACTGCGTGGCGAAATCCCCCACAATATCCGGTCGCTTGAGGATGTTGATGATCCCGGTGATCAGGCCTGAGGCAATAAACGCCGGGATCAGCGGAATGAAGACGTTTGCCAGCTGACGCAGCGCATCGCTCATGGGGGCTTTGTATTTGGCCTTTGCCTGTGCTTTGGTGCGCTCCGCATCGTCCATCGACGCGCTCGCGCTACCACCCATCAGCGCGCGCATGGCATCGACAACCTGCGCAGCTTTCCCCGGCCCGACGATCAGCTGGTGCTGCTGCCCCTGCTTCACGTAGCCGCTGACGCCGGAGAGTTGCTTCAGGCGCGGCACGTCAAGCTGGTCGTCGTTATGCACCTCGACGCGCACGCGCGTCATGCAGTTTTCGAGACGCTGAATATTTTTTTCCCCACCAATCCCCTGCAGGATATCGCTGGCGAGCGCTGCTGTTTTGTCCATAGACGCCTCTGTTAGTTTTCTAATGCCGCCCGTAAGAAGCCGTTATGCGCAGCGAGTTTGGCTCTCGCGGTCGCCGCATCCAGCCCGCTTAAAATCATCAAAATGGCCGGTTTAACATCGTGCTCGGTCTGCTTGAGTACCGCTTCTGCCTCTTCACGGCCTGCGCCTGTCGCCTCCATCACCATGCGGCATGCTCTATCCACCAGCTTGACGTTGGTGGCCTGCATATCCACCATCAGGTTCTGATACACCTTGCCGAACTTCACCATCGCGCCGGTGGAGATCATATTGAGCACCAGCTTTTGCGCGGTCCCGGATTTCAGGCGCGTGGAGCCGGTGAGCGCTTCCGGCCCGACAACCGGAGAGATAGCGATAGCGGCCACCTGCGCAATCGGGGAGCCCGGATTACAGGAGATGGCCACCGTCGTGCAGCCGGTCTGGTTGGCGTATTCCAGGCCGCCAATGACGTACGGCGTGCGCCCGGATGCCGCCAGCCCGACCACCAGATCCTTCGCGGTCAGATTCAGACCCTTCAGGTCATCCTCACCCAGCTGTTTGTTATCTTCCGCCCCTTCAACGGCTTTTAGCAGCGCGCCGGGTCCACCGGCAATCAACCCAACGACCAGACCATGCGGAACCCCAAAGGTTGGCGGACATTCTGACGCATCCAGCACCCCAAGACGCCCGCTGGTGCCCGCCCCCATGTAGATAATACGGCCGCCGGCCTTGAGGGCTTCCGCCGCCGCATCGACAGCTTTCGCCACCTCGGGTAATGTCTCTTTCACTGCCTGCGCGACCAGCGTATCCTGTTGATTAAAGCGGTTAACCAGCTCCAGGGTGGAGAGCGCATCCAGATCCATGGTTTGCGGGTTACGCGTTTCAGAAACAAGTGAGCCAAGATTCATTTTTGTACCTCAAGAATTTTTAATTCATAATAATCACACTATAATGGAATATAAAATTCATTCAGGCGAGCAAAATTCGTATTTGCGCAGATAATCACATTTTCGCCAGGAGACCGTATGAACTGTTTAATTCGCATTCGCCAGCGCTACGCAGGCTTTGCCCAAAGCGACAAGAAGCTGGCGGATTTTCTGCTTTCTCAACCTGACCACGCGCGCCATCTCAGCTCGCAGCAGCTGGCGAGTGAAGCCGGCGTGAGCCAGTCCAGCGTGGTGAAATTTGCGCAGAAGATTGGCTTTAAGGGGTTCCCCGCCCTCAAGCTGGCGATCAGCGAAGCGCTGGTCAGCAACCCCAACCCGCAGTCCATGCCGGTGCATAACCAGATCCGCGGCGATGACCCGATGCGGCTGGTCGGCGAAAAGCTGATCAAAGAGAACGTGGCGGCCATGCATGCGACGCTCGACGTGAATACGGAAGAGAAGCTGCTGGAGAGCGTGGCGATGCTGCGCGGCGCGCGGCGCATCATACTGACCGGTATCGGGGCGTCCGGACTTGTGGCGCGTAACTTCGGCTGGAAGCTGACGAAAATTGGGCTTAACGCCATCGTCGAGCAGGATATGCACGCCCTGCTGGCGACCGTACAGGCGATGGATCCTGACGATCTGCTGCTGGCTATCTCCTATTCAGGCGAGCGCCGTGAAATCAATATGGCCACCGATGAAGCCCTGCGCGTCGGCGGTAAAATTCTGGCGATCACCGGTTTTACTCCGAATGCCCTGCAGCAGCGGGCCACGCGCTGTTTATATACCATTGCCGAAGAGCAGGCCACGCGCAGCGCGGCTATCTCGTCCACCAGTGCGCAGATGATGCTGACGGACCTGCTGTTTATGGCGCTGGTGCAGCAGGATCTCGAGCGCGCGCCCGAGCGCATTCGTCACAGCGAAGAACTGGTAAAGAAACTGGTTTGACGCGTATAATGCCCGCCCAGTTTGTGTTGTTTCTGAGAATTTCCTGATGGCGCTGTTAATTACCAAAAAATGCATTAATTGCGATATGTGCGAGCCCGAATGCCCAAACCAGGCGATTTCGATGGGCGACAGCATTTATGAGATTAACAGCGACCGCTGCACGGAATGCATCGGCCACTATGAAACGCCGACCTGTCAGAAAGTGTGCCCGATCCCGAATACCATCCTGAAGGATCCGGCCCACCTCGAGAGCGAAGAGCAGCTATGGGATAAGTTTGTCCTGATGCACCACGCGGACAAGCTTTAACTTTCGATGATCACCGTCGCGCTGGCATAGTGGCGTTCATCCGCGATCGTCACGTGCATGTAATTCACCCCCAGCTTTTCCGCCAGCTTTTGCGCTTCCCCCCACAGACGCAGGCTCGGTTTGCCCAGCTCATCGTTAAATACTTCGAACTGGTTAAACGCCAGGCCGTTACGAATGCCGGTCCCGAAGGCTTTGGCCGCCGCCTCTTTTACCGCAAAGCGCTTTGCCAGAAAGCGCACCGGCTGCTGATGCGCTTCCCAGATGGCCCACTCGTTATCGCTCAGCACGCGTCTTGCGAGGCGATCGCCGCTACGGGCGATCACCGCTTCAATGCGGGCTATTTCAACGATATCGGTGCCTAAGCCCAGAATGGCCATTACTGACGCGCTTCCTGCATCAGGCGTTTCATTTCTAAAACCGCCTCTTTCAGACCGCTCATCACCGCACGGCCAATGATGGCGTGGCCGATGTTCAGCTCGTGCATTTCCGGCAGGGCGGCAATGGCCTTCACATTGTGGTAGGTCAGGCCGTGACCGGCGTTAACCTTCAGGCCCAGGCTTGAGGCATACGTGGCCGCTTTGGCGATACGCTCCAGCTCTTTGGCCTGTTCGGCGTCATTTTTGGCATCGGCATAACAGCCGGTGTGAATTTCAATATACGGTGCGCCCACGTCGGCCGCCGCTTTAATCTGGGCGAAATCGGCGTCGATAAACAGAGAAACCAGGATACCGGCATCCGCCAGACGTTTGCAGGCATCGCGCATTTTGTCGAGCTGCCCGGCCACGTCCAGACCGCCTTCGGTGGTCACTTCCTGGCGTTTTTCCGGCACCAGGCAGCAGAAATGCGGCTGAGTCTCGCAGGCAATGGCCAGCATCTCTTCGGTAACCGCCATCTCCAGATTCATACGGGTGTCCAGCGTCTGACGCAGAATGCGCACGTCGCGGTCAGTAATGTGGCGACGGTCTTCACGCAGGTGAACGGTAATGCCGTCAGCGCCAGCCTGTTCAGCGATAAACGCTGCCTGAACCGGATCGGGATACGCCGTGCCGCGCGCATTACGCAGCGTGGCGATATGATCGATGTTGACGCCTAACAGTAATTCAGCCATGACAATCCTCGGTTTTCTTTTCGATTCTGTGGTCTAACGTTTCGGCACAAACTGCCTGAATAATTCGCGGCTCTTTAAGGGCTTGCCGCCAAGATACGGCTTGAGGGCAATCCGGGTAAAGCGTTTTGCTGCGCGCAGGGTGTCCAGATCGGGAAACTCGCGCTCATACAGCGCCCGGAGCTGGCGCCCGGTAAAGGTGCTGTTGTCTATCACGATACTGGCAATGAAGCCCTTTTCTTCACGGTAGCGGTAGGTCATGGTGTCTTCTACCTCGTCCCCGCTGCCCGCACAGTGCAGAAAATCTACGCCGTACCCGAGGTGGCCCAGCAGCGCCAGTTCGAAACGGCGCAAGGCGGGTTCGGGCGTGCCGGTTGCGCCAGCTAGCGCCTGGATACAGTGCAGATAATCGAAGAAAAGTTCAGAGAAGCGAGTCTCATGTTCAAGAACCCGTGAGATGAGTTCGTTGACATACAGACCGCTGTAGAGCGTGATGCCAGAAAGAGGAAGCGCCAGGGAGACAGCTTCGGCGCTGCGCAGGGTTTTGACTTCCCCTCGCCCACCAAAGCGTACCAGCAGCGGCGTGAAAGGCTGTAGGGCACCTTTCAGATTAGAACGTTTGGAACGTGCGCCTTTCGCAACAAGGCGCACGCGGCCCGACTCTTCCGTGAAGACGTCCAGCATGAGGCTGGTTTCGCTCCAGGGACGACTATGCAGGACAAAGGCGCGCTGCCATCCATCCATATGTTCGTCGTCTTAAGTTACTGGTCTTCGCCGTAACCGAGGCTGCGCAGAGCACGCTCATCATCGGCCCAGCCAGATTTCACTTTCACCCACAGTTCGAGGTGAACCGGCGCTTCGAACATCTCCATCATGTCCTTACGGGCTTCAATACCGATGGTTTTGATCTTGGCCCCTTTGTTGCCGATCACCATCTTCTTCTGCCCTTCGCGCTCAACGAGGATCAGGCCGTTGATGTCGTAGCCACCGCGTTCGTTGGTCTGGAAACGCTCGATCTCCACCGTCACAGAGTACGGCAGTTCAGCGCCCAGGAAACGCATCAGCTTTTCACGGATGATTTCAGACGCCATAAAGCGCTGAGAGCGATCGGTGATGTAGTCTTCCGGGAAGTGATGAATCGCTTCCGGCAGATGCTTACGCACGATGCCCGCGATGGTATCCACGTTCAGGCCGGTCTCAGCAGACAGCGGAACGATGTCGAGGAAGTTCATCTGGCTACCGAGCCACTGCAGATGCGGCAGCAGGTCGGCCTTTTCCTGCACGTTATCAACTTTGTTGACCGCGAGGATGACCGGCGTTTTGCCGTCACGCAGCTTGTTCAGCACCATCTCGTCGTCCGGCGTCCAGCGGGTGCCTTCAACAACAAAAATCACCAGCTCTACGTCGCCAATGGAGCTGCTCGCCGCCTTGTTCATCAGACGGTTGATGGCGCGCTTCTCTTCCATGTGCAGGCCTGGGGTATCGACGTAGATCGCCTGATACGCGCCTTCAGTATGGATGCCGACGATGCGGTGACGCGTGGTCTGCGCCTTACGCGAGGTGATAGAAATCTTCTGCCCGAGCAGATTATTCAGCAGGGTGGATTTGCCAACGTTCGGACGTCCGACGATGGCAATAAATCCGCAATAGGTTTTGTCGATGCTCATTCCAGCTCCAGCATTTTTAACGCCTGTTCGGCGGCAGCCTGTTCAGCCTTACGACGGCTTGAACCTGTGCCCACCACCGGTTCACTCAGGCCACTGACCTGGCAATGGATGGTAAATTCCTGATCGTGCGCTTCGCCACGTACCTGCACCACCAGATAAGATGGCAGCGGCAGATGACGACCCTGCAAATATTCCTGCAGACGCGTTTTCGGATCTTTTTGTTTATCGCCCGGACTGATTTCGTCCAGACGGGTCTGATACCAGTTCAGGATCAGCTTTTCTACGGTCTGGATATCGCTGTCCAGGAACACACCACCAATTAATGCTTCGACCGTATCGGCAAGAATAGATTCACGACGGAAGCCGCCGCTTTTCAGTTCACCCGGACCAAGACGCAGACATTCGCCCAGCTCAAATTCGCGCGCGATTTCCGCAAGGGTATTACCCCGAACCAGCGTGGCACGCATGCGGCTCATATCACCTTCATCCACACGCGGGAAACGGTGATAAAGCGCATTCGCAATCACGAAACTTAAAATAGAGTCGCCTAAAAACTCGAGACGCTCATTATGTTTGCTGCTGGCACTGCGGTGGGTTAATGCCTGTTGCAACAACTCCTGATGATGAAAAGTGTAGCCCAGCTTCCGTTGAAGCCGATTAATTACGATGGGGTTCATGCGATACCAATAAATGAATGCGTCAAAAATGCAGCACACGAAACCGACCTGAGAAAACCAACGCGGTTTCGTGTGCCGTGGCACCCTTGCAGGGCCAACCTTAAACTTCGGGGGAATATTCTATACACAACGACAGGGGATGTCGTTAGTTCGAAGAGATTTATCGTGGAAATAATTCACGTAGCCGCTAATTAAAGCGGCTACGCGTTCATTTAGTGAGAATTAATGGATTCCGCCGATACGATTCAGGCGTACACCGGTCGGCCATTCGCCTTCCTGCTTCTCAAAACTCATCCAGATGGCGGTCGCTTTACCCACCAGATTCGCTTCCGGCACAAAGCCCCAGTAACGGCTGTCCGCAGAGTTATCGCGGTTGTCACCCATCATGAAGTAATGTCCTGGCGGTACAATCCAGCTCGCCAGCTGCTGGCCCGGCTGGCGATAGTACATACCCAGCTGATCCTGCGCGATTGGCACGGTGAGGATACGGTGCGTCACATCGCCCAGCGTCTCTTTGCGCTCAACCAGACGGATGCCGTCCTCTTTGGTTTCACCTTTCGGTACCTGGAAGAATCCGCTGGTCGCTTCGCCGCCGTTACGACGGGCGAAGGTCTGCACAAAATCACTTGGCTCAACGTTTGAGTAGGTGATTGGCAGCGCGTTTTCACATGCGGTACCGGAGCTGCAGCCCGGCTGAACGGTGACTTCTTTCGCAACCGGATCGTAAGTGACTTTATCACCCGGCAAACCTACCGCACGCTTGATGTAGTCCAGGCGCGGATCTTCCGGATATTTGAACACCACGATGTCGCCACGTTTCGGATGACCGGTTTCGATCAGCGTTTTCTGGTAGATAGGATCTTTAATGCCGTAGGCAAACTTCTCTACCAGAATAAAATCACCAATTAGCAGCGTTGGCATCATTGAACCTGATGGGATTTGGAACGGCTCGTAAATAAACGAACGTACCACCAGCACAATCGCCAGCACCGGAAATACCGAGGCACCCGTTTCCAGCCAGCCCGGTTTCGGACCGACCTTCTTCAGGGTTTTCGCGTCAATCCCATCATCAGTGGCTGCCTGTGCGGCAGCCTGACGTTCACGACGTTTTGGGGCGAAGATAAACTTATCCAGACACCACAGCAGACCTGTCACCAGGGTAGCAATGACCAGGATCAGGGCAAACATGTTCGCCATGCCAACTCCTTAGGGTTATTTGCCGTCTTTACCAACGTGAAGGATGGCAAGGAATGCTTCCTGCGGCAGCTCGACGTTACCGACCTGCTTCATACGCTTCTTACCGTCTTTCTGCTTCTGCAGCAGCTTTTTCTTACGGCTGACGTCACCGCCATAGCACTTGGCCAGAACGTTTTTACGCAGCTGTTTCACGGTTGAACGCGCGATAATGTGGTTGCCAATGGCCGCCTGAATCGCGATATCGAACTGCTGACGCGGGATCAGCTCTTTCATCTTTTCAACCAGCTCGCGGCCACGGTATGGCGCATTGTCGTTGTGGGTGATCAGCGCCAGCGCATCCACGCGCTCGCCGTTGATCAGCACGTCCACACGCACCATGTTGGAGGCCTGGAAGCGTTTGAAATTGTAATCCAGTGACGCATAGCCACGGGAGGTGGACTTCAGACGGTCAAAGAAGTCGAGAACCACTTCCGCCATTGGGATTTCATAGGTCAGCGCCACCTGGTTACCGTGGTAAACCATGTTGGTCTGCACGCCACGCTTCTCAATACACAGCGTAATGACGTTACCCAGGAATTCCTGCGGCAGCAGCATGTGACACTCTGCAATAGGCTCACGCAGTTCATGAATGTTGTTCAGCGGCGGCAGCTTGGACGGGCTGTCAACGTAGATCACTTCTTTCGAGGTGGTTTCAACTTCATAGACTACGGTCGGTGCCGTGGTGATCAGATCCAGATCGTATTCACGCTCCAGACGCTCCTGAATGATCTCCATGTGCAGCAGACCAAGGAAGCCACAGCGGAAGCCGAAGCCCAGCGCCGTTGAGCTTTCTGGCTCGTAGAACAGGGAAGCATCGTTCAGGCTCAGTTTACCGAGCGCGTCGCGGAAGTTTTCATAGTCGTCAGAGCTGACCGGGAACAGACCCGCGTAAACCTGCGGTTTCACCTTTTTAAAGCCTGGCAGCGCTTTATCTGCCGGGTTACGCGCACCGGTCAGGGTATCGCCCACCGGCGCGCCGAGGATGTCTTTAATGGCGCAGACCAGCCAGCCTACCTCGCCGCACGTCAGCTCGGTACGATCAACCTGTTTTGGCGTGAAGATACCCAGACGGTCGGCGTTGTAGACCTGTCCGGTACTCATTACCTTGATTTTGTCGCCTTTACGCATGGTGCCGTTTTTAATACGCACCAGCGAGACTACGCCCAGATAGTTATCAAACCAGGAGTCGATAATCAGCGCCTGCAGTGGCGCATCCGGATCGCCTTCCGGGGCCGGAATGTCACGTACCAGGCGTTCCAGCACGTCGGTTACGCCCACACCGGTTTTCGCGGAGCAGCGCACGGCGTCGGTCGCGTCAATGCCGACAATATCTTCAATCTCTTCCGCTACGCGCTCAGGATCGGCGGCTGGCAGGTCGATCTTGTTCAAAACCGGCACAACTTCGAGATCCATTTCCATCGCGGTGTAGCAGTTTGCCAGGGTCTGGGCTTCAACGCCCTGCCCGGCATCCACCACCAGCAGCGCGCCTTCACAGGCCGCGAGCGAGCGTGAAACCTCATAGGAGAAGTCAACGTGGCCTGGGGTGTCGATAAAGTTCAGTTGATAGGTTTCACCATCAGCCGCTTTGTAATCAAGCGTAACGCTCTGCGCTTTAATGGTGATACCGCGTTCGCGTTCCAGGTCCATGGAGTCCAGAACCTGGGCTTCCATTTCACGATCAGACAGGCCACCGCAAATCTGGATAATACGGTCAGACAGCGTCGACTTACCGTGGTCAATGTGAGCAATGATCGAAAAGTTACGTATGTTCTTCATATAGTTAAATAATTATGCCTTACGAATTCCTGGAGGCCGCTGTTCTTAGCCTGACGTTTTTCAGTGCGAAAACGCAGCATTCTA
The DNA here is from genome assembly GCF_018383635.1 of Enterobacter sp. 120016. Classification (NCBI taxonomy): domain Bacteria; kingdom Pseudomonadati; phylum Pseudomonadota; class Gammaproteobacteria; order Enterobacterales; family Enterobacteriaceae; genus Enterobacter; species Enterobacter sp. 120016. The sequence continues at coordinate 17,300 of NZ_JAHAWC010000002.1, read as the reverse complement.
CACTACATCCTCGCTACCTGGAAATGCACTTAGAGACAGGTATAGCGTGAAGAAAGGACGTTTTCTGTTTTAGGGTGTAAAAAATGATAAAGCCCGATGGATTACCGGGCCTCAGAAGAGAGCGTTTCAACACGAAGCTGGTCTGGCGCCAGCCCAACGCTGAGAATGACAGGCTGCCACTCCTCGCGCGCGGCGAGCCTCGGAGAGAGACCTTTGGCAAGCCAGAATCCCCCTACGCCACCCAATGCGGCACCGCACATGGCGGCCACATCGGTACCAAACAGCATCTGAAACAGGCCGCCCATGATAAACAGCCCGACCAGCGGAGAGAGATACACCAGCATGGCGGAACTGAGCAGACTGCCTTCCGCGATGCCCAACTCTACCTTTTGCCCCGCCATCAGCGGCTGTTCGCTTGGCACAGAAATCGTGTGCGATGTTTGCGGCCCGAGCTTATTCAGCACGCGGCTGCCGCAGCCGGCGCGGGATGCGCAGCTATTGCATGAGGCTTTTACATCGCAGCTAACCAGCGCAATGCCGTTCTGCCACGAGACAACCGTCGCCCACTCTTTGATCATTGTGCGGCCCTGAATTTAATGCTGTCGGAGATGCGCTTCGCCGTTTGCGGAGGAAGTTCTCCCACAATGGTGATCTCTGCGTTATCGCGGACCGTTGTACTCACCGTACGGCGCCCGGTACGCAGCATTTGTTCGGCGCTGTTTGCCGTTGCGCGATTGATATTCACCGAGAAGCTGAACAAGCCGTCGGAATAGAGGCGCGATTCCACCGGCGTTTCAATCGTTGGCAGCTGACGACGGCTGCTGGACACTTCGCTAAACCCTTGCGGGATCCAGGCAGGTACCCAGTTGAACTTAACGGAATCCCCGGCAGGAACAGAAAGCAGCGGTGGCAGGCTGGCCTTAGCCAGGTTCTGCATGCTGTTACCAACCTGATTGTTCACGCTAAAGGAGATAACCCGGAACTGTTCCAGCGTTTCGCCGTCACGGTCGAGGAGGTCAACACGCATGGGGAGTTTGGTTTCGGCGTCAATCCAGACGATATAGCTGTAGCGCGTTCCGTCCCGGGCAACAACGCGAATCACCTCGCACAGTCTGTCCGCGATGCGGGTACGCCCTACCGAAATAAAATCGTAGTAAGGGGCAAGCCGTTTGAAGTCGGTGTAAATGAGTGACGGCAGAGAATCAACGATATAATCGCCATTCAGCGTGAAAGGTTCCAGGCCTGGCTCGAAATAGCTGATTTCGTTGCCACGCTGGACAACTTCCCGACGCGGACCATCCATCTGTAGAAGCTGGGCGAGCGGCTGGTTATCAAGACGGGCATGACGATAGCGTAACGACTCGACGCCCTGCTTATTGATGCTGATAAATGCCAACTCGTAATTGAGTGACTGGCTAGCCAGATTCATTTGCTGCAACAACGCCCCGGATGAAACATCAGCCGAGGCGTTGGCAGAGAAGAACAGGCTACCCGCCACCAGAGACATGGCGAACCAAAGTTGCTTCATTACTGCGATTGCGTTCCTAAAGTTTGGTTTCCGGGCACCTGCACAGCAGCTTGCTGTGTCTGGGCCTGCTCAAACTGAAGCTGTTCAGAGTGCAGACGACGCTGCAACTCGTAATCCTGCAACATCGCATTAATGCGACGGCGCTGCTCCTGAACCTGCTGCTGACCGCCGCTGGCGGAAGCATCAGCCGGTACGCCCAGACTTACCGGGCTGGCTTTGCCCATCATCGGCAGTGTGTTAAACACTGGCGCTTCTGGCTGCTGATTAGTTTCAGACTGAGTATTATAGTGCTGGACGCCAACAATAACTGCAAGCGATACGCATGCAGCCACACCCATTTGGGTAAGCTGGCTGGCCCACGGACGCACCTTTTGCCAGAACGGCATTTTCTGCCACTGGTGAGGCGCAGGTTGAGCTTCAGGAATCAGCGGAGTGGTCTGATGGACAGGCTCATTCTCAATCGCCGCCATGACGCGGGCTGAGATATCGAAATGGAGAACCTCGCCGGTGTCACCGCGAAGGGTGTCACGGATGAGATGGTAACTCTCCCAGGTCTCTTGCATTTCGGGTGAATGAGACAGCTCGTTGAGCAGCTCACTATCCACCGTTTCACCATCCATTAAAGCGGAAAGTTTTTCTTTCTGCATGCCTAATACCTTTTCCAGTATCCCGCTATCGTCAACGCCTGATAAGCGGTTGAACTTTATTATCAATAGCTTCTCGCGCACGGAAAATTCGTGAACGTACCGTGCCGACCGGACAATCCATGATAGCGGCTATCTCTTCATAGCTCAGACCATCCAGCTCCCGTAACGTAATTGCCATGCGTAAATCTTCCGGGAGCGACTCGATCGTGCGAAAAACGATTTGTCTCAGTTCTTCTGACAACATTAAGTTCTCAGGGTTCGAAATTTCTTTCAATGCGCCGCCACTTTCGAAGTTTTCGGCGTCGATTGCGTCCACATCACTTGAAGGCGGACGACGGCCCTGAGCGACCAGATAATTCTTTGCCGTATTGACCGCAATACGGTACAGCCAGGTATAAAAAGCACTATCTCCCCGGAAAGAATCCAGCGCGCGATAGGCCTTAATAAAAGACTCTTGCACCACATCAGGCACATCGCCTGACGGTACATAGCGGGAAACCAGGCTCGCCACCTTATGCTGGTAGCGCACCACCAGTAAGTTAAAGGCTTTCTGATCTCCCTTCTGGACCCGTTCAACCAGGACCTGGTCCGTTAACTGCTCGCTCATCCGAGGTAATGTCTCCCCAAACCTAAATTCCACGCGTTATCGAAACGCCACTCTAAAATACCGCACTTTGAGCAAGCACCGAATTAGAGTGTCTGATCTTCAATAAGTTCCGTAACGCCTTTGTTTTTGTTCATCGCGCCGCAGACCGTTCATTTTCTCTCATTATAAGTCTGTTCACGATACGCACCACTTTCTGACAAGAAACATCTTTTTCCCGCCAGAAGAGTAACGCAACACAGGCTTTATTTCACCACAAAATCTGACGCTAACGATCTGCTTCGCAAAATAATTTCACTCATTTACCCTCCGTTTACCTCCGCTTACGCGTTTAGCCATTGCAACAGCCCTTAAATAAAACGTGCGATAAATCGCATTCGAGTGCTATTCTGACCAAACACTGTTTAGTAAATTAAACAACAATCATGAACACAACACCTGAACTCCATTGTGATGTACTGATCATCGGCAGCGGCGCTGCCGGTCTCTCTCTGGCGCTGCGCCTGGCCGAGCATCAAAACGTTATCGTTCTGAGTAAAGGACCGATAAGTGAAGGTTCTACGTTTTATGCCCAGGGCGGCATTGCCGCCGTGTTTGATGAAACAGACAGCATTGCATCCCACGTCGACGATACGCTGATTGCCGGGGCCGGGATCGTGGATGCGCACGCCGCAGAGTTTGTCGCCAGCAACGCCCGCCACTGCGTTCAGTGGCTCATCGACCAGGGCGTTTTATTCGATACACAGGTTCAACCCAACGGTGAAGAGAGCTACCATCTGACACGCGAAGGCGGCCATAGCCACCGCCGAATCCTGCACGCAGCGGATGCCACCGGAAAAGAAGTGGAAACCACGCTGGTCAGCAAAGCGCTGAACCATCCTAATATTCGCGTTCTCGAGCGAAGTAATGCCGTTGACCTGATCATTTCCGACAAGATTGGCCTGCCCGGCACGCGTCGCGTGGTGGGCGCCTGGGTCTGGAACCGTAATAAAGAGAAGGTGGAAACCTGCCAGGCGAAGGCAGTGGTGCTGGCGACGGGCGGCGCCTCCAAGGTGTATCAGTACACCACGAACCCGGACATTGCCTCCGGAGACGGTATCGCGATGGCCTGGCGCGCTGGCTGCCGGGTGGCGAACCTCGAGTTTAATCAGTTTCACCCAACCGCCCTGTTCCACCCTCAGGCGCGCAACTTCCTGCTGACGGAAGCCCTGCGCGGTGAAGGCGCTTATCTGAAGCGCCCTGACGGCTCCCGCTTTATGCCCGACTTTGACGCACGGGGCGAACTGGCCCCGCGCGATATCGTTGCCCGCGCCATCGATCATGAAATGAAACGTCTTGGCGTGGACTGCATGTATCTTGATATCAGCCATAAGCCAGCAGAGTTCATTCGCCAGCATTTCCCGATGATTTACGAAAAGCTGCTCAATCTTGGCATTGATTTAACGCGCGATCCGGTGCCCATTGTGCCAGCGGCCCACTATACCTGCGGTGGCGTGATGGTTGACGATCATGGACGTACCGATGTGGACGGTCTGTATGCTATCGGTGAGGTCAGCTATACCGGACTTCACGGCGCGAACCGTATGGCCTCTAACTCGCTGCTTGAATGTCTGGTGTACGGCTGGTCAGCAGCGGAAGACATCACCAAGCGCATGCCTTACGCCCGCGAGACAGAGCACCTGCCAGCCTGGGATGAAAGCCGCGTGGATAACCCGGACGAGCTGGTCGTGATCCAGCACAACTGGCATGAGCTACGTTTGTTTATGTGGGACTACGTGGGGATTGTGCGCACCACGAAACGCCTGGAACGCGCCTTGCGCCGCATCACCATGCTGCAGCAGGAAATTGATGAGTACTACGCCAATTTCCGCGTATCCAATAACCTGCTGGAGCTGCGCAATCTAGTGCAGGTGGCCGAGCTGATTGTTCGCTGCGCGATGATGCGTAAAGAGAGCCGCGGGCTGCACTATACCCTGGACTACCCGGATCAGCTTGCTGAGTCCGGCCCGTCGATACTCGCCCCGCAGGTTTACATAAACAGATAAAACGCCTGGGTCAGAGCAGTGTAATCTTCGGAATAACGCTGGTCTGGCCCACGGATCACCATTCGGTCATTAAAGCATTCACCCTCTTTTGGCGAGAGCGCCAGCAGCACGCGGTGCGGCAGTCGTCCTTCCGTATCCGAAATATCGGTACGCAGACGTAACGTCCAGCCGATCTCCTGCGCGATACCGATGAACGTGTTGCCGGTACTCTCAGGCAGGACCACGCAGAAAAAACCTTCTTCGGAGATGAGTTCTGCCGCACTGGTGAGCAGCGCTTTATGATCGAGGGAGCCGGTATAACGCGCCTGTTCACGCTCGGGTGTCCCGCACTCAACGCCGGGTTCGTAGTAGGGAGGATTGCTGACGATCAGATCGTAACGCGCGGTTTGCTCAGGCGCCCAGGCGAGCACATCTGCGCATTCCACCTTCATTCGGGCTGCCCAGGGAGATTCGGCCATATTGTCACTCGCCTGCTCTGCGGCCTGCGCATCCAGTTCGACGGCATCAATGGTGACATGTTCTTCCGTACGCTGCGCCAGCATCAACGCCACCAGCCCGCTGCCGGTACCGATATCAAGAATACGCTTAACACCTGCGACAGGCGCCCACGCTCCCAGTAAAATACCGTCTGTACCGACTTTCATGGCACAGCGATCGTGGGCGACAAAAAATTGTTTGAACGTAAAACCATCGCGGCGCAGCTGCGCTTTGAGTTGAGACATGTCAGGGCAACCTTCTAAGTGAAACTGGAGTAGCATAGGGGAAAGCGAAGTGGCCGAAAAGCGATATCCATACAAACAGATGAAGATTACAGCCGTAACGTCTATAATCAGCGCCCCACACAGAGGTAGAACATGACTGTAACGACTTTTTCCGAACTTGAACTCGATGAAAGCCTGCTCAATGCACTGGAGAGCAAAGGCTTTACACGCCCGACCGCCATTCAGGCAGCGGCCATTCCGCCTGCGCTTGAGGGCCGCGATGTGCTCGGTTCTGCGCCAACCGGCACGGGGAAGACAGCAGCCTATTTGCTGCCTGTGTTGCAGCATCTGCTCGATTTTCCACGTAAAAAATCTGGCCCGCCGCGTATTTTAATCCTGACGCCTACGCGCGAACTGGCAATGCAGGTTGCCGATCACGCGCGTGAACTCGCGGCAAATACTCATCTGGATATCGCCACCATCACCGGCGGCGTTGCGTATATGAACCACGCCGAAGTGTTCAGCGAAAACCAGGACATCGTCGTTGCGACCACGGGACGCCTGCTGCAGTACATTAAAGAAGAGAACTTCGACTGCCGCGCGGTTGAAACGCTGATCCTCGACGAAGCCGACCGCATGCTGGACATGGGCTTCGCACAGGATATCGAGCATATTGCCGGGGAAACGCGCTGGCGTAACCAGACGATGCTGTTCTCTGCCACCCTCGAAGGGGAAGCGATCAAAGACTTCGCAGAGCGTCTGCTGGAAGATCCGGTTGAAGTCTCGGCGACGCCGTCCACCCGTGAGCGTAAGAAGATCCACCAGTGGTACTACCGCGCGGACAACCTCGAGCACAAGGTCGAATTGCTGAAACACCTGCTGAAGCAGGAAGATGCTCTGCGCACAATCGTGTTTGTGCGTAAGCGCGAGCGCGTGCACGAGCTGGCTGAAATGCTGCGTAACGCCGGGATCAACAACTGCTATCTTGAAGGCGAGATGGCGCAGATCAAGCGTACCGAAGGCATCAAGCGCCTGACCGACGGTCGCGTTAACGTGCTGGTTGCGACTGACGTTGCCGCTCGTGGGATCGACATCCCGGACGTCAGCCACGTCATTAACTTCGATATGCCGCGCAGCGGAGATACCTACCTGCACCGTATTGGCCGTACCGGCCGCGCGGGCCGCAAAGGGATTGCGATTTCACTGGTCGAAGCGCATGACTACCTGCTGCTGCAGAAGATTGGCCGCTATGTTGATGAGCCGCTGAAAGCGCGCGTTATTGACGAACTCCGCCCGACCACGCGCGCGCCGAGTGAAAAGATGACGGGTAAACCGTCCAAGAAAGCGCTCGCGAAACGTGCTGAGAGAAAAGAGAAAGAAAAAGAGAAACCGCGCGTGAAGCAGCGCCACCGCGATACCAAAAATATTGGTAAGCGCCGTAAGCCAAGCTCTGCCACACCAGAGACGAAAACTGAAGAGTAAAAAAAGCCGGGGATTTCCCCGGCTTTTTTATTCCCCCCTGCTGAAGCCGTTACAGGCTTTCAGTAAAGGTACGGGCGATAACATCGCGCTGCTGTTCTGGAGTCAGTGAGTTAAAGCGAACCGCATAGCCGGACACGCGGATGGTCAGCTGCGGGTATTTTTCAGGATGCTCAACCGCGTCCATCAGCGTTTCGCGGCGCAGTACGTTTACGTTCAGGTGCTGACCACCTTCCACGCGCACTTCCGGTTTCACTTCCATTGGAATTTCACGGTACTCGATTTCGCCCAGTTTGCTCACCGGCACGATTTCATCTTCAGCAAAACCCGCTTTCGCAACGACACAGCGCGCTTCGTTTTTCTCGCTGTCCAGCAGCCAGAAAGAATTGAGCAGATCGTCATTTGCAGCTTTAGTAATCTGGATACCTGTAATCATGTGTTGCCTCCCTAGGCTACATTAACTGATGTCGGCCTCTCGCGGCCAATTGGTAAAACCATTGTTTCTTGTGTGTATATATATCATTCACACCCCGGTGATTTATTGATTTAAATCAACAAAAACACCAACCACATAAAGAGTGTGGTTTGAATTTATTGTTTTAGATCAATTTCGCAACCTTACCAATTCAACTTGCCCTGCATCTTTTCAATATAAATTTAGCCACTTAGCGCACTTTTCAGCGTGTAATTTTGCTCACCGGGGTTAAACAGGTAAGCTAGTCACAGATTGAGATTCGCAGGAGAGCGAGATGACAACACCTTTAACCTGGCATGACGTGCTGGCAGAAGAAAAGCAGCAGCCTTATTTTATCAATACGCTCAGCACCGTTGCCGCTGAGCGTCAGTCTGGACAGACGATTTACCCGCCACAGAAAGATGTGTTCAACGCCTTTCGCTACACCGAACTGAGCGATGTGAAAGTGGTGATTTTGGGCCAGGATCCCTATCACGGCCCTGGGCAGGCGCATGGGCTGGCGTTTTCCGTCCGTCCGGGCGTGGCTATCCCCCCTTCTCTGCTCAACATGTATAAAGAGCTTGAGGGAACCGTGCCCGGGTTTACCCGGCCAAACCACGGCTACCTGGAAAGCTGGGCGCGCCAGGGCGTGCTGTTACTGAATACGGTGCTGACCGTACGGGCGGGCCAGGCGCACTCACACGCCAGCCTTGGGTGGGAAACCTTTACCGATAAAGTCATCAGCCTTATCAACGAGCATCGTGAAGGGGTCGTGTTTTTACTCTGGGGTTCTCACGCGCAGAAGAAAGGGGCGATTATCGATCGTCAGCGTCATCACGTGTTGAAAGCACCGCACCCGTCACCGCTGTCTGCGCATCGCGGTTTCTTTGGCAGTAATCATTTTGTTCTGGCGAATGAATGGCTGGAAAAACGTGACGAAACGCCAATTGACTGGATGCCTGTATTACCGGCAGAGAGCGAGTAGGATTTGAATGTGCCGGGCCAGGCCCGGCACATTAAGAGGCTTATGCCTTGTTCTGACGCCACCACTCGGCCAGCAGTACGCCGGTCGCAACGGATACGTTCAGACTTTCCACATTACCTGTCCCGTCGATAGAGACGCTCAGATCCGCACTGGAGAGCGCCGCGTCAGACAGACCATCGCGTTCCTGACCTAATACCAGCACCATTTTACGCGGCAGCGTCGCTTTAAACAGCGGCGTACCGGCATGGCTCGAGGTAGTCACGATGGAATAGCCCGCTTTACGGAACTGCTCAAGGGCATCCAGAACGCTGTCGCCGGTGATCGGCTGTACGTGCTCGGCTCCGCCTTCCGCAGTACGGATCGCGGCGCCGGATTCCAGCAGCGCGGCATCCTGCAACAGCACGCCTTTCACGCCAAAGTGCGCGCAGCTGCGCATCATTGCGCCCAGGTTGTGCGGGTTACCCACATCTTCCAGCGCCAGCACGCAGTCATCGGCATCCGCCTGGCTGACCCACTGCTGCACGGTCGTGCCATTACGTTTTTTGATCAGGAAGCAGACGCCGCCGTGGTGTTCAGTACCGGAGGCTTTGGTCAGCTCGGCATCATCCACGACGTGGTAGGCTTTACGGTTCGCAGCCATCCAGCGCAGCGCTTCTTTAAAGCGCGGAGTCACGCTCTGGATAAACCAGGCGCGGACGATACACTCAGGACGGCTCTGGAACAGCGCCTGGCAGGCGTTTTCGCCATACACGCGGGTCTCTTCTGCGCGCTGACGGCGCAGCACTTCCGGGTCGATAAAGCTTTTACCGCTGATACCGCCGTGATCGGCTTTTTCCGGCGTCTCATCGCCAGGGGCGCGAGAAACGGTGCGCCACGGGGAGGCGTTATCGCGTGAGAAGTCATCACGCGGACGATCGTCGCGTGGACGGTCACTGCGTGGGCGGTCGGAACGCGGACGGTCATCGCGTTTGCGATCGTCACGTTTGCGGTCATCACCGCGGTTATTTCTGTCATCGCGGGCGGGGCGACGGCCACCGTCTGCACGAGAAGACGCCGGACGCCCGCCACCTTTTCCGGTACGCGGATTTTGGGTGCGTTTATCAGAGTCATCATCACTGCGGACATACATCACTTTGACCTTGCCGCTTTTGTTTTTCATTTCGTCGTTCATGCTTTTCTCCACCAGCGCTGCGCGAAGCGCGCAGATTACCCGATGTGCCAGCGCATAGCCATAATTTCGTACAAAAGCCTGTGACTATTGTTCTCATTGAATAAAACGCATTGTTGTTTCAAACAGGCTCATTGATAATATGTAACATATTAGAAACATTATCGGCGTTCTGCCGCTGTCCCACGGCTCTATCAGAGGTTAGTTATGAATACCGTATGTGCCAACTGTCAGGCTCTTAATCGCATTCCGGACGATCGGATGGAAGATGGTGCGAAATGCGGACGTTGTGGCCATGAATTATTTGATGGCGATGTCATTAACGCGACGGGTGCTACGCTGGACAAACTCCTCAAGGACGATCTTCCTGTCGTGATCGATTTCTGGGCGCCATGGTGCGGCCCATGCCGTAGCTTCGCGCCGATCTTCGAAGATGTGGCCGAAGAGCGCAGCGGAAAAATGCGGTTCGTGAAGGTCAATACCGAAGCTGAACCCGAACTGAGCGCACGTTTTCGTATTCGCAGCATCCCGACCATTATGATTTTCAAAAATGGCGAAGTGATCGATATGCTCAACGGTGCGGTTCCAAAAGCGCCTTTTGAAAGCTGGTTAAACGAGTCGCTGTAACATTCACGGGGCACATCTTGTGCCCCGCTCCCGCCTCTGCGAAAATAGTGTTTTTCCTGCATTTCGCCCATGACTGATAACGCTGTCCTTAAATTACGCGCCGAACGCCTTGCGCGCGCCACCCGACCGTTCCTCGCCCGAGGCAACCGTATTCGCCGCTGTCAGCGCTGCCTGCTGCCGCTGAAGGTTTGTCTGTGCGAGACGCTGGCTCCGAGTACGGCGGAGAGCCGTTTTTGTCTGGTCATGTTCGATACCGAGCCGATGAAACCCAGCAATACAGGGCGTCTTATCGCCGATATTCTGCCGGATACGGCCGCGTTTCAGTGGTCCCGTACGGAGCCACCTCAGGCCCTGCTCGATTTAGTGGCAAGCAAGGACTATCAGCCGATGGTCGTTTTCCCCGCGTCATATGCAGGCGTGGATCGCCAGGTGCTTTCAGTGCCGCCATCCGGTAAACCACCTCTGTTTATTATGCTGGACGGTACCTGGACCGAAGCGCGGAAAATGTTTCGCAAAAGCCCCTATCTCGACGCGCTGCCGGTGATTTCTGTCGATCTTTCCCGCGTCTCCGCCTACCGCCTGCGTGAAGCGCATGCTGACGGGCAATACTGCACCGCCGAAGTGGCCATTGCGCTTCTGGATTTAGCGGGAGATACCGCTGCGGCTGGGGCCCTGGGCAACCATTTCTCATGCTTCCGGGAGCGCTATCTGGCGGGAAAAACCGTTCATAAGGGCAGCGTCACAGCACTCGAGCCAGAAAGCGTTTAAAATCATCAGGTCGCTTGCATTCACAGGAGGCCTGCATGAGCCAGCGAGGGTTAGAAGCGCTACTTCGTCCTAAATCCATTGCCGTCATCGGCGCATCAATGAAACCGGATCGTGCTGGCTATCTGATGATGCGCAACCTGCTGGCCGGGGGGTTTAATGGCCCCGTCATGCCCGTCACGCCGGCTTATAAGGCCGTTCAGGGGGTGCTTGCATGGCCTGACGTACAAAGCCTGCCCTTCGTGCCGGATCTTGCCGTGCTCTGTACAAACGCGAAGCGTAACCTGGAACTGCTGGAATCACTCGGCAAGAAGGGGTGTAAAACCTGCATTATTCTCTCGTCCCCCCCTGAACAGAAAGCCGAGCTTCTGGCCTGCGCCAGCCGCTATCAAATGCGCATTCTTGGGCCAAACAGTCTGGGCCTGCTTGCCCCCTGGCAGGGGCTGAATGCCAGTTTCTCCCCGGTTCCAATCCGCAAAGGCAAACTCGCGTTTATCTCGCAGTCGGCTGCGGTATCTAACACCATCCTCGACTGGGCGCAGCAGCGTGAAATGGGATTCTCCTACTTCATTGCCCTGGGCGACAGCCTGGATATCGATGTTGATGAGCTACTGGATTTTCTGGCTCGTGACGGCAAAACCAGTGCGATCCTGCTTTATCTTGAGCACCTCAGCGACGCGCGTCGTTTTGTCTCGGCTTCTCGAAGCGCCTCGCGCAATAAGCCGATCCTGGTGATCAAAAGCGGACGAAGCCCTGCGGCACAGCGTTTGCTGCATTCGCATTCCGGCATGGATCCTGCCTGGGATGCCGCCATCCAGCGCGCGGGGTTGCTGCGGGTGCAGGATACGCACGAGCTTTTTTCCGCCGTTGAGACGTTAAGCCATATGCGCCCGTTGCGCGGTGAGAAATTAATGATTGTCAGTAACGGTGCCGCCCCTGCCGCGCTCGCGCTGGATGAGCTGTGGCGGCGCTTCGGCAAGCTGGCAACGCTGAGTGAAGAGACGCTACAGCGCCTGAAAGACGCGCTTCCGACCAGCGTGACGCCCGGCAATCCGCTTGATTTGCGCGATGACGCCAGCAGCGACCGCTATATCAGGGCGATTTCCATTTTGCTGGATAGCCAGGATTTTGATGCGCTGATGATTATCCACTCCCCGAGCGCGGTCGCACCGGGCAGCGAAAGCGCGCGCGCGCTCATTGACGCCGTGCACAACCATCCACGAGGCAAATATGTCACCCTGCTCACCAACTGGTGCGGTGAATTTTCCTCTCAGGAGGCGCGGCGCTTGTTCAGCGAGGCCGGGCTGCCAACCTACCGTACGCCGGAAGGCACCATCACCGCGTTCATGCATATGGTGGAATATCGCCGCAACCAGAAACAGCTGCGTGAGACCCCGGCTTTGCCCGGGAATCTGACGGCGAACACCGTCGACGTTCACCGGCTGTTGCAGCAGGCCATTGAAGAAGGCGCGACGTCGCTTGATACGCATGAGGTCCAGCCCATTCTGGGCAGCTACGGCATGCAAACCCTGCCGACATGGATCGCCAGCGACAGCGCTGAGGCCGTGCATATTGCCGAGCAAATTGGCTATCCGGTGGCCCTGAAGCTGCGCTCCCCGGACATCCCGCATAAGTCTGATGTTCAGGGGGTTATGTTATACCTGCGTACTGCGACTGAGGTGCAGCAGGCAGCTGATGCCATTTTCGACCGGGTCAAAATGGCCTGGCCGCAGGCAAGGATCCACGGATTGCTGGTGCAAAGCATGGCAAACCGCGCTGGGGCTCAGGAATTACGGGTGGTGGTCGAACACGATCCCGTCTTCGGCCCGCTCATCATGCTGGGGGAAGGTGGCGTTGAGTGGCGCCCGGAGGAGCAGGCCGTGGTCGCTTTACCGCCGCTGAACATGAACCTGGCGCGCTATCTGATCATCCAGGCGATTAAAAGTAAAAAGATCCGTGGCCGGAGCGCGCTGCGTCCGCTTGATATTGCCGGGTTAAGCCAGTTCCTGGTACAGGTCTCTAACCTGATTGTGGATTGTGCTGAGATCCAGCGGCTGGACATTCATCCGCTACTCGCCTCCGGCAATGAGTTCACGGCGCTGGACGTGACCCTGGATATCGCGCCATTCGACGGAGACAGAGAGAGCCGTCTGGCAATCCGCCCGTATCCCCTACAGCTGGAGGAGTGGGTTGAGATGAAGAATGGGGAACGCGCCTTGTTCCGCCCTATTCTGCCGGAAGATGAGCCCCAGCTGCGGGCCTTTATCTCTCAGGTCACGAAAGAGGATCTTTATTATCGCTATTTTAGCGAAATCAACGAATTTACCCACGATGATTTAGCCAATATGACCCAGATCGACTACGATCGAGAAATGGCGTTTGTTGCCGTTCGTCGCTCCGATAAGGGGGATGAGATCCTCGGCGTCACGCGTGCGATTTCTGACCCGGATAACGTCGATGCGGAGTTTGCGGTGCTGGTGCGCTCCGATCTTAAAGGCCTGGGTCTGGGAAGACGGCTGCTGGAAAAACTCATCAGTTATACGCGAGATCACGGATTGTTACGCCTCAATGGCATTACTATGCCTAACAATCGCGGTATGGTGACCCTGGCGCGAAAACTTGGGTTTGACGTTGATATTCAGCTGGACGAAGGTATTGTGGCCTTGTCCCTCAGTCTGACATCAGCAGACAAACGCGAGTAAGCTACTGGAAATGTTACCCACTTTGGACGGGACTGGTGGTATCATTGTCCGCTTATGTTGTTTGCATGGTACAGACAACCCTTCAATGAACAGAGAAGAAACGCACTGTGATGTTGTCAAAATTTAAGCGTAATAAACATCAACAACACCTTGCTCAACTACCGAAGATTTCTCAGTCAGTTGATGATGTAGAGTTCTTTTACGCTCCCGCTCATTTTCGGGAGACGCTTCTGGAAAAGATTGCCAGCGCCACGCGACGCATTTGCATTGTGGCGCTGTATCTTGAACAGGATGAAGGCGGGCGCGCGATCCTGAACGCGCTCTATGAAGCCAAACGTCAGCGTCCGGAACTCGATGTTCGCGTGCTGGTCGACTGGCATCGCGCTCAGCGTGGCCGTATTGGCGCTGCCGCGTCAAACACCAATGCCGACTGGTATTGCCGCACGGCGCAGGAAAATCCTGGCGTTGATGTGCCTGTTTATGGCGTCCCGGTTAATACCCGTGAAGCGCTCGGCGTACTTCATTTCAAGGGCTTCATCATTGATGACAGCGTGCTTTACAGCGGCGCAAGTCTGAATGATGTTTACCTTCATCAGCTCGATAAATATCGCTACGACCGTTACCATCTGATCCGTAATCCGCAGATGGCCGATATCATGTTCAACTGGGTTGATAAAAACCTGGTCCATGGACGCGGTGTTAATCGCCTTGACGATCCCGAGCGTCCTAAAAGCCCGGAAATCAAAAACGATGTTCGCGCCTTCCGCCAGGAGCTGCGTGACGCGGTCTATCATTTCCAGGGCGATGCGAACAACGAAGAGTTATCCGTTACCCCGCTGGTAGGGCTCGGCAAATCGAGCCTGTTGAACAAAACGATCTTCCATCTGATGCCGTGCGCGGAGCAGAAACTCACCATCTGTACGCCGTACTTCAACCTTCCTGCCGTGCTGGTGCGTAATATCATTCAGCTGCTGCGCGACGGTAAAAAAGTGGAAATTATCGTTGGTGATAAAACCGCAAACGACTTCTTCATTCCTGAAGATCAGCCGTTCAAAATCATCGGTGCGCTGCCTTATCTCTATGAGATTAACCTGCGCCGTTTCCTGAGCCGTTTACAGTATTACGTAAACACTGACCAGCTGGTTGTGCGTCTCTGGAAAGACGAAGACAACACTTACCATCTGAAAGGAATGTGGGTCGACGATGAGTGGATGCTGCTGACCGGTAACAACCTGAACCCACGCGCGTGGCGACTGGATCTGGAAAACGCTATCCTGATCCATGACCCGCAGCATGAGTTAGCCACAAAACGTGAGCGTGAGCTGGAGCTGATTCGCACACATACCACTGTGGTTAATCATTACCGCGAACTGCAGAGCATTGCCGATTATCCGGTGAAAGTCCGCAAGCTTATCCGCCGCTTACGTCGTATCCGTATCGACCGACTTATCAGCCGTATTCTGTAATGTCCAGGCCCTGCCATCCGCAGGGCTTTTTTATAGGGCCCGTTGATGCGTATTCCTCTGTTACTAAGCGTCTTCTTTCTGAGCGGCTGTAGCCATATGGCCAACGATAGCTGGTCCGGACAGGATAAAGCACAGCATTTCCTCGCTTCTGCGATGTTGTCCGCAGCCGGTAATGAATATGCGCAGCATCAGGGATACAGTCGTGATCGTAGCGCAGCGATAGGGTTGATGTTCTCAGTCGGTCTTGGGGCATCAAAAGAACTGTGGGATAGCCGCCCCGCAGGGAGCGGCTGGAGCTGGAAAGATTTCGCCTGGGATGTCACCGGCGCAACGACCGGCTATGCCGTGTGGCAGATGGCGCGCTATTAAAGTCGAATGCCTTTCCCTTTGCGATGCAGCATCAGGGAAACAATAAAGGCCAGTGCGCCCATTATCGTTACGTACCAGAAGAATGTCGTTTCACTTCCCCATGATTTAAGCGATAACGCAACGTACTCCGCCGATCCGCCAAATAGCGCATTAGCAACCGCATAAGAGAGCCCTACCCCTAAAGCGCGGACCTGCGCCGGGAACATTTCAGCTTTCAGTATTCCGCTGATAGAGGTATAGAAACTGACAATCACCATCGCCAGCATCACCAGCGCAAACGCGGCATATGGAGAAGTCACATGCTGAAGGGCAGACAGAATAGGTACGGTACATAACGCCGACAGCCCGCCAAAAATCAGCATCGACGTGCGTCGACCGATTTTATCCGAGAGTGCACCGATAATGGGCTGTATGAGCATAAAGACAAACAGCGCCACGGTCATGACTACGCTGGCGACGTTTGCATGCATGCCGGTGGTGTTCACCAGATACTTCTGCATGTAGGTGGTGAACGTGTAGAAACTGAGAGAGCCGCCCGCAGTAAAGCCCAGCACCATAAGGAAAGCTTTGCGGTTACGCCATAATCCTTTGAATGTTCCCGCCTCCTTCAGCGTTCTGACTTCCTTCTGAGAGGTTTCATCTAACTGACGGCGCAGCCAAAGTGCAACAACTGCCAGTACAGCGCCCATCGCGAAAGGAATTCGCCATCCCCAGGCATGAAGTTGTTCGTCCGTCAGAATCTGCTGCAGGATCACCACCACAAGGATGGCCAGCAGTTGACCACCAATCAGCGTGACGTACTGGAATGAGGCGTAAAAACCTTTACGGCCTTCCAGTGCAATCTCACTCATGTAGGTCGCACTGGTACCGTATTCACCGCCCACCGATAATCCCTGGAATAAGCGGGCCAGTAAAAGTAGCGCCGGCGCCCAGGTACCAATCGATTCATATCCCGGTAAGCAGGCGATCACCAGAGAGCCAAAGCACATCATACACACCGAGATCAGCATAGAAGCCTTACGCCCGCGACGATCCGCAATGCGGCCAAACAGCCAGCCCCCGATGGGTCGCATCAAGAATCCTGCGGCAAATACCCCTGCCGTTTGAAGCAGCTGCGTCGTGGTGTTGCCGGAGGGGAAGAAGATATGTGCGAAGTAGAGTGAACAGAATGAGTAGACGTAAAAGTCGAACCATTCAACCAGATTCCCTGAAGAGGCGCTGACGATTGCCCATACCCTTCTTCGGGTATCACTGTTGGCCAGCGTCCCGTTTGATGTAATGCTTTCTGTCATTGTGATTATGCTCCTGCCATAAACAGCGGCGTATTGAGCCAGGAGACTCAATTACCTCGTAAATGAAATGTTATAATTTTGTTATAAATAACATTGAGACAGAGATCACACATTTCATTAGCAGGAAAAGGGATTAAGAGAAAGGCCAGAGAGGGGAGCACAAAGCAAAAAACCCCGCACCTTACGGTACGGGGTTCTTCTAATTGATGCCTGGCAGTTCCCTACTCTCACATGGGGAGACCCCACACTACCATCGGCGCTACGGCGTTTCACTTCTGAGTTCGGCATGGGGTCAGGTGGGACCACCGCGCTAAAGCCGCCAGGCAAATTCTGTTAAATCTGTATCAAAGCTGAAAATATTCTGTCTCTCGTCCGCCGAAACAGCTTCGGCGTTGTAAGGTTAAGCCTCACGGTTCATTAGTATCGGTTAGCTCAACGCATCGCTGCGCTTACACACCCGACCTATCA